>CAZXZL010000025.1:0-14260 GCA_964645415.1 uncultured Methanosarcinales archaeon | reverse complement strand
TGATAAAGATTGAGTGATAAAGATTGAGATAAAAAAATATAAAAACTTCCTATATTATATATAATGTAGAAAATTCCTTAAATTAATATATTATTCTAAGATTATTAGGTGTATTAAAATGGATGAAATTGAATTTAACGATTTTAAAAAGTTAGATATGAGAGTTGGAAAAATTGTAAAAGTAGAAAGAGTTCCAGACACAGACAAACTATATAAAATACAAGTAGATATTGGAAAAGAAGATACTATTCAAACAATATCAAGTCTTGTTGACTTCTATGAAAAAGATGAATTGATTGAAAAAAATGTCGTAATTCTTACAAATCTAAAAAACACTAAATTTTGTGGAGAGGTATCAGAAGGAATGCTTTTAGCAAGTGAGACAGATGATGAAGAAAATTGTGTATTAGTAAGTCCAGAAAAAGAAATTGAAATTGGATCAAAAGTAGTATAAAGTTCAAAAGAAATATAAATAATAAAATTAAAAAGTATTAATATGAGCCCCGCAATCAAATATCCAGGTCTAGATTTAAAAGATTCTTATCAGAGATACTTTATTCTATCAAATAAGCATGGTGGATTTATTACAATCTCTAATGATTCAACAAATTTTCAAGGTTGGATTGAAAGAGAACATAAATATCTAAAATTATTAGATAAAATTAGTCTAGATCAAAAATTAATAGAAGTAAAAAATGACTATAATAAAATAAAAGAAAACTATGAAAATAATTCAATTGAATATTCTTTATTTGAGAATGGATTAAAACTAAACCTAAAAAAAGATGATGAAATAAAAATAGATTTAGACATTAGAAGGATATACAATGATCCAAAACAAGGAAGAATATATAATATAATAAAAAAAGAGAACAGTTTAATTATAGAGTATTCAAAATATAAAACAGATCAACTAAAAGAATTAGAATTTAAAAAATATATCTCATTTAAAGGAATAAAAAACATTGATGAAGTGAATGGAGAATGGATTAAAAAAGAATATGATTATGATAAAAGAAGAAATAGTAAACACATTTATTATGTTTTTAGATTAAACTCAATAAAAGCAAAAAAGTTAAGCATTTCTTACTCAGATAAACTAATAGATTCAGTTGAAAAGTCAAATTTTTTAATAAATCATAAAATAAAACCAAACTATTTAATTGATTTAAAGAAAAAGAATATTCAAAGTAATTACATTAATATAAATGATGAATTAGTAACACAAGCATATAAAAATGCATTTGATGGGCTTAGAAAATTAGCATTCGAAGAAAATAATACAGTTTATTTTTATGCAGGTCATCCGTGGTTTTTTCAAGTATGGACAAGGGATTTATTAAAATCAATGGATGGAATAAAAATAGTAAATAAAGAGATACATGAAAAATTAGTAAAAAAGCTAATAAAGTTAGTCAATGAAGATGGTATGATGAATATAATTGAGTTTAATCATCATAACTTAATTGGAATAGAAGAAACAGAAAATAAAAATAAAGAATGGATAAATAATGCTGATTCAATGGGTTGGTATGCTAAAATACTAAATGATTATATTAAAAGTAAATTAGAAAAATCATTAGAAGTAGATCAAGATTTTCTAAAAAAAATCTTAGTTAAATTCAGCAATTATATAAAAAACACAATTAGTAGTGGAGAAATAAAATATTTGAAAAAAAGTAAGCCTAGAAAAACATGGATGGATACAATAGATCGTTCAGGTTATAGAATTGAGATACAAACACACTTAATAACAATCTATGAATTAATTATATTAATCTCAAATCATTTAGGAAAGAAGAAAATCAAAAAAGATATGAAATACTTTAAAAATAAAACAGAAAAAGAGATAAAAAAGTATTTTATAAAAGATGGAATAATCGTAGACGGATTTCATATTGAAAATGGAAAAAAGCATTATGAAAAAGATAATAGACCTAATGTTTTTTTAGCATATAAATCAAATAAAAGAACATTTAAAAATAAAATATGGGAAAGAACATTTGATGAACTTTTAAGAACAAATTTAAAAAGTTTTAAAATTAATTTAAAAGAAAATGAAATAAAATTTTCATTATTATCAACAATAAATTATAAAGATTCAATAAAACATTATTCTGGAGTTAATGATGAGAGTTATCATATGGGGGATTCATGGTACTTTATTAATAATATTGCATCAAAGTCTTTATATGATTTAAATAAAGAAAAATACAAAAAAGTTATTAACGAATTAATTAACTCATCAATCTATGATTCAACAATTAATAATTCTTATTGTTCTGAAGTCACATCAATTGATGAAATAAAACCTTTTGGATGTTTTAATCAATTATGGTCAAATGCTACATTAATAGAGTTATTAGAACACATACAAAAAGATAATTAAAAAATAAAATAATCAAAATAATTTATCAACATCACGATAAATAGATGCTTTTAGAAATTCATAACCATTTTTCTTAAAACTCTCTTTTTTAACATTACCACTAAAATTTAACTTTAAATCAATTATATTAATCAATAATTTATTATCAATTTTAGATTTATTATAATATACTTTATAATCACTTTCTTCAATATCATCTTTTTTTAAAAGATAATCATAATCAGAAAGATTATTTTTTAAAGTTTTTTCTAAAGTAAATAAAGAGAAAGGAAGGTCATAATCTTTGTCTTTTTCATTTAATAAAAAATAATAACTCTTCTTTGCTTTTCTATATATGTCTTTGTAAGAGTTATTTAACTTATGATTTTTCATTAATCTATCTATTTGAAATTTTTCAACATCAGGAAGATTATCAAGATCAATTCCATTTGTTTTTGGATATAAATTAATAAAATCAATAATATTCTCTAAATAATCATATCTATTTGAGTCAACAACATCTTTTATAAAATCAGCATTATAAATTTTTGAAAGTAATCTTTTTTCAAGAATTAAATTTTCAATGACATCATCTATTGTTGAAGTGTTATCTAATTTTTCTTTTATTAGATTTGTAAAGCGTATTGCTCCATATAATTTTTTAGTATTTTTCACATAATCAGTATCCATCTTATTATCTCTATAACAGATATCAATATTTAGTTTATTTAATTCTGAAAACTCACTTTTAATGTTATCATATAATTCAGATATATTTTCAATAATATTTTTTGTATCTTCATTCAACATTTTAATCACCAATATTTTTATTAATTATATCATAATTTAAATCAAGAATAGATCCATCATTACAAATAAGATCTAAATAAACAGAATGAGCTAAATCTTTAATTTCTCTACCAGAATAATTTTTATCCATTAAATACTTAGATAATTTTGACCATTCACTACCAGTAATATTACAATTATTAGAACTTAAAGATTTATTGAAGTGTAATTTTAAAGCATCAGAGTATTCTGATTCCGTTTGTGGACCTGGAACAAATATATTTTTTTGAGATATTCTTTGAATTAAAGCAGAATCAATTTTTGAAGGTGAATTTGAAGTAATAAAGTTAAGAATATTATCTTGATAATCAATCTCATCAAAATATCTCATAAATGAATTAAGAATCTCTTTTTCAACAAAAATACCATCATAATCTCTTTTAGGAAACAACAAATCAATATCATCTAAAACATTAACAAATAGTTTAGAACTATCTTTTGTATTTAATAATGTTTCTTCTAAATTTTTTATCGTTTCACCATACCATTTACTCTTAAATGAACTGTCAATAAAATTATCTTTTACAATAAAATCAACATTCGATTTAATTCTATTTATTGTATTTCTTATCATAGTTGTCTTCCCTGTTCCAGGAGGACCATATAAAAAAATACTTTTAGGAAAATCAATTTTTTGAGAAAGAGGATTTTCTTCAGATTTAACATCATATTTAGAATAAATTGTTTCAATTTTTTTAAGCACTTTTTTAGCCTTTTTATTACCTATCACAGGATCAATTAAATCATCACAATTATTATCTAAAGAATTATAATATTTTGTAAAAGAATAAATTTTTTCTATTCCATCATCTAATTCATTATCTTTGACTAATGAACTGAAACTTTTCATTAAATTATCTAAGTTATCTTCAATTTCTTTTTCATTCAACTTTAATTCATATTTTTCTTTAATATTAAACTTCGATTTCATATATCTATTAAGATTATTTAGTCCAAAATGAACTGAATTATTAAGAGAGTCTTCAATAAAATTTTGAATACCAATATATAAGGTAAGAGATTTTTTATCTAGAAAGTTTTTATTTCTAATAGATTTTTCAAAACCTGATTCAAGTATTATTTTTTCAAGTTCACTTTTATTCACCATCTAAAATCAACCTCTTAAGATAATTATAAGGATTAAAGTCTTCAAAGAAAAATTTATTTTTAGTCAATGATTTTTTTTCTATAGTTGAATCATCTTCAATGAAATATTCAATAGGAGTAATTAGATCATCAAGCGATTTAATTAAATATTTCTTACGAATAGAAAGCTCTTTTGATTTAAAGAATAATTTCTTTCTTTTTGATTTATGTTCAAATTTATAAACTTTTAATAAAGGAGATTCATTTAAATTATTAGAATATATGACATAATTATTACCACTAACTCTTGATATTTTATTATCTTCGCTACTTGAAAAAATAGATTTCACTAAAGATTTAGTATTGTTTTGTATATTTTTATCTAATAAAAAATCACATAAATCAAATTTATTAACATCAGTATAATTACTATTATTAATAATATCATCAAACCATTTAACATCATTATCAATCATTGAATAAGTTAATAAAATTTCTAAATCATAAAGATTGATATCTAGATGTTCTTCAATATTTTTAACTCCTTGTAAATACTTTAATCTTTCATTGTTACTTTGATACTCATCTGTTAAAATTTCTAAATCAGAAATATCATAGTTCATCCAAACCACCTTCTTCATTTTTATCAACGATTTTTTCTTTTTCAAAAAATTCAATACCTAATTTTTCTAATTGTTTATTCATTTTTTCTTCAAGTTCTTGTGTATTTTCATTCACTTTCTTTTCAAACTTCTTCAGTTTTTCTTCAGCTTCTTCAAGACCATTTTCACTTACAGAAAGGCTTTCTCCTAAATTATTTAATGATTGTATCTCTTCTAGTGTTTTTTCAAGAAGTTCATTACTTTCATCAATGCCTTTTAAACCATTAACTAAACCTTTTGTAGAATTTTTAAATAGTTTCTCTTTTGGATTTTCAACACCTTTAAAGTATTTAAGATATTCAATTTGAGTATCTAAAGTTTCATATATACTTCTAGTATTTGCAAGCATAGTAGAATAAATTAATGTGAATTTATCTGTTAAAGAATATAATTTTTTTTCTTTTTTTACTTTTTTGAGTTGGCTTGTTCTTGCAACTTTACCAAGTCTAATTTGATTCTCATTTTTTCTCTTTTTTCTAAGTAATTTCATTTCTTCTTTAGAAGATTCAACAGAATTAATTTTTGATTCTAAATTTTCTTTTTTTGACAGATAAGACCTTAAATTTTTATTAATTTTTTCTAATTCATTTTGACTATTAATATAATTTTCATATAATTCATCAGTTTTTTTATAATAATCTTTATACTTATTTTCAATTTCACTACAAGCTTTTTTTAGTTCATATTTTGCATCCTTTAAATTATCAATACGGTGATTTAATATCTTTTTCTTTCCTCTACCAAGTAATTTACTAATTAATCCTCCTTCTTTATTTTCATGCTCTTCAACAATATCTTCAATTCTTTCTTTATGATCATTAGTACTAAGGTAATCTTCAAAATTTATTTTTTCATAATTATCATCTGACATTATTTCACCTGTTAATTGTTAGTTTTATATCTTAAAATATATTATTAGAAAAAAATTGAAAATGATTTAAGAAATAAAAAGAATAATGGAAGAACTTTTAATTAAATAAATAAAAATAGATGATAAAAATGATAAGAAGTAATAGAGCTATTTAGAAAAATAAAAAACAAGATAAATAAAATATTATATTTAGAATTTTAATCACTAAGTAGTTCATTAACTTTCTTTACAAATTTATTTGCAAACTCATAAAGGTTATCATAATCTTGTCCTGAAAATGATTTTACTTTTTCATGTTCAATCTTTTTATAGATTTTATAAAATAACTTAACAACTCTCACATACTCATCTTCTAATCCAATTTCATCTTTGTATTCTTTAATGTATTTTGCAATATGTTCTGGAGAAGGAGGAATAATATTGTGAGACATTAAAATAGAATGAGCAGAATCAATAACAGACCAATACAAATCATTTATTGCTTTTAATACATTTAATCTTGAATCTAATAATGTTTCTTTACTTCTTCGATGATAAACATAAACAGATTCAGGAGTTGGCTTAATAAATCCTGAAAATAACATAGATTTCAAAGGTAAAATAATCCCTCTATCATAAACAGGAAAACCTTCTCTTAATACATTAATTATAACAGCATCACCATCTTTAACATATTTCCAAAATTTTGTAAGTCTAACAGAAGTAACGTGTAACTTTGAAGATACAGAACTTATTATCTTTTTTAAAATGATTTGGTATGAATTAACAATCTCTTCATTAAATGAAAACTCACTATCATTTAAAATAACAAATACATCAATATCATTAGATTCTTTATTTTTGTTTTTAACAGAACTACCAAATATAACTACTGAAAATAAAAGGTCATTAAGTTCACCTTCTAATTTTTTAGCAAATTTTTGGACGATCTCAATTTCTTTACTTTCATAATTATTTTTTTTATCAAATTTTTTCTTCATTTCAAAATCCATCTTAATCACTTCCATAGCTATATAATAATTTTACAAATCCAACAGAAGAAAATATTAAGTTAGAAATTTTATTTTTACTATCAACTATTTCTGGAACAAATAAAGTTAAAATATCTTCTTCAACATATAAAGAGAATTTTGGTAAATGTTTTATATTTTCTTTAAAACTATTATTCTGTAACATTTTTGAAAAAATTTCTTTATTTTCTGAATCAATAACATATCTATTTTCAACAATACTTTTATTAAAAAAATTAAAGTTATATTTAATTGAATCAAAAAATGATTTAGATTTTAAATTAATATTAAAACTTCTATTTAATGGGACTCTTATTCTTGTTCCTATATGTCCATTTAAATTAAAATCGTTAGAATTAATATCAAGAACAAAAAATAATCCTCCAACCATTCCAACTGTTAAATCTGAGTTAGATATCTCATTTTTTACAATATTAAGAGATTTGTTTAAGATAACATTAAAATCATTATTAATTGAATCATTATTTACAACTCTTTTTTTTGCTTCATTAAATCCAATTCCCTTTGGTAAATAAACAGCATCTAATCTTCTAGTAATAGAATTTAAAGATTTTTTAGCATTTTTAATAGTGAAAGATTTATGTAAAAAACTAATCAAGAAAAATAACATCCAAGATACAATTAATAACCAAAAAATAGGATCTCTAATTAATAAATCAAATCTTATTCTCATATAGGCTCACCAAGCGGAAAATAAATATATTCTAAATCAATAACATACAATCATTATCTAAATAATAGTATTATGATTAAATAAAAACTTAAAGTAATATACTATAAATTACATCTAATAGTTTTTAAATGTTACCTTTATTTAAAAAAATTGGTCGGTTTAGAAATAATCTTTTTCAATCAATCCTGCCTTATCATTCCTTTTGTTATTTTTTATATGATTCATAAAATATTCCATACAATCTTTTTCACAAAAACTTGCTTTCTTTTTAAAATCATCAGGACCAAAAATTAAAGTATAATTGTAGTCCTTTTTTTCAATCCTTGTTCCACACACAGCACAGTATGAATTTTTTTCAAATTCATATTTCTTTATCTCATTATTTAATAGCTTCAATATTTTAGAACTATCTTCTTTAATTAAGTTTTTAAATCTTTGAAGCTCATAAAGATCAAGATGACCTAGAAAATCTTTTAGTTTTCTTAACATAAATTTACTATTTATTAATAGTATTTATAATTTTTCAATTAAATGTTAAGAAACTATAAAGTATTCATGAAAGTCATCTAACATCTTTTTTGACGATTCCAATCTCTTCTGGGAGTCAGAATAAATTTCAAATAAAGTATCAGACTCATTTACTTTATCATTAAGATGTTTTTTAAGATAAATTCCAGCATATTTATCATCAGGAGCACCTAATGATTTTGAAAGTCTTGCAACAAACTTATTGTCAATAAAACTTAGTTTACCAGATTTTTTTGATTTAACTTTATAAGAATGATTCCCAAGCCTTATTTGTTCAATATCTTTTTTATTTCTACCTTGAAAATCAATCATCTCAATGAATTTTTCATAAGCTTTTCCGGAATTTAATGAATTTAAAACTTTCTTTTCAGCATCTTCTTCACCAACCATCTCAAGCATTGTCTTTGCCATATAAATAGATTTATCTATTAAATCTTTAGGCGCATTTTTATGACCCGTTAAACACCAGATAACATCTCTACACTCAAGAGAAACACCAATTCCATTTCCAATAGGTTGACTTCCATCAGTGATTATAATTTCCATTTCAATACCTAGATGATCTGATAAAGCCTTAAATCTTTTCTTCAATTTATTAGCTTCTTTTTTATTAAATTTAGCAGTTTCACCAATAGGAATATCTAATAAAACTTTATTTGAACCCATAGCATATTTCTTTGCTAAAATACTTGCAAGCATAATCCCAGTAGGATCTAAACTCATTGTATGTCTTAAATCAATCATATAATCGTCAGCAGGAGCAATATTCATCCCTCCACCCCATACAAGACAACCATTTATATCTTCAACAGCTTCTTTTATCTTTTCTGCATTAAGAGTAACATTACAAAATAATTCCATTGTATCCGCTGTTCCAGCAGGACTTGTTATTGCTCTAGAACTAGCTTTAGGTATTTTATATCCTAATGAAGCAATAATTGGAACAACTAACATTGTAGTTCTATTACCTGGAACACCACCAACACAATGTAAATCAAGAACGTCACCATCAAAAGTGACTACATCTCCAGTCTCAGCCATTGCTTTAGTTAAATAAGCTGATTCTTCATCATCAATTCCATTAATATAAGAACCTGATAAAAAATAAGTTGTTTCAACATCAGTTAATTTATGACTAACAATAGATTCAACAATAGAGAATATTTTTTCTTCATTTAATTTTTTTCCATCAAGTTTTTCTCTAACATATTGAATTGATTCAGGTAAACTTGCTAAGTGAACATCTACATTAATATTTTCATCAATATCATACTTATCAAAAACATCTTCAAAAATTCCAATTTCACCTTCAGGAATTATTTTATTATTAGTTGTAACATCAGCAATAGTCACAATAGTTTTACCATTATAATCAATCTCAACTCTTTCACCAGAAAATATTCCTAATTTTTTAGCATCTTTTTGATTTAACATTGAAATCAAATTTCCCGTTCTTGCTTCTATTCTTTTTATTTTCATATCCATATAAAACACCTAATCTAATTTGTTAATTCAATCATAATAGAATTAATCATATTTACAGTAACTTGTAAAATAAAAGGACCATAAAAAAGACCAATAGGTCCAATAAATGTAATTCCACCAAAAACACCTAAAAATACTAATAAAGGATGTAAATTTCCTTTCTCTCCAATTAATACAGGTCTTATTATATTGTCAATAGAGAGAGTAATTAATAATGAAATAATTAAAAGTACAATTGAAATAATAATTGAAGTTGAATTTGAAGTAATTAATCCAGTAATTAAATTGTAAAGAATAATTGGTAACCAACCAAAGAAAGCTCCAACCATAGGTATAAAAGCTATAACTGCAACAACAAATCCCCAAAAAATAGCAGAATCAAATCCAAAAATTAAAAATACAATAAATGCAATTAAACCTTGAAGTAAAGCGGTTAAAAAGTTACCATATAAGATTCCTTTTAAAATATATTTAAAACTACTAATAAATTCATAATAATGACTCTTTTTTAGTGGAATAGAATCTTTAACAGCATCATAAATCTTATCTCCATCACGAAGTAAAAAATAAGAGATAAATAAAGTAATAAAGAAATAAAAAATAAAAATTGGGATATTGAATAAAATATTATAAATATAAGAAGTAAAAGTATATAAAATATCTTCAAGACCACTAACTAATCTTGAAGTGATTTCAAAAGTAAAGCCTGATTCTTGAACTCTAAATTGAGAAATTGAATTAACAAAAGAACAGAATAAATTTTCTTGAACTTCTTCATTAAAGCATTCTGAAACTAAATCTTCTAATTCAGTTGCTCTTCCTGCAAGAACCATTCCTTCAGAAACAATTTTTAAAGAAAAAATTGTTAAAGGACCAAACACAATAAGAATGAATAAAAATAATATTAAAAGTCTAGAGGCAATACCAGGTAATTTTTTTTGAAAAAAGTTATCTAAAGGCCTAAAGAAAAATGCAATTAATATTGCAGATAAAATTGAAATAAAAAAAGGAGTTAAAATTGTTACTGATAAAATTATGAATATCAAAAGTAAAATTATCCAAAATAACTTTCCCATATTTTCTTTTTTTAGCATTTTTTATATAATTATTATTTTTAATAAAACAAGATCATCAAAATTTTATTTATAAATAAATTCTTAAACAAATATGAATTTTTTTTTAATATACTTTAAATTAAATGATAAGATTTACTTAAAAATCTTTTGTTTATTTAAGAAAAATTTAAAAAAAATTATAATGAGATTAGATTAGGTATTTAATATGATTAAAAATACATTAGATCCAATACTTTTTAGTTTTGAAATCTTTGGATTCAATATAGATTTAAGGATATATAGTTTAGTATTCATTATTGGAGCTTTAGTTGTTTATTATATATTAAATAAAAATAGAAATAAGTTCAATCTAACTGAAGAAGATATTGATGGAATGATATTCTTTGGATTTATTAATATGATTATTTTTGCTAGACTGATAAATGTTATTTTTTACAATCCTAGTTATTACCTTCAAAACTTAATAAGAATTTTTAGAGTTTGGGAAGGTGGATTATCTATACATGGAGGAATAATTGGATTTTTATTAGTAGTTTTATATTATTCTAAGAAAAATAATTTTTCAATGATTCAGTTATTAAATGTAATTATAAAACCTTTAACATTAATATTAGCACTTGGAAGAATTGCAAATTTCTTTAATCATGAAATAGTTGGTATAGAAACAAGTGTTCCATGGTGTGTTGTTTTTAAAACGTATTCTGGTTGTAGACATCCAGCTCAACTTTATGAAGCATTAGTATATATTATTATTTTTGCTATATTAGTATTAAATGATAAATTAAAAAATAAATTATTTTCAGATAAGTTATATTTTACAATTATATTTTATTCAATTTCTAGATTTTTTATTGAATATCTTAAAACCTTTGAGTTTATAGGTCCAATGACAATGGGTCAGTATCTATCTATTTTAACAATTATTATAACCACATATTTTTATCATAAAAAAAATAAAAAGAACAAAAAAGAAATAGATAAAAAAGATTGAAATATTAAATTAAAGATTTATTTCTTGCGCTACAAAAATCGCAACAACATTTATCAAAATCTTCAACTTCTCTATGAATTTTACAACAAATAGAAGTTTGTTCAATAAAATAAATTAACTCACAGATTATTTTTCTAGAATTAAAATCTTCTAGATTAAATTTTTCTCCAAAGATTTGTTTAATCTTATTTTTTACCTTCTCATCAAAATCTCCACTCAAATTACCTCTTTTAGAATGTAAATATTGACTAACAGCACTTGGAGTAATATCTAAAAAATTAGCTATATCTACTTGTTTTATTGATTTTTCTTTGAGAAAGTCAACAATAGATTTCCTAATATAAGGAACAACATACCAAATTATTACTTCTTGATGAAGTTTTTTAGGATGAGTCATAAAAAGAAAAAAGAAAAATAATATATAAATTTAAAGAAAAAAACTAAAGATCGTTTTGTGATAATAAAACGACATTAGATGATTTCTTTGCATTATTTTTCATACCAACAACATACTTTAAACCCATATTTTCAGCAACAGAGACAATATTATCTCTTATGTCACCATCAAATACAACTGCATAAACACCATCTTCATCAAGACCATTTAAAGTACTAATTAATTCTCTTGTTGGTACTTTTCCTAAAATATCAAGATTGTCATCAAGTAAATAAGCACCTCTAGTTCCTACAAGATCTTCTAAAACATCTTTTAGTGTTTCTTTTTCTTCTTTTGAAACTTTCTTTGCTTTACTGTTTTTAGATTTTCTTTTAGAACTTTTTGATGACTTAGAATTTTTACTTTTTGATCTAGAGCTTTTTTTGTTACTTTTTCTTGAGCTTTTCTTAGATCTACTTCTTTTACTTGATTTTCTAGATTTTTTACTACTAGACTTAGATTTTTTTCCAATATTATAATCTAATTTAGCTTGGTCTGCAGTAATTTTTGACCTAAGACATTTATGAATCTCTTTTTTAGTTAATTCTTCAACTTCTTTTCCATCAGGAGCTCTTGCAACAAAATCAACATCAGCAACAGTTAAGAGTTGTTTCATTTCAAGAAAACCTCCTCTATCACCATCTAAAAATACTGTTGTAATCTTTTTGTTACTCAAGTTTTTAATTGTTTTAGGTACATTTGAACCATTCATTGAAATTACATTTTTAAATCCATTTTTCAATAGATTAATAACATCAGCTCTTCCTTCTACTATAATAATTTCTTCAACATCTCCAATATTTGGACCTGATGGTAATTTATCTCTACCATAGGTTTGAAGTTCCATTACTCTAACAGAAGATGCAACTTCATTAGAAATCTCTTGTGAATCAGGAAATACTTTATCAACCATATCTTTAAGAAGACCTTTTGCTCTATTTACAATATACTTCCTTTTTGATACTCTAACATCTTCTATCTTAGTTATTTCAATTTCAGAATCACAAGGACCAATTCTTTGAATAACTTCAAGAGCTGCTCCAACAATACAAGTTTCAGATTTATCTAAACTTGAAGGGATAGTTATAACTCCTTCAGTTTTTCCACTTTTATTATTTAAAGTTACTTCAATTCTACCTATTCTTCCACTTTTTTGAAGTTCTCTCAGTTCTAATTCTGATCCTAAAAGTCCTTCAGTTTGACCAAATATTGCACCAATTACATCTGGTTTATCAACCATTCCGTCAACAGAAATAGAACCATGAATAATATATTTTGCTGCCATTAAACTAATCTTTCCCATTTTTTTACACCTCTATTAAAACACAGCAAGAACTCTCACTCGCGAGTACAGAATTAATCGTACAATGTGATATATGATAATAATGAATAATGAGTGAAAAACCTTGCTATTATAATACAACATGAAATAAAAGCGTATATATAAACTTATTGAAATAAAAAAACAAAGCATTTTAATAAAGTCAAAAATAAAAAATCAAATTAAAATTTAAGATAGTGAAATCAAAATAAAATTCTTTTCTATGTAATTTTATGAAAACTTTTACTTTTTATTTTGAGGATTTTGCCCTCAACTTTTATCACACTTTTAAATTTCTAATTTAACAGTTCTAAACTTTAGTTTAGTAAGTTGGCAAGGATAGTACCATTCTAAAGAATGGCACATAAATTTCTATAGTTCATTATTATTTTCTATCTCATTTTATGAAAACTTTTACTTTTTATTTTGAGGATTTTGTCCTAAAATCTCTTTAGAAAATAAACGAATACATATTCTTTAGGTAAAACGAATAAACATTACGAAAATCATAGATTTTCTAACTCTTGAAACATAGTATTCAAAGTTTGATGAAGAAAAAGTCCTAAAGAGAGTAGAAAATAAAAACCTAAAGAGTGTAGAAATCAAAATCATCTTATAAAAAAAGAAGAAACTTATAAAAACAAAAACAGAAATAAATAGAATACTATAGGAACTACAGTGCTATAAGGAGTATAGTACCATCCTTATCAAATTTGATAAAATTTGAGATCAAATCATCCAAATTAAAAAAAAAAGGATTTTATAAAAACAAAAACAGAAAGAAATAGAATATTATAGAAACTAACGTGTCATATGAAATATGGTACTATCCTGGTCAATCATATAAAATCAAAGATTACTAAACTAAAGTTTAGAAGTGTGT
>CAZXZL010000024.1:0-14363 GCA_964645415.1 uncultured Methanosarcinales archaeon | reverse complement strand
TTTTAAGGGTTATTTAATCAGAGATTAAAAACTTTGATAAAGATTGTGTGATAAAAATAAATAAATAGAATATTAAAAATCTAATTAGAACCTAAACCAATAAGATATGAAAAATTAATGATATCTATATCTAAATTATTAACTTCTTCAAAAACAAAATAATCTGTGAAATCATTAAAAGTATTAAAGTCACCATCATATGATTCAATTGTATCATTAAAATAAACATTAGATCCTTCTGACTCTACATGATAACTATTAAAATCAGTTGAGGAAAAAGAAACATCATTAAAGATATCATCTAATACATTAAAACTTGAAGTATAATTATCTCCAGATGAAATATCTGAGTCACAATCAATAGTGAAATCATAAAATCCTTCATCATAATTATCCTCATATACCCAAAGTCCATCAATCTTATCCATACTAAAATAAGTATAATCAATATCTAAATAACATTCATCATCATAACCTTCGCCATCAACAGAATAATTTACAACAAAAGTTTGGTTTTCAGATGAAAATAAATTTCGATTATAATCAACACTAATTATTTCATCAGATGCAATCATAAATGTTTCAATCTCACCTGTAGTCTCTCTTGAATCTTCAGATGCATAAGCTACTGCTTTATATTCATATTCAATTCCTTCTTCAATATCAGTAAATTCATAAGTGAAATTATCTAATTCAAATAAAGTCTCATGAGATGTTTCAATCCAACTGCTTTCACCCATTTCTCGATATCTAAAAAATACATCAACTTCATTATAATCATCCATATCTGTAAGATTACCATAAAAAGTTGCAGATTCTAAATCAACATCAGGTTCAAATGTCTGAACATTAAAGAAAAATTCTTCTTCTATTTCAACTAATAATTCATGAAGAATTGGTGTTTCTTGAGATGAAGTAAAGAAATCCTGTCTTACCCAAAGATAGTAATCTGTCAAATCATCACCTTCATTAAAGCTGGAGATACTCTCTCCAGAAGATTCTAATTCCCACTCTGTTGGTTCAGTAGAGCTATCATCAGTCAAAGCAGTATAAACTTCTATATCAGTATTTTCTGACTCAGTACTAACCCATTCAATTAAACTACTTCCTGCAGAAGCAACAGTATCTAAACTTAAAGGAGGAGAAATTCTTTGACCTTCTGATAAGCGAACTTCCTCATAAAATTCAATATTTACTTCAGCATCAGTTTCAGGTGGGCTTCCAGAACCAGATGATTGATATTCTTCTTCAATTAAAAATTCATCATTAACAGTCTGACCTCCAGAATCACCATTAGAACTTATTCCACCAGATCCGCCCCGACCAGAATCATCTCTAGGAGAAATAGGATCTTCTCCGCTATTCCCTCCCGAACCACCAGCACCTCCACCTCCTCCTCTTTCAGCATTATTAGGGTGGTCACGACCACCTCCTCCTGCACCATCAGCAGCAATTAAAAAAACACTTTCTGAGTCAGCAGTAATCTCCGTCGAACCACCACCACTTCCAGAATCTCCACCTACACTAGCACCACCACTTGACCTACCAAAAGTAGCTCCTCCACCTCTAGAACCACCTTCACCCACCCAAATTTCAATTTGATCAAATTCAGAAACATTTAATACTGCTTCAATATAACCACCACTTCCTCCATCACTATCATCCCCATGACCACCCCCTGCACCATACATAACAACTTCAATTTTTACATGATTAGATACATCAATTGTTTCCATTTCACCAGTGTAAGAAAAGGTTTGTTCATAATCAAATTCTTCATAGAAATCAAGTATCAGATCATCAGAGTCAATAATTAAATCATCTATTGAAAAGTAATTTTCCCAATCACTTTGATATTCTTCTAATCTATAAACCCAAGGAAAAGTAAAAAAAGTTAGAACATCTCCATAAACTAAATCACCATCATCTTCTGTAACAGCACGATATTCATAATAAGTTCTATCATCTAAATCAGTTATTTCTTCAGAAAATTCATCCATCTCATTTACTGTTAAACTACTACTTTGAGACCAAGATTCATCGTCTTCAATTCGATAATCAAACCAAACATCTGCTGATTCATAGCCCTCCATCAAAGTAAGTTCACCAGCTAAATCTGCAAAGTTTAATCCAAAATCTAAAACAGGATTTGTTTGTATATCAAGTTCATAATAAATAAAAGTAACATTTACTTCTTTATCTGAATCTAAAGTAATTGATTCATCAGAAGAGTAAGAATAATGTTCTCCATCAACAATCCATTCACCAAAACCCCAACTTTCATTAGCAACTGCTTCTATTGAAACAGTCTCACCATCTTCATAAGGTTCATCATATGGAAATTCTTCTATTAATTCTCCTTCAACATAAACTTCACCTGCACCATCAGGTTCATTAATAGTTAAATAGCTAAAATCCCCGCCAAACACTGCTTGAAGTTCATAATCATCATCCATAATAATTGTATCAATCTCATCATCAGAATAATAGTTTCCATCAACCAACCATTCTTCAAAAAACCATAAATCTTCTGGAACAGCCTCTATATCAACTTCTTCATCATCTTGAAAGCCAATTTCTTCAGGAAAATCATCAATTAAGACCCCATCAACATAAACATCTCCTAATCCCTGTGGATCTAATATAGTCAAAGTCGTACTTTCAAATACTGCTTGGATTTCATAGTTATCATCCATAGTAATTGTATCTACCTCATTATCAGAATAAAAAGACCCATCAACCAACCATTCAATAAATAACCAATTTTCATCAGGATTTGCTTCAATTGTAACATCAACATCATCTTCAAAATTATCTTGATAAGGATATTCATTATCATCAATTGTATAACCATCAATAGTGACATCACCTCTTCCAACAGGTTCAATAACATCTAAATAAAAAGTATCAAAGATAGCTTGAAGCTCATAATCATCATCCATAAAAATTAAATCAGATTCATCAGAAGAGTAAGAAGATCCATCTAATAACCATTCAACAAAGAACCAATCAGAATCAGGAGTTGCTTCTATGTCAACATTTGTACCATCAGAAAAATCATCTACCCAAGGAAAATCAGTAATTTCATCACTATCAACATAAACACTACCTTCTCCATCAGGATCTTGCATTGTAAGATCATAAGTTTCAGGAGCTAAAACACTAACACTATCTACCCAAATTTCACCTTCATAATCTTGATTACCTCCATCTACAGAAACATCCATATAAACTTCGACTTCAGTAATTTCTCCTTCAGGATCATAAGTATCATAACCAAAAGAAACCCACCCAGTATCCAAATCAGTTTCAGTTTCAGTATATGAATGAATAGTTTGCCAACCGAGTTCAGTATCATAAACTCTTATTTCAATAGTTGCATACTCCAATCCACCATTACCTCTTCCATCAGAATTAATACGATATGTTCCATCAACATCTATTTCTGAACTTACTGAATCAATCTCTTGAGACCAGGTTGATTCTTGAGAGGAAATAATATTACCATCCTCAAAAACATTTGAATAAATAGAACCTCCTTCTGAATCTCCTTCACTACTCCACCTTGACTCTCCATCAGATTGAATCTCATCTAAAACCCATGGATCATAATGATTAATAAAAGTAGGATTTTCAAGTAATTCCATAGCAGGATCAATAATATGATCAATAATAATTGAACCACCAATTACTTTTATATCAAAACTATCTTGCTCCCCTTCTAAATCATTTAAAAATTCCTGATAACGACCAAATTCATTTATCTCATCAAATTCAGCAACTAAATTATTAGTACCTACCTCATAAACTTCTAAAGAAACATCATCTTCACTTTCACCAAATATTGTAATATCGTTACTAGAAGTTAAATTTTCTTCAAAACGAACT
Organism: uncultured Methanosarcinales archaeon; assembly: GCA_964645415.1. Classification (GTDB taxonomy): domain Archaea; phylum Nanobdellota; class Nanobdellia; order Woesearchaeales; family CAZXZL01; genus CAZXZL01. Next base: position 10,475 of record CAZXZL010000024.1, on the reverse strand, counting down.
CTAACAAACTCACTACCATCAATTGTAACAGTATTTCCATCTAATCTTCTAACAATATCATAAATATCATCAATAACCATACGAGATTCATCAAGATGTTCAGCAGCAGAAATATTAATATATTCAATAAAACCTGGATCATCTGGAGTAATAGTTAAATTATAATCTTTACCAGGCTCAATTTCTGATTCAAGCAACCATTCACCTTCACAATTTTGATCTTCAAAATTCCAATCCAGACATTTATGAACTTCTTCTCCTTTTCCATGAACAGTAAAGTTAGCTGAAGAAAAATCTAACTCTTCAGGATCAATTGCATAACCTTGTGCCCTACTTTTATCTAAACCAGGAGGTTGATGTCCACGATCACCAAGCATTTCAATCCCTAAAGGAAGGTCGTCATCAACATCCAAGTCTTTAAAACGAGCTTTAGAAATAGCACCTAATCCTGGAAATTCAATATCAATTTCATTTTGAGAAACTTGTCTAGCAGGAAGGTCCTCAAAATCATGACCATATGATCGATTAACATTAAAGTTTTGACCTATTTTTCTTCCAGAGGGAGTACGAGGTTGATAATCATCAGGTTTTAATTCAGGAGCATATTCATAATCATATAAAATTAAAACATCATCATAAATGATTTCTTCAGAACCATAATAAAAAACAGGAACATAAAAATCATCTAAAAGAATACTACTACTAACAGTAAAATCATAATCTCCTTTTGAAATACTAGTTAATCTCTCACAATAATCATTATGACCTCTTCTTTTTTCAGCAGACTCTGGAAAAAAACAAAGATAACCACTATCAATACCAACAACAGATCTAATAGAATAATTAAAATTCAAACTTGTATCAACAGAAAAAACATAATCTATACTTTGAGGAAAATTAAAGTTTATAAATTCTTGAGAAAGTGCACTAAAAGAGAAAAGTACAAAAAAAAATGTAATAATGAAAAAAATTTTACGCATAATTACAACCTCTTTAGATCTTTTTCAATTTTTTCGAGAGTATAATCCTCCTCTGATCTAACTTTAGTAAAAAACATATATGTTATTACAAGAAATAAAAGTAAAGATAAACTAATAATTGCAAATGTAAAAAAATAGTCAGTATCAACAGATTCAACAGAACCACTAAACTGAACAGAAGAAATAAAAGAATAAATTACATCGCTATCAGTAATTAATACAGGTAAAGAATAAACTAAATTTTCTTTTGAAACAGAATAAGAAATCCTCTTAGTTTCACCAGGAGAAATTGAATCAATAAACCACTTTCCTCTTTCTTCCCATTGTTTACTAATCATGAAATATTCATCAGACTCATCTTTTAAATAGATATTTTCAACATCATTAGTTCCTCTATTTTTAACATCAATCATAACATCAACATTGTCATTTTTAAAAAGGAAGTATTTTTTTACCGAAAGAAGAGAATCATCTTCTCTACGATCAATAGTTGGAATCATAATTAGAGGTCTTAAAGAATCAAATTCATCTCCAACTTCAATATCTGCAGAAGATAAAACATAAGAGTCCTGTATCTCATTTGGTTTTAACTCTACACTCAAAGAAGATACAGAATTTGCATCAACAGAAGAGCTATATTCAAAGCTACTATTAAATAGATTTAAAGAGTCAGTTGAGGAAACTAAAGTATAGCCTGAAAAGTCTTGATCAAAAGTAAAGTTCTTATCATAATCATAAGTATTAATAAAAGAATAATCAACTCTAACATTACCATTTAAAAACTCATAATTTCTAATAACTCTAAAATCACCTTCTTCTTCGGGAACATCTTCAATAGGATCTGTAGGTGAAGGAGATGGTGAAGGACGATCTCTAGAAATAGGACCATAAGAGATATCTGATGTAAAGTTAAAAAGAAAATCAGCAATAGATATATCAGGAAATGCCCAAAATAATTCTTTTTCTAAATCAGCATCAAAAAATAAATCAACAAGATAATTTTCATTAGGACATATTTTTGGATCTTGATCAAAAAATGAAAGAGAAGATTCATTTAAAGTTCCATTTTGCATTTTATTATAAAGAATTTCAGAATATTGAAGACTCATATTCATTTTTTTTGTTTCTTCATAAAACTCTTCAAAAGAATTATTTGAATTAAAAAATATTTTTTGAAAATGCTCCACAGTTTCATTTTCAGTATCTAAATCAAAAGGCTCTCGATAATCACTAGGATCTAAATTTACAACTTCTAAAGTATTCACTTCAAGTAAGAAAGGAGTTGGGTTTTCAAATTCTAAAGAGACTAATCTTTCATCATTTTCACCGCTATCAATTAATGTTTGATTAGCACCATGAAATTTTAAACGAGGCACAAAATTAGTCTGTGCAGTAGGTTTATAAAGGTCATTATCAAGATCAATTAAATTATAGATAAAAGCATCATCGCCATCATAGTTATAATTTGAATTATTGAGATAATCATTCGAAAAAACACCATCTAAATAGTAATCAATAGTATATGTTGAATTAGGTTCTATTCTAAAAACATTAAAACTATGACTAAAATAATCAAAGTCTTCTGAGATTATCTCTATATTACTTTCTCTTTTTATAGGTAAATCAAATAAATAAATCGTTAAATTAGAAGGGTTATTAACTTTAATTTCACCCTCTGTAGAAACAATATGATTCTCAGAATCGTATTCAATCTCACCTTCTTCATAAACATCAATTTCTACACTTTCATAAATATCACAACTAGAATAACTATCAAAAGAAAAAGACCCATTAAAAATAATCAATAAGAATAAAATCGAAAAACTAACTACAAATTTCCTTAAACTAATAAAGGATCGGGGCTCATTAATTACCATTTTAAATGATCAAACTTTTCTTTATCTTTTTTCTTCCGATACATAAATAGTATCAGAGAGAAAATCAGTGGTAGTAAAATTAGTGGTATCCAAAATAGATAAACCCCCGAGAATGGTAGAAGTGCTAAAGGAATTCTAGAAAACTCAACATGAATTGGCTCCTCTGGCACAAAATCAAAATTTAAATGAACATAGTTATTACCATCTCTCTCAATTACTTCACCCCCCGGTACATGAGAAAAATGGTAATTATCAGAATGAAAGTAAAAATTAACTTCATCTACTGAGATTGCAGATTTTGATACAGGATACATTATTTCATAAAAGAAAATTCCTGAGTTTTCTATCTCCATATCATACTCTAAGGTTACTTCACGACTAAAACCACTTGGAATAGGAATATAGTTATTAACAATAATCCTATTTCGGATATTATCAAAATTTACCTCTAATTCATTACCTATATCATCATAAGAATAAAAAGAACTAAGTTTATTATCTTCAGAGATATCAAAAATAATCTCTCCTGGGATTAATCCGGAATCTGCAAGGTTTCTTATATTAAGTTGTTTTGTAATATTAAAAGTAGAAGGGTTTATTACCTCAACATCTATATCATAACTTTCAATTACTTGAGCAGAATAAGAAGAATTTGATATAAAAATAAATATTGAAATGAACATTAAAATATACAAACCCCATTTTAAAGAGAAAAATTTCATACTAATAACATAATTAAAATCTACTAATTTTTAAATATTACCATAAACATAATTGAAACAGAAAACATAAAGGCAATTAAAAAAGACATCTCTTCACTACCTAATGACTTAATACCTCCTTTAATTTCAATTAATAAATCACTTGCCGCACCATCTACAAGTTCTGGATCAAGACCAACAATATAAAGATCAGTAGCCTCATAATCTCCATCACCTTGAACAACATACTTTGTGTACCAAGTAGAATTGAAATCATCCCATCCAGTATCATAACCTGGAGCTAAAGAGGAATTTATTTCATAAACATCATCTTCATAAAGAAGTGACCATTTAAACATTTGACCATCATATTGTTCACCCGAAACATCATGACTCTCATGATCAGTTGAATAAACATCAGTTAAACTATCTGAATAAATAGATTCATTATCGTAATCAGTCATATCTGTAATAACATCAAAATCACCTGGTACATAATCAAAAATAGATACTGGCGCATTTTCTGGAGTCCATCTGTTTCCACGATTATGAACCCATACTTCAATTTTATAAGTATCATTACCTAAAGAAGTAATATTTTTTTCAAGCTCAAGCCAATAATCAACAATAATATACATTTGTTTAACAAAACGATCATCTTCATCAGTTGTTAGAGAATGAGATTGAATTTGAGCAACACTACTATCACCAGTCTCATTAAATAAATAATAATCATTTACATTAAGATGATAATCAAAACTATTCCAAACAATAGGAGAAGGTAAATCAGAATAATTAAAATACCATTCACAATCATCATTACTAACAGGATTATTTAAATATAAAATATCATCAATTGAACAGTCAGGATCAATAAGATCATTAAATTGTTTATAATCCCAATTATAAGTCATATTAAGATCTTCACCACTAATATGATCTGTATCAATCACATTAGGATCTCCACCTGCTTCTGAAACCCATAAGGAAACCTCTGTAACATTATATGAAATATTTTCAAGTTCAGTATATACATTAGAACCTACTTCCCAAGTTACATTTCTATCAGGAAAAGCAGTTTCATTTGCAACACCATCAATTCTTTTTGAAAGATTAAAATCAACTTTTTCACTTCTAGCTTTAACATCAATAACATTTACATTTGAAAGAGTTGAATTAATATTATAACTAATTGAAGTATTTAAAAAATCATAATTATCTGTGGAAGGTATTGTTTCAGGGGACAAGACATCATATGTAATATCACTTGTTTCACCAAAATATAAACAATCACCATCATTTACATCCCATTCCAATGTAGTTAAATCAGCATTAATTGATGCAACATCACTAGCATCAGCATCAACATTATCATTTAAAAAAGTAAAATTAAACCACATATCAGAACCATCTACATAATCATCATAATAAATTGCTTCTTGGATAATATTAATATCATAAATACAATCTCTTTGATAATCATTGTGATCAAAAACATTCTCAACGACATCATTTACTTCAAAAGAATCTCCTGAAATAATTTTGGAACGATTATAACTTGAAGTGAAATTAATAGGTGGTCTAATAGTTTCAGGATTAATTGAATAATTAAAAGAAACATTGTCACCTGGAACTAATTCTGGAATCCTAATAAGTAATTCACTTTGATTATAATAAACATTATCAAAAAAGTTTGATTCATTAATGGATTCATTTACTTCTTCTCCATCAAAACCAGAAATAGTTGCATTTCTACTATCTCTTATCCTATCAAACCATAATATTTCATCAGCATTATCTATTTCAATTTGAATATTTCCTAAAGTTGCATCTGTCCATTCCTCATTGACATTTTCTATTACTAACTTACCAGTAATATTATAATAAGACTGATTTTCATTTTCATCAACCCAATCAGAATTATAATTACTTGAAGTATCTTCAAGAGGATTATATCTAACAAACTGCTCAACACTCTCATCAAAAGTAATGTTTATTTGTGGTTGTTCAACAGAGTATGAAAGTGATGAAAACATTAAAATAAAGAATACAAAGATTAAAAAATACTTTATTTTACTAAACATAAAAATCACCTTTTAAAAAGATTAACTTATCAATATCGTTATTAAAAATACCAAAAAAAGTGAGATACGTGATTTTTATTATTTTTACTAAGTTTTTCATTTTTAACACCATTAATTTTTAAAAACAACCACAAACATAATTGAAAGTGAAAATAAAAAAGCTATAACAAAAGTCAATTCTTCATTTCTTAAAGAATAAATACCGCTTTCAATTTTAATTAATAAATCTGAAGCAGCACCTTCAACAAGTTCTGGATCAAGACCAACAATATATAATTCATCAATATTATATTCTTCATCACCACGAACTCTATAACGAGTATACCAAGTGGAATTAAAATCATCCCAATTACTACTCCCCCCATCATGTCCAGGAGCAAGTGAAGAATTCATATCATTATCATCCATTAAAGTCCATTTTAATAACTCTCCATTAAACCCACCTTCACTCTCAATTGAACTATTTTCATGAAGAGTGTAGTAAGTATCAGTATGAATATCAGAATAGATTGATTCATTATCATAATCAGTCAAATTTGTAAGAATCTCAAAATCATCAGGAACAAAATCAAAAATAGATACAGGGGCATTAATAGGAGTCCATCTATTTCCTTGATTATGAACCCAAATTTCAATCTCATAAGTATCATTACCTAAAGAAGTAATATCTTTTTCAAGATCTAGCCAATAATCAACAATAACATACATTTGTTTTAAATAATAATCATGTAGATCTTTAGTCAAAGAATGACTCTGAATTTGAGCAACATCAGAATCACCAGTATCATTATAAAGATGATAATCATTAATGTTTAATAAAAAATCAAAAGAATTCCAAACAATAGGAGTAGGTAACTCAGTGTAATTAAAATTCCAAATACAATCTTGGTTGGTTAAATCATTTCCTTGATATAAAATATCATCAATTGAACAGTCAGTATAAGTAATATTATTTTCTTCATCAAGCCAACGAAACATCCCATCAGAAGTATATTCTGCAAATAAAGGAGCTCCACTTATAGTATCTTCATCAATATTTTCCATGTTAGTTTCAAAGTCACCCATCTCTCCTTGACCACCTCTTTCAGAAACCCATAAAGATACCTCTGTAACATTATATGATATTCCTTCCAAACCAGTTGAAATGTTAGAAATAACTTCCCAAGTTACATTTCGATCTTGCGTAACATCTTCCCTTGCAACATCATCAATTCTTTTATCAACATTAAAATCAACTCCTTCAGTTCTAGCAACAACATCAACAACATTTGCATTTGAAACTGTTGAATCAAGTTTATAGCTAACATTGACATCAATAATATTATAATCATCAGTTCCAGGTGTTGTTTCTGGAGAAAGAAGCTCATAAGTAATATTTGTTATTTCTTCACTATTTAAACAATCACCATCAAAAACATTCCATTCTAAAGTATAATTATCATTAGATATTTCAGCATTTGAGTAATCATCTCCTCGTAACTGATTTGTATCATTTTCATAAAAAGTATAATTATACCAAGTATCAGCAAGCATTTCACGATAAGTTGTTTGTACAATATTAATATCATAAATACAATCTCTTTGATATTCATTAGGATCGAATACATTTTCAACATAATCAGTTATTTTTATAATATCTCCTGCAATTATTTTAGAACGATCATATTGAGTTGTAAAATTAATAGGAGGTCTTGTTTTAACAGGATCAACAGAATAATCAAAAGTTACATTCTCATTTGGATTTAGTTCAGGGATATGAATTATAAATTCAGTTAAATCTTTTTCAACATTATCAAAAAAAGTTGAACTATTCATTGAACGATTTATATTTCCCTCTTCATCTAAACCATAAATGGTTGCATTTCTAGTATCAGTTATCCTATCAAGCCATAAAATGTCATCAAGATTATTTAACTCAATCCATACATCAATTAAAGTTGCATTAGTAGTTTCTTCATTTATATTTTCAAAGACAATAGATCCAGTTATATTATAATAAGATTGATTTTCATAGTTATTTATCCAACTTAAATTATAATCACTATGTGGGTGTGTCAGAGGATGGTAAGTAACATCTTGTTGAATTCGCTCATCAAAAGAAATATTCAATTGAGGGGTTTCAACAGCATAAATAGAACTAGAAACTATAATTAAAAAGGAGACAAATAAAATAATATACTTCACTGAAATAAGTTTTCGCATTAATTAACACCTCTAAAATACTTTTCATTCTTCTCCCCCACACTTATTACCCCTATTTTTAATATAGTAATTGCTATACTAAAATATAATTCAATACAATCTTATAAAAAATGTTGTTGTATTTAAAGAGTGAAAACAGAAATAAAAATAAAATAATAAACTTATGCAGTTCTTTTCTTTCGCATTTTTCTTCTTCTTTTTTCTTTTTTCTTTCTTTTTCTCTGCCACTTCCATCTCATTTGTCCCTTCTTTTTCCAACGCCTTGAACTTCTTTTCATAAATCATCACCTTATTATAAAAAATAAAATGCTCCGACCGGGATTCGAACCCGGGTCCCAGCCTCGAAAGGGCTAAATGCTTGACCGGACTACACTACCGGAGCAAAAATGGATTCGCGGGGATTTGAACCCCGGACCACTCCGTTATCAGCGGAGCACTCTACCAAGCTAAGCTACGAATCCAATAACGCCCCGAGACGGATTTGAACCGTCGACCTCGTGGTTAACAGCCACGCGCTCTACCGGGCTAAGCTACCGAGGCAAATATGTGAAAAAGTTAATAGATATTTTCCACATAAACTCGAAAAAATAAAATCATTTAAAAAGTTTTTGATGTTGTAACAAATAATTTTTTATAAAAAGAAAATTTCATTCAATTATGGGGAAAATAAAAAAGTTGCCAAAAGAAGTTGCTTATAAAATTGCGGCAGGGGAAGTAATCGAATCACCATATAATGTTGTAAAAGAGCTTATAGAAAATTCTATTGATGCAAACTCAACTGAAATCTATGTTGAATTAAAGAAATCAGGAAAAAAAGAGATTAAAATTAGAGATAATGGTGAAGGAATGAATAAAGAAGACCTAAAATTATCTTTTAAAAAACACACTACTAGTAAGATAAGTAAAAGTGAAGATTTATACGATATAGACAGTTTAGGATTTAGAGGAGAAGCACTATCAAGCATATTAGAAATAAGTAAAACACAAATAATCTCAAATAATGGTAAAGAGAGTCATAAATTAATAAAAGATCGAGATGGAATTAAAATACAACCTAGTGGAAGAGATAAAGGAACAACAATTATTGTAAGAGATCTTTTTTATAATATTCCAGCTAGAAAAAAACATCTAAAAAAGAAAAGGAGTAAATTAAAAAAAATAACTAATTTAATAATAAAGTATTCTCTAATACATAAAGATATTAAGTTTAAATTAAAAAATAATAGTAAGATAAAATTAAACTTGACTGACAATAATCTAAAGAAAAGAATAATAAAACTTTATGGTAAAGAAGCCAAAGAAAATTTAATAAAAGTTAATTCTGAAGATAAAAAAGGAGATTATCATTTTAAAAGAGATTCTCTAAACAAAGTTTTAAAGAATTATAAATTTAAAGGATATATTACACTCCCTGATTACTCTAAAAATACAAAAGACATAATACATCTTTTTGTTAATAAAAGACCCATAAAATCAAAAAAATTAAATGATGAAATAAAAAAAGCATATGGTAGATTATTAGATAAAAAGAATCCATTAGTTGTTATATTTATAGAATCACCTAAAGATAAAATTGATGTAAATGTGCATCCAAAGAAGGAAGAAGTAAGATTTTTAGAAGAAGATAAAGTTAGAAAGGCATTATTTAGTGTAATTAGATTTCATCTGAAAAGAAAAGAGTATTTTAAAAATGTAAAAAAAACAAAAAGAACAAAAAGAGAAGAAAATAATTTAAGAGAGATAAGTTCAAAAAAGAATAATTTGAAAAGTAAAAAGAAAGAAGAAATTAAAACAGATATAAAAAAGAAGATAAAAGGAAAAAATAAAAGAAAATTTAAAAGCAAAATAAAAGAATCAAAAGAGAATAAATTTGATAAAAAGAAAAAAGAAATTAAAACATATCAATCAGAGAGGACTTCATTAAATAAAGAAAATAAAAAAGAAAAGAAATGGAGATATATTGGTCAGTTTAATAGAAAGTACATTATTTTTGAAAATAATAAAAATGAAAATAAAGAATTAATTATTATTGATCAGCATGCTGCTGAAGAAAGAATAAATTATGAAAAAATTAAAAATAAATTAAATAATGAAGATTTAAAAAAACAAAAATTAATTTCTACAAAAACATTAAAATTAGATCCTGTTGAGATTTCAAAATTTGAAGATAATAAAAACTATTTTGAAGAACTTGGATTTGAAATAGATCTTTTTGGCAAAGATATGATAAAAGTTAGAAGTGTTCCTATAATAATGGGAAAATCGATTTCTCCTGAAATAATTAAAGATTTAATAGATTTAATAGAGATTGATAGGGATGTATTAAAGAATAAAAAAGAAAAAGTAATTAAAAAAATGGCATGTAATGATTCAATAAAGTCTGGTGATGAGCTTAATAGTAAATATTCAAGTAAGTTAATAAAAAGATTATTTGATTGTGAGTATCCATATACATGTCCTCATGGAAGACCAGTTATTGCAAAGATTTCTGATAAAAACTTAGAAAAAACTTTTTTTAGAACAAATAAAAGCTAAAGTTAAAAATCTAAAAAAAACTTTAATTCTATTTCTTTTTATTTCATTCAGATAATTACTTTTTTATTTAGATGATTTGATCTCAATTTTTATCAA
>CAZXZL010000023.1:0-15510 GCA_964645415.1 uncultured Methanosarcinales archaeon | reverse complement strand
TTGATAAAGATTGTGTGAATAAAAAGAAAAATATAATCAGAAATATCACTTATTAAGAATCATTTTTATTAATATTCTAATTGCATTTCTTATCTTTTGACCTTTCTGTTTTGAATACTCAGTATAATCAATATGAACAGGAACTTCTTTATAATCTAATTTTTTCCTTGAAATCTCATCAATAATCTCTGAAGCATGTTCAAAACCATCAAAATTAATATCTATCTTTTTAGCAGCACTCTTTTTCATAACCCTATAACCATTGTGAGTATCTGTTAATTTAATCCTAGAAAGAATCATAGTAATGAAAATAGAACCTTTTAAAAGAATTCTCTTCTTCAAAGGAACTAACTTCTTACTTTCCCTTTTTAAAAATCTAGATCCTAAAACAATCTCACACTCATCATTCAATAAAGGTTTTATCATTCCTTTAAGATCACTAATTCTATGTTGACCATCACTATCAAAAGTACAAATATATTCACAATCATCTTTTTTAATAGCATAATCAATACCAGTCTTTAAAGCAGCACCTTGACCACGATTAATAACATGCCTAAGACAAACAACATCATAATTAGAAACAATTTGATAAGTATTATCACTTGAACCATCATCAACAACAATAATATTATTATAACCTAAATCAATTAACTCACATAAAACATCTCCAATAACCTTACTTTCATTATAAGCAGGAATAACAAAATAAATCTTATCTTTAATCTCTTGATTAAGTTCCATAAATAATTATTATCTTAAAATTATATAAAGATTTTCCAAGAAAAATTTATAAAAAATATCTAATTATTTAATTAAAATGTTAATGAACCTATTTTTTATCCTATTTAGTGTAGTTGTAATAATATATCTTACATATGTTCTAACAACAAAGAAAAGATTTTCACTCACTTTAGAAGTATTTTACTTATTTATTTATTTAATAATTCTATTAATATTTTTATTTCCAAATTTACTTAATCACATAGAACTTTTATTTGGAATGCAATCAGCAATTAACTTTATAATTTATTTAAGTATATTTGTTGCTTACTTACTAATCTTTTATCTATATCGAAAAACAGAAAGACAAAGAAAAGAAAACACTCAACTAGTTCGAGAGATTGCATATCTTAAAGAAGAAAATAAAGAAAACTAAAATTTATGCAAAAAAATTTAAAGTAATAGATGATATTAATTAATGATGAGAATTAAAATAACAGATGGTGGTGCAATAGGATATCTTAACGATAAATTATATGGCACTAAAAAAGAGAATTATCTTACAATAAATGCAGTAGAAGCACTTTACATACTTAAAAATAATAAAATAGATTCAAAGCATATCAATGTATCTATAGAAGAATTAGAAAAAAAACTACAAGAAAAACAATTCTATAAGCGATACAGAGTATATGAAGATCTAAGAGACAATGGTTACTATGTAAAATCTGGAACAAAATATGGAGAACAATATAGAGTTTATAAAAATAAGAAAGGACACTCAAAGTGGATTGTTTTTCCAATATATGAAGATGAAAACATAAAAGCACTTAACCTTATTGCAAAAGGAAGAGTTGTTCATAGTACAAAAAAGAGATTACTAATAGCAATAATTGATTCTGATAATGAAGTAGTATATTATGAAATGGATTGGGTGAAGATATGATATCAAAAGAAGAAATTTTAAGTTTTGTAAAACAAAACGGACCAACAATGATTTCTGACATAGTATCAAAATATAATTCCGATAGTTTCATAATAGGAGCAATGTTATCTGAATTAAAAAATAAAGGTGAACTAAAAACAAGTCATTTAAAAATTGGTTCAAGCCCACTTTATTATGTTGAAAAAGATAGAAAAAAACTTGAAAATTATATTGAAGAATTACATAAAAAAGAGAAAGCAGCATATGAATTAATCAAAGAAAAAAAAGTAGTAAGAGAAAAAGAATTAGATCCTGCAATAAGAGTTGCAATGAAAAACATAAAAGACTTTGCCAAAGAATTAGATGTTAAATTAAATGATAAAAAAATCACGTTCTATAAAAGATATGATATTGATTCACAAACTGCAAAAAAATTAATATCTCAAAATTTAAGCTCAGAGATAAAAAAATTCAGAGATAAAAATAAAGAAAAACAAAAACCAAAAGAAACACAAAAAGAAACAAAACAAAAACAAGAAAAACCCAACGAAACCAAAGAAAAACCAAAAGAAACAAAAGAACCAAAACAAAAATCAAAAGAACAAAAAGAAGAAAAAGAAGAAAAAGAACCTAAACAAACCAAAATAAAAGAATCATCAGATGTTTCAGAAATATTAGATAAAGTAAATAAAGAAGAGTTACTAGAAGATGTAATTAAATATGTCTTTTCTAAATCAGAGATAATCAAAACAATAAGTCTTAAAAAACCAATAAGAGGAATTTTAAAATTTGATTCAGAATTTGGTAAAATTAAATATTTCTTTGTAATAGCTGATAGAAAAAAAGCAACAAAATCCACACTTTATGAAAGTATTTTACTTGCATCAAAAGAGAACTTACCTTGTATGATTATAGCAAATGAATCAGCTAACACAATAGATAAAGAATTAAAAGATAAAAATATTAATAACGTAAAAATAATCGATAACGATACTATTTAAAATGGGAGTAGCAATAAAAAAACTATTTGAAAGAGAAGAAATTTCAATTCCTAATTTGAAAGGAAAAATTTTAGCAGTAGATGCATATAACATGCTTTTTCAATTTATGACAACAATTAGACAATATGATGGAACACCTCTAAAAGATAAAGGAGGAATTACAAGTCATTTAAGTGGAATATTATATAGATTATCTAAACTTTTAAAAAACGATATAAAGTTAATTTTTATCTTTGATGGAACTCCACCAGATTTTAAAGACGAAGAAAGGAAACTAAGAAAAGAAAAAAAGATGAAAGCAAAAGAAAAATATAGAGTTGCTAAAAAAGAAGGAAACATAAAAGAGATGAAAAAATATTCTAAAAGAACAACAAAGTTAACATCAGAGATAATTGAAGAATCAAAACAAGCACTAACAGCATTAGGTATTCCTTTTATTGATGCTCCAAGTGAAGGAGAAGCTCAAGCATCTTATATGGTTTCAAAAGGAGATGCTTATGCATGTCTATCCCAAGACTTTGATTCATTACTTTTTGGGTCAAAAAGAATGTTAAGAAATCTTTCAATATCTGGAAAAAGAAAAATTGGAAATAGATATGTTGATGTAAGTCCAGAAATCATTGAATTAGAATCAAACTTAAAAAGATTAGAAATAACTAGAAAACAACTTATCGTAATTGGACTTTTAAAAGGAACTGATTATAATCCTAAAGGAATTCCTCAAATTGGTCCAAAACGAGCAATAAAGCTTGTAAAAAAACATGATGATTTGAATGAATTATTTGAAGAAGTTGAATGGAAAAAACACTTTGATATTGAATGGAAAAAATTATTAGATTTCTTTATGAATCCTCCTATTAGAAAAAATTACACATTTGAATTTAATAATATTGATGAAAATAAAATTAAAGAACTTTACTGTGAAAAACATGAATTTTCTCACGATAGAATAAATAAAGTAATAAAAGAATTAAAAAAAAGTCAGCAACAATCTGATCTTCGTGATTGGTTTTAATCACTTAATAAAACAATTGCTTCTGCAATGTCTTCAGTTTCTTCTAATGCATTCTTTGCTTCTTCTTTTGAACAACCAGTCTGATCCATTACCATCTCAATATCTTCTTCATCAAAAAGTTCTTTATCCTCAACTTCAACTTCTTCAGCATTACCTGTGATTTGGAAAGTTTCTTGTCCCATCATGTTAACTTTCATAACATTAGGATCACTAATAACTAATTCGTTTCCATTCTTTAGTTTCATTCTCACTTCAACAGCACCAACATCTTTAGGTTGAATGCCCATTCTCTTCATCATTTTTTTCATATTTCTTGGATTCATTTATTTCACCGCTTATAAACTAATATGGAGAATCATTACAACAACTAAAACAAAAACTGAAATAAATACAACTTCTCTAGGACCTATCTTAAAATAAGAGTCCTCATCTTCACTATAACTAATTAAACCTCCTCCTCCACTAGGTAATGAAATTTTATTTGATTTTGCCATTTTATGTGTGAACATAGTTTTTATTTTTAACTTTTTCTATTTAATAAACTTTTAAATACTAATATTTATAATTAATATATAATAATGAAAGTATTAATTTATGGTTATTATGGAACATCTAATACTGGAAGTGATGCACGTTTAAATGTAATTATTAATGATATAAAGAAAGTAAATAATAATGCTAAAATAACTGTTGCAGTAATGAATGAATATGATGAAAAAGTAATCCCTAATGATGTAAAAACTCTTAAAATTCCATTTATACCTATCATATCAACAATAATTATAATGTTTTATTCTATTTTCTATGATATTATCATAAATGGTGAAGGAATTCCTTATACTGATTTTTGTGGAAAAGGTTTTCTTGCTTTATTTTTACCTGTTCTTTTTATTTCTAATCTATTAGGTAAAAAAACAGTAAGTTATTCTTTTGATATTGATCATCTTACAAAATTAGATGCTTTTATTACTAAAAAAGTTCTCAAAAAGACAGATTTATTGATAGCTAGAACTAAATCAACAAAATTAAAATTAGAAAGAGATTTTGGATTATCTAATGTTTATCTTGGTTCTGATTGTGCTTACTTATTCAATAATGTAAAAAATGTTAAAAAGAAAAATACAATCTCAATTTCAATTAAAGACTTTTTTTGTTATCCTATTAAATTTTCTTTAATTGGAGATAAAAAAGATCTTTATAGATATCCTTACTATTATAAATATCATAATAATGGAAAAGAGAAATACAATAACTTTGTAAAAGAATTTAGTGGTTTTATAAAATGGCTTTCAAAAGATTATCATGTTAACTTAATTGTAATGGAAGATTTTATGGATAAAAAGATTAACTTAGACTTAATTAAACATTTGAAAGATTCAAAAAATATTTCTTTTTTTTCAAGTAGCGAATATAATCCTTTTCAAATTAAGAAAATTCTAACAGAAAGTAAAATTATAATCTCATCGAGACTTCATGCACTTATCTTATCTACTGATGGTAATGTTCCATTTATTGGAATATCTAATGATGAAAGGATACACTACTTTTTTAAAGAATATAACTTAGAAGAGTTATGCCTTGATTATTTTGAAAGTAATTTGATAAATAAATTAAAACAAAAAATAAATTATATTGAAACAAATTATAATGATATTTCTAAAATTATTGAAGATAAAACAAATAATTTAAAAACAAGAGCTGATAAGAATCATAAGATTCTTAAATATGCTTTTCATTCCTAATTTAAGTAAATGGATAAAAAACCAATGAGTCGGGAAGTGAACTTTAGAAATCTTGAAGTTCTTGTAAAATATTTAGAAAATGAATATAATACTAATAGAGTTAACAAGATTGATACTGAACGTTTAATTAATGAAGATGTTCATAAAAATAAAGAATATTATTTGAGAAAAATAGAAGATAATGAAATAAAGAAAGTTAATTATGAAGATGTAAGTAATTTAAGTAATTGGGGCTCTAATGAATTTTTTATAGAATTATATAATCAAATTGATTTAAAAAGTGATGACCAAAATATTGCTTATGATATTGGAAGGTATGTTGTAAACTCTAAATCTTCTTTAAAATCTTTTTTTGGACATATTTTAGGCGTTGAAAAAATAATAAATAGATCACCAAAAATAATGTCTGAATGGAATAATACAAAAAAAGTAGGTGTTGTAAAAAATGATAAAAATGATTATGATATTATCTTAAAACATAAACCTCATGTAATTGTAAATGATTTTGCACTTGAATACCATAGAGGTATCTTTGAATCTCTCGCTGAGTTTAGTGGTGCAAAAGATGTTTCTGTTAATTATGAAAAACAATCAGATAAAATTTATTTATTTAACGTTAAATGGGATAGAGTATCTTTAAAAGATAGAATAATACAATTTCTATTAAAAAGAAGTAACTTTGTTTCAGAATTAATTGAAACTAATCATCAATTATCAAATGAAAAATCTGAACTTGAAAGAAAAGTAAATGATATTTATTCAAATATTGAGTATCAAACAAAACTTAAAGTTGAATCTAATATGAAAGATGACATGATGAACTTAGTTTCAGATATTATTTCAGAAAAAAGTGAATATACTGGTAATCATAGTCGTCGTGTTGCAGAATATTCTAAGTTAATTTATAATTATTTAGATGATGACTTAAAAAGTACTTTAAAGAAAGAAGATGAAAATATTGAAAGTAATCTTTATTATGCTGGATTAATTCATGATTTGGGAAAAATAGCTATACCAAATACAATCCTTGAAAAACCTGATGGGTTAACTGATGAGGAGTATGATATTGTAAAAGAACATCCAAAATTATTAGGTGAAAAAATATCAAAATATCCTTCTCTTGAAGAAATTGCTAATTATGCTTATTATCATCATGAAAGAATGGATGGGAAAGGATATCCTGAAAATATTCCTGGTGAAGAGATTCCTTATGGATCAAGAATTCTTGCAGTTGCTGATACTTATGATGCTTTAACTTCTGATCGACCTTATCGTTCTGAATTACCACATGAAGATGCAATCGAAATTATAAAAAATAGTAACTTAGATGAACAAATAACAAATTCTTTAATTAATATTCCTAAATATAAAATCTCTGAAATAAAAAACCTGATGTGATTATAAATGGTATATTATTCAAAAAACTTTGAAAAAATAATTAATGAAATTGATAAAACAAAACTTAAAGGAAAAGTTGGAATTAAAGTTCATTTTGGTGAAGAAGGTAATGAAACTTTTTTAAGTCCTCATCATGCAAAAAAAGTTTATGATAAAGTAATTTCTTTAGGTTATGAAGCTTCTTTAATTGAATGTAATGTTTTATATCGTGGTTCTAGAACAACAAAAAAAGATCATATTAATGTTGCTAAAAAACATGGATTTGATTTTGCAGAAATTGATATACTTGATGGTAATAAAGGGGAGAAAAATTTAGAACTCTCAATAAATGATGGTTCTGTCTCAAAAGCTCATGTTGGAAAAGGAGTGGAAAGATATGATTCATTAATTGTTTTAAGTCATTTTAAAGGACATGTTGCTTCTGGTTTTGGTGGAGCTTTTAAAAATCTTGGTATGGGTTTAGGTAGTCGTTCTGGAAAATTACATATGCATTCAGATGTTAGTCCTAATATTTCTAAATCAAAATGTGTTGCATGTAAAGAATGTATTAGAAATTGTGATTTTGATGCAATTAAATTAATTAATAAAAAAGCAGAGATAGATGAAAATTTATGTTCAGGATGTGCTATGTGTATTGCAGTTTGTAAATATAATGCAGTAAATGTTCCTTGGGGAGGTTCTTCTAATGAAGAATTGCAGAAAAAAATAATTGATTACTCAAAAGCTCTAATTGATTATTTTGATGAAAATATTATTTATATTAATGCTTTAAAAAATATTACTAAAGATTGTGATTGTATGGGAAGGAAAATGAAACCAATTATGGAAGATGTAGGTTATTTAATAAGTGAAGATCCTGTTTCAATAGAAAAAGCTAGTCTTGATTTAGTAAATGAGAAATCAGATAATTATTTTGATAGTATTAGTTCACCAAATAATATGTTTAAAATAAATTATGCTCAAAAACAAAATCTTGGAAAAATTGATTATAAATTAAAACATATTTAAGAAAATATATAAATGAAATTATTTTCTTATTTCTAATGTTATTTCAAGAAGGAGTTAATTTCCTTGTTTGGATGGTGTATCTTTTATCATTATATTTTACTATTTACTTTTTTCTTTTATTAATAGATGAAAAAGAAGTAAAAAGAGAAAATAAAGTAGTTACAGAAAAAGGAGAGTATGATCTTAAAGATTCATTTCCAGACTTTTCAATTATTATTCCTGCATATAATGAAGAAGAAACAATAAAACCAACAGTAGAATCTGTTTTTAAATTAGATTATCCAAAAGATAAACTTAATGTTATTTGTGTAAATGATGGTTCAACAGATAATACTTTAAAAGTATTAAATGAATTAAAAGAAAAGTATCCTATTACTATTCATGATCAAGAGAATCAAGGAAAGTATATGGCGATGAATAATGGATTAGAATATGTTGATAGTCCATTCTTTGCATGTTTAGATGCAGATAGTTTTGTTAAAGAAGATACATTAAAAAAGATTCTATTTGATTTTGATTCAGAAAGAGTTGCTTGTAGTTTACCTGCAATGAAAGTTGATAATCCTAAAAATACATTAGAAATTATGCAGTGGATTGAATATTTAGTTAATATTTTTTATAAAAAACTTCTTGAAAAAGTTAATTGTATACATGTTGCTCCAGGTCCTTTTAGTGTTTATAGAACAGATGTAGTAAAGAAAGCAGGTGGATTTAGAGAAGCTCATTTGACAGAAGATCTTGAAATGGCATTTAGACTTCAAGATCATAATTATGAACTTAGACAAAGTACTGAAGCAGAAGTTTTAACAAAAGCACCTTCTACGATAAAAGCATTTTATAAACAAAGAGTTAGATGGTATTTTGGAACAATTATGAATGTGATTGATTATAGACATTTCTTTTTCAATCCAAAATATGGTGATTTTGGTTTTTTCTTTTTTCCAATGGTTGCTTTAACAGGTATTTTAACTTTATTAGGTGCTATTCTATTAATATATACTACAACTGAGCGTTTTTCAAGACATATTAAAGATCTTTTTCTTACAAGATTTGATGTGTTTACACTTTTTGAATGGAATTTTAACTTTTCCTTATTAGATCTTAATTATAGAATTCTATTTTCTACATTAGCATTATTGTTTTTTGCAATTATTCTAATTTATCATACTATGAAAAACCTAAGAGAGAACCCTATAAAATATAAACATAAATCTATTTTTGTCTTTTTCATATATTTTGCAGCTTATGGTGTTATTATGGGGTATTCTTGGTACCTAGTTTTAAAGAGAATGGTATTAAGAACAAAAAATTCTTGGTAGCCGAGATCGCATAATCCGGTATTGCGGTTGGTTCGAGACCAATTGGCTCTAATGCCCTGTGGGTTCAAATCCCACTCTCGGCGTATTTAAATATTTCTTTAATAGTAATTACATAAAAAATAAAAAGATGTAACTCACATCATATCTATGGGTTGGAAAAAGCTAATTGAAAATAATGATGTCATAAGTTATGAAGTTGACCTTGATGAGTTTAAAATTAGAATCGAGGCAAGAGCCATTGAAAATAATGAATGGGTTATTTTTAAAAGATATTTTGATGGCAAAGATGTAAATTTCACTGAGGAGTTTGTTGCCCAAGATATTGAAGAAAGAGATTTTTTACTCGATAGATTAAAAAGTTCTCAATTCCCAACAAAAAAAGAATTAAAAAGTAAGGCATCAGAATTTAATGAAGATTTTTTCTTTAAAATTGAAAGACTAATTAGTAAAGATTCTGTTGAAAAATGGAAATTAATTCATAATAAATTTTCTGAAGGACACATTACTATTATCAATTTAGAAGATAGTGTAGAAGTAGATATTGTTGTAGATAGAAAAGCATCTTATTTAGAAGATAGAATCATTAACTTTATTGAAAATACTTTTAACTTAAATACTGATGATAAAACGATAAATTATAATATTATTTTTTCTCAAAAGAAAAGTAGTATTTCTGTTGATGATGATTTTAAAGAATTTTTTACTTAAATTAACCAATATAATTATAATCTTTTTTCTTTTTATTTTTTAACTTATTTACCTTCTTTTCTAGATTCATCTTTTTTAACTTATTTTCAAATTTCTTTGCTTTCTTCTTTAACTCTTTATCATCTATATCGATTCCAAATTCATTATTAAGAAGTTCTAGAACATTTAATGAAGAATAAACATCACTGGATTTTAAAGAAGTCATTGAATATATTGCAGTTGTATTAATATCTTTAAGTAATAAATGAGAACTAAAACCTAATAAAACACCATTTTCTATTTTCTTTACATTTGAATCATTAATTTTACAATCATGATTTGAATAATAAAATATGTTACTATTTTTCTTTTCACTTCCAATTATACCATCAATAGTTATTATCTCACTAATATTATAGTCTGTATATATATCACTAATTAATTCTAAAAAACCTTCAATATGTTTATTTGGATTAACAAGAGAATGTAATAAAAGTGTATCATATTTTTTAATATAATAAAGAGAGATAGGATAATTCATTTTACCATCATGTATTCCAATAGCTAAATGACTATCTTCAAACCATGCACCAAGAAGTAATTCATTTTTTGAATGATTTGTAATATATTCTCCAACAATTGGTGATGTAAAACCTACACCAGGAAAACTAAAGATCATATTTGGAGAATTCAAATGTTTTTCTTCGAATATTTTTTTCTTTAGACTCATTTTAACCAAAAATTCCTGAATTTTGATTTTTATCGGTAACTCTCATCTTTAATTTATCTCTACATACTAATACATTAATTATTTTTTTTATTTTATTTCTCAACTTTTTCTTCTTTTTCTTATCTTTTTCTGAATCCCTATCACTTTCTAATAACTCTTTAGTATTTTCTAAAAAACTTCTAACTGTAGTTATTTCTCCTTTAGAAATAATTTCATCAGGACCTATTTCAGTTAATCTCATTAGTTTTACATTTCCTGTTGATGATTTGATTAGAATTTTATTTAAGTCTTCTTCAGAATTTACTACTAATTCATGTTTTTTATCAATATCTTTTTCTATTTCTACATCACTAGCATCAAAACCACATTCACTACATTTTGAATGAAATTGATATATCTCACCAGCTTCTTGAAGTTTATATAAATTTTGAGAAATAGTAAGGGTTTTATTTTTACATCCAGGACATTCCTCATCTGTTAATTCCAAAGATTCCAGTTTTTTTAATTTTGGTTTCTTACTCATCTTTTTTCTTCTTCCTTTTTTTCTTTTTAGCAATTTCAACAAATGACGGAGTTACAAGTAACCAATCATTTCCAAAACCTTTAATGCTTCCATCAGATACTCTTGCACTCTTTTTAATTTTTTCAACAGCTCTTTTTAATTCACTAACATCTTTTTCTTTTAATTTTCTTATATTGACTAAAGCTAGTGTGTATCCTTCTCTAATTGATCTAATTATTTTTTTAACATCTTTAAATTCATGTAATTCGAAGAATTTAACCATGATTTTTGTTTCGAATTTGCTATCTTTTGTACTACTATTTAATTCAACATAATCTGTTTCTTCTTTCTCTTCTGATGGAACCCCTACTTTTCCGAAAAATTTATCTTTGAAATTTTTGAAACCCATTTTTTCACCTATAATATCATTAGAATGATGTAAACAAAATATTCAACTTTTTATTTAAATCTTTCCTTTTAAACTTTTTATTAAATATATAATCTAATAAGTACTATATATAATATAGATGATTAAATTTATAAATAATGTGATTCATTTGGTATATAATGATAAGAAAAAATAAAAATGCCTCCTTTTTGGCAAGACATTCAGCAATTATTGTATTTATTTTAGCAGGATTGATATTATCATACATTTTAGCAATACCTCCTTCAGAGAGAATAAAACTTCTTGGTTCAAATCAAACAATAGAAGAGGATACTCCTGATTCTGTTAATGAGTCTGTTTTTTTAGATGAAAATATTGGAAACCTTAAACCAATTAGTGAACCTTATCAAAGACATTCTTTACCGTCTTCTAGAATTAGAACTAGAACATCTCTTGAAACGATATTTTCTATAAGTGGTGAAAGTATAGTAAATAATTTATTTGAAAATCGATTTGCAAGATATTCGTTTTCTTTAGAAAAAGATTATGAACAATTAGAATTATCTTTTGAAGTTGATCAAGATGTTAAGTTAAATATTTTTTTTAATAATTATACATTACATAGAGGTGAAGTTAGTAGAGGTTTATTTAGAATTAACGTTGATGATTATATGTTTAGAAAAGGGACTAATCTTATTGAAATTTCTGTTGATGATGTTGGTTGGAATATTTTTGAAAGTAATAATGCTGATTTAAAGAATATAAAATTATTTGGTAGATTTCTTGATAAAGAACAATCTCAATATAAATCAAGTTTCAGTATAGAGGGTGATGAAATTAACTATATTGAGTCTTCGAGATTTCATTTTCATGTTGACTGTATTTCAGAGGGTAACTTAAATGTTGAAGTTAATGATAATAATATTTATGATGCTTATCCTGTTTGTGATGGTAGAAATAGGTTGGATGTTCCTGTTGACGATTTAAGGAGGGGAAAAAACGAAGTAATCATGGAATCAACTGGTGATTTATATTTAACTGATATGTATATTGAAAATAAACTAAATGAGACTGAGATAAAACAGCATCTTTTTAGTCTTTCTTCAGAAGATATTGAAAATGATATTTTTCTTAATATTGAGTTTGCACCTTCAACAGATGAAAAAGTTGCTGATGTTTCTATTAATGGTGCTAAAAGACACTTAGATACATATAATGATTTTTGGGAAAGAAACATTACTTCTATTGTTTCTAAAGGTACAAATTTTATTGAAATACACCCATATATAGAAATGGATGTAATTAGATTGAAAGTTTATTCTCCTTGATAAAAAATGAATGAAGACAAACTTAGAAGAGATATTAAAAAAGAAGTAGGAAAACACTTTAATGATTTTGAGAGTGAACAAAAAAATACACAAGAAGAAATAAAAAAAACTCGTAAAGAGTTAGAGAAAGAAAAAAAAGAAAAAGAAAAGCTTAGAAGAAATCAATATCGAAGAGAGCGTACACTGAAAGAATGGATGGCTTTTCCATTTAAAGAGGCAATAGTTATTCTTGCAAAAATTTTAAATCCTGTTTCAAAAGTATTGTATTTTCTTTTTAATCCTTTACTAAAATTGTATCAAAAAGCTTTACCTTGGGCAATTGCATTGTCTATTATTGCAGTTATAGGTTTTTTTGTATTATCTACTGGTGTCAGAAGAGCAACACAAGCAGCAAGAGATGAAGGGATGAATCCTGCTCAATATATTTTAAGACTTCCTTTTATGACTATCTCCAATTCGGCACAGTTTGTTTTTGAAGGAATTTTTTCAATTTATGATGGTATTTATTCTTGGTTTGAAAACCAAATGCATTATGCAATTCATGGTGAATATATCTCTGATGTAGATGGAGGTGGAGATAGAACAGGACTTTTTATGAATATTCTTGATGAAGGATCATTATTTTTTACTTGTAGAAATAATACTTTAAGAGCTGAAGCTGACGTTAGAACAATTACTGATGAAGGAATAAATTCTACTTTTGAGTGTAATGTTGAGGAAGGTGATTGTAGAGTAGACCCTTATAATGTTCAATTAAGAGATGGGCTTTCATCTCCATTAAGAATGATTTTTTCAATTTATGATGAACATGGTGATTATGAATTATCATTGACATCAAGGTTTGAATTTGAATCACATGCTACTTTAGAAGCTTACTTTGTTTCTGAAGATTATTATATTTCAAGAAGAGATGAAGATGGAAATATCCCTGGAATCCCTTCTGTTCCAAATTCAATTGCTTCTGATTCTCCTTTAACAATTGGTTTAGAATTAGGTAATCATCCAGTTATTGATTATGTTTCTCAACAAGACATCTATCCATTTGGTTTTACAATTAGAAATAATTGGGATGGTGTTTTAAAAGAATTAAAAACAATTTCAATTATTGCTCCAAGTTGGGTAGAAAGTATTAGTTGTGACTTTGTTTCTGATGATGAAATATCTAAAGAAGGTAATAGTTTTTTATTAGATGTGTCAGATAATATATATCTAGAAGCTGTTTATGATGATATTCGTGATTTTGTAACATTTAATTGTGAATATGAAATGGAGGAGCTTGATGATGATATTTCAATGGATTATTTTATTGTTTCAGCTGATTACTTATATAAATCTGAAGAAAGTACTACTTTAGAATTACGTGAAAATCCTGAAGTTCAAGATTGTATAGATGAGGGTGGTATTGAGATATATCATGATGAGGTTAATGATGAGACTGAAGAATTTATTAATCATTTTAGAGACTCTGATTCCTTAGATGTTTACAATAGGGTTGGTGACTTGAGTAGTTTAGGTTCTGTTGATTCTCATAATGACATAACTACATATTATTCTGAAACAACTTCATCTTCTCAAGCAGCAGCTAACCTAGATTCTGATAATCAAGGAGTTCATATGATGATTGATAGTTCAGGTGATGTCTATATTTATGTAAATATTGGTGAAGGAACAGCTCATCAAGATGGTAGTGATTCTGATATTGCAATTTTATTTTTAGATTCTGATGGTGATGATATTACAACTAATCAAGAAAGAACACTTAATGAGATTAAAGATTATTTTGGTTTTGAAGTAGATGATTTATATTTTGATGCTCCTTCAGTAGATGATCTTTTTATGACTCAATCAAATATTTTTGGTTCAACTGAAACAAACCATGACAACTCTGAAACAACTGATCATTTTATTACTTATCTTGAGGGGTCAGGAATAGATATTGTTGATAGTGTTGGTTATTATGAAGTATTTGATGAGATTGATGTTGATTATATTGTTGTTTATATTACAGGAAGTTCTAGTTTAAATCAAGCTCATGATTTTTTAAGAGATAATGATTTAGGTATTGATATTGGAGTTCATAGAGATGGTCGAGTAGAGTTATTTTCAAATATTGATGAAGGAACGTATCATTCTTGTGCAGCAAGTAGTAGTTCTATAGGAGTATTAGTTGAAACAGAAGCAGAATCTGGTTCAGAACCATTTTATGAAACATCTAATTTTATCACAACTGATCAAAAAGAATCATTTAGTGAGATAAAATCTTACTTTGGTCAAGAGTTTTTATCACCACATGGAATGCAAAGTTTATTTATTGAGGAATTAAACGAGCATAATTGTGGATCAATTAATTATGATCGTTATATTAGTTCTAATGATTATGACACGTTTGTGTTAAATGCTTTGACATAAATAATATGAAAACATAGTTCCTTTATTTTTTCTTATTTCAATTTTATAATATATTATTCTTTTATATTTAGATGAATTTTCCCCAATTTTTATCAAAATTGGTAAGGATAGTACTATACTTCGTATAGTACAAAAATTTCTATGATTTAATTTACTTGTTTCTATTTCAATTTTATAATATATTATTTTCTTATATTTAGATGAATTTGCCCTACACACATCGAAGATGAAAAAAGATTTCTAAATCACAAAAAAATTAAAGAATGAAATAAAAAGAAATAGAATACTATAGAAACTACCGTGCCATTCTTTAGAATGGTACCATCCTGGTCAAT
>CAZXZL010000022.1:0-15520 GCA_964645415.1 uncultured Methanosarcinales archaeon | reverse complement strand
CTATTCCTTTTTATTTCATTCTTTTAAGTTACTTTTACTTAGATGATTTTGCCCTCAAATTTTATCACACTTTTAAATTTGTAATTTAACAAGTTCTAAACTTTAGTTTAGTAATTTGATCAGGATGGTACCATACGTTGTATGGCACGTAAGTTCCCTTAATATTCTATTTCTTTTTATTTCATTTTTAAAGTTACTTTTACTTAGATGATTTTGCCCTACTATTTCTTTAGAAAAAAAGCGAAGACATATTCATTAGGTAAAACGTAGACTACTTTTGTAAGTTACAAAAAGCGAAGCTTTTTGAACTTAGAAAAGACCTATTTTCGTAAGTTACAAAAAGCGAAGCTTTTTGAACTTAGAAAAGTGAAGAAGATAAAGTGCTAAAGAGTGTAGAAAATAAAAAGCTAAAGAGTGTAGAAATCAAAATCATCCAAATAAAAAAATAGGATATTATAAAAACAAAAATAAAATTGAATAGAATACTATAGGAACCACTGTGCTATACGAAGTATAGTACTATCCTTACCAATTTTGATAAAAATTGAGATCAAATCCTCTAAAAAAAGAAAAAAAAGTTTATAAAAACAAAAACAGGAATAAATTGAATACTATAGTAATACTGTGCTATACGGAGTATAGTACTATCCTGGTCAAGCTTGATAAAGGTTGAGTTAAGAACTCCCACAAGCACTCCATCCACACGAATAACACGTTTTACAACCACTTTCCATTGCTACATCAGAACCACATGAAGGACATTCTGAATCATTTGAAGGAGAGTGAGAAGTTGACTCTTCTTCTTCTTCATTTTCTGAATGATTATCCTCATCATCATCTTTTTCATTCAAAAACAATTCAAGATTACTATCATTACTTTTAAGAATCCTTTTCATATCAATAATTCTTCCAAATTTAGGAAAACTCTCCATTTTATTTTTTAAAACACTTACAGAATAATCAGAAGGTGAAAGGATTTCTCTTTCTTCCTCATCATTCTCAGCATTTAGCACTTGATTTGCTTTTGATCCATCTCTATACACAGTAACTCCTTTACAACCTAATTCATGAGCAATCAGATATGAATACATAACATCCTCTGACTCAACATTACTAGGCATATTAATTGTTTTACTAATACTATCAGTAACCCATTTTTGCATTTCAGATTGTGCAACAACATGATCTAACCAATGCATATCCATTGATGTAACAAAAATGTCTTTTAAATCCTCAGGGATTTCATCAATTCCTTGAAGAGAACCTCCATTTTTTGCTATTTTTTTAAGTAACTTATTTGAAAAGATACCTCTTTTCTTAAGTTTCTTTTCTAATACATCATTTGCATATACAAATTCACCAACAGTTACTCTTTTTTCATAAGCAAGTGCAAATGTAGGCTCAATTCCAGAAGAAGTATCAGAAATCATACTAGTACTTCCTGTAGGAGGCATAGTTGTTACCATCGCATTTCTTACTCCATTCTCTTTGATTTTTTTCATTAAATCATTCCAATTTAAAGTCCATTCACTTGAATCATAAAAACCTTCAACAGGTAAATCACCATCTTTAAAATCAGAATCCTTATATAATGGGAAGTATCCTCTTTCTTTTGATAATTCAGCAGATTTTTCATAAGAGAAATAAGTTAAATGTTCCATTATTTTTCTCATGAAATTAAATCCCTCTTCAGAATTATATTTAATATCCATTTCAAAAAGAGCATTTGCTAATCCCATAATTCCTAAACCAATTCTTCTAGTTAATTTAGTATGGTGTTCAATCTTTTTAATAGGATATTTATTAATTGAAATTGCATTATCTAAATAATGAGCTACAGTTTTTACATCTTTATGAAAACTGTCCCAGTCAAATTCTTTTCCTTTAACATACTTCTTAATATTGAGACTAGTTAAATTACAGGATTCATAAACATATAAAGGCTCTTCACCACAAGGATTTGTTGTGTTAATTTTTCCTCCCTTAGCTTCAATTAAAACATTTCTCTTATTGATATTATCAAAAAATAAAACTCCTGGATCTGCTTTTAACCAAGCATAATAAGATAATCTTTCAATTAACTCTTCAGGGTCAATTTCTCTAACTTTTTTATCAATTCTTTTGTTAACTAAACTATAACCCTCTTTATTGTAAAAAGATTCCCAGAAGTCTTCCCATAAACCAACAGAAATGTTAAAATTCTCAAACTTACCTTCTTCTTCTTTACATCTTATGAAATCATTAATATTAGGATGCCAGACATCTAAAATTCCCATGTTAGCTCCTCTTCTAACACCACCTTGTTTAATTACATCAGAAACAGAATCAATTATTTTCATAAATGATAGAGGTCCTGAAGATACTCCTTTTGTAGAGCCAACTAAATCATCTTTAGGTCGAAGTTTTGAAAAATTAATACCAGTTCCACCACCTGTTTTTTGGACTAAAGCAACATCATAAGCTGCTCTCATAATACTTTCCATATTATCTTCCATATCCATAGTAAAACAAGCAGAAAGCATACCCAACCTTCTACCAGAATTCACTAAAGAAGGAGTATTAGGCATAAAACGTTGATTAACCATTCCATCATACATGTCATTAATAAAAGATTCATGTTTATCAAATTTGGAATCTTTAAGCATCTCGATAAATTCTTTTGCCTCAATTTCAATTCTTCCATTCAAAACTTCATAAATGATTCCATAAATTAACCTTTCAAAATGATATTTATTAAGATGATACTTTCCAATAGAAAAAACATTATGATACTCATCAAAATTATGGAGAAATGGAAGATAAGATTTGACAAGTTCTAAAGTCTCTTTGTCAACACCATAACTATCTTCCTCATCATCATAAATATGACCTTCTTCTTTTTCATTATATTCAAAAACAAAATTTTTATCTAAATTTTTTCTATTAAAAATTCTATCATCATAAACAATCTCAGAAAGAGCACCATTTATTGCAACTCTTTTAAACATTCCTTTTGGAGATTCAATAATATTTCCATCATTATCTTTTTTAAGATATCTTGATTCTAAAACACGAAGAGAATTAAGACTGAAATTCTTATCAACATCATCTAATTTTTCTTTATTCAATACTTCTTTTTTCTTTTCCCTTACTTTAAATTTCTCCTCTCTGTATAATATATAAGCTTTTGCAGTTTCAAAAAGGCCATTTTTCATTAAAGAAACTTCTATTACATCTTGAATATCTTCAACAGAAGGTAAATTTTTTTCTTTAATAATCTCTTTTGATGTTTCTAAAACATCAATCATTACTTTGTAAAGCTTATCCTCATCATAAGTTTGTTTTGCCATCATGGCCTTATAAATTGAATTATAAACTCTTTCAACATCGAAAAAAGATTTTGTATCATCTCTTTTCAAAACTTCAGTATTATTAAAAAGAGATAAATCAAACTTTTCTTCCAGTTTTGACTTAATTTTTTCATATATCATTAAAAAACACCTATACCTTTTTTTCTTCTAATAAATCTAATTCTTTTTTAAAAGAATCAACATCATCAAAATTCTTATAGACAGATGCAAATCTCATATAAGCAACACTATCTAATTTTTTTAATTTTGATGTAACTATTTTTCCAATTTCTTCACTTGAAACTTCATTTTGAAAATTTTTAATTAAATCACTTTGTATCTCATTTACTACCTTTCTAATTTCATTTTTAGAAATATCACGTTTTTCACAAGACTTAATAATTCCAGACATTAATTTTTCTCTATTGAAATTTTCTTTAGATCCATTTTTCTTCACTACAATTAATGAAGGATTTTCAATTCTTTCATAAGTTGTAAACCTTTTTTCACAACTTTGACATTCCCTTCTTCTTCTAACAACCCTATCTTCATTTTTCTCACGCTTATCAATAACACGTGTTTTTTCAGAATAACAAAAAGGACATTTCATTTTATAGTGACAACTCCAACACAATATATTGTGTTAATTAATAAAAAAAACCACAACATATTGTGTTTCATTATACTTAATATAGAAAATTTAATATAAAAATAACTTTGTAATTTATTATATATATCTTAATTATATTGTATAAAACTATACTTTTTATTACTAAAATATTTAAAGGAAAGAAAAGTAGATTAAATAAAAATGAAAAAATCTCAGCTTGAAGCACAAAGAGTAATTGTATTCATAATATTAATGGTCTTAGTTCTATTTGTTTATATGGGTTTTTGGAGAGGAAATATAAGTAATTTATTTGTTAGATTCACAGCAGGAGAAATACCAACAGCAATTAATAGATTAGAACATCTTGAAGATGTATATAGTATCAGGACATGTAGAGAAGTTCTTGAGAAAATGGCAGTAAATAGAATAATAGATAAGAAAAAAGGCGGTTATGTTGTTGATTCAAATGTGGAAGAAGAGGAATTAAAAAGGATTAATTCTCGAAGGACAACTTCAGAATCAGTTACAACTATTACAATTGATGAAGGAAACAGAATTTGTGAACTTTATTATGATAATAATCCATTACCAGGATATGAGTATGATTATAGCTCACAAAGTGAAAGTATAGACCCTATCACAATAGGTGTTGATGAGGATAGACCTGAAGGATCATATGTCCCTCCAGAAGATCCAACAAGAACAGGTCCTGAAGAATTAAATGATTTATCTGAATCATTTTATGAAGATTTATCAAGTGAAATCGATCTAGAACTTATGATGGACTCAAATTATCCAATAAGAAGAAGCTTTGAAGGACCAAGAAGAATAATTCTTCATCATACAGGTGGTTCAAGTTGGGAAGGTGCACATGGAGTATTTTCAAGTAATGAATATAATGTAGGAGCTCACTTTTTAATCGATAAAGATGGAAGAGTTACTAAACACGTTGATTTAAATAAAGGAACCCATCATGCGTGTGGTGCAAACCAAGAAACAATCGGAATAGAAATAGTTAATGATGGAGAAACAGAAGAATATACTGATGAGCAGTATGAAAGTGTAAAAAAAATAGTAGATTACTTAAAAAAAGAAATTGAGAAAAGAAAACCTAATTTTATTAAAGAACCATTTGTTATTGGACATTTTGAAGTTGAAGATAATTACTATGCATGGGAGTTTGATACATTTGGATGTGAGGGGACTGGTAAATGGGACCCATCACCAGATTTTAAATGGAATAAAGTTGTAGA
The DNA here is from genome assembly GCA_964645415.1 of uncultured Methanosarcinales archaeon. Taxonomy (GTDB): domain Archaea; phylum Nanobdellota; class Nanobdellia; order Woesearchaeales; family CAZXZL01; genus CAZXZL01. Next base: position 10,328 of record CAZXZL010000022.1, on the reverse strand, counting down.
TAACTATAACGAAGATTCAATAAGAGATTTATGTCAAAGAGTAAGTCATGATGGTAATCTAGATTTTGAAAAAGATTGTTATATTATTTAAAAAGTAGTGATAAATATGAAAAAAGGAAAAAAAATGAATAAATTAGGAGTATCACTTAGAATAGGTAAAAATGGAATTACATTAGAAATTTTAGAAGAAATTAAAAGACAAATGAAAAATAAAAATTTTTTAAAAATAAAATTTCTAAAGTCTTTTGTACATACACAAAATAAAAAAGATGCTATAAAATTTATTGAAGAAAAATTAAAAGTTAAAGTAGTTGAAGAAAGAGGAAATGTAATACTGATAAAGAAATTAAGAAAGTGATTCTATCTCATTTGATAATTCTTCTTTAGTTTCATTTAGTAATTTTAAGTATTCATCCAAAGAATCATCCATATCTTCTTCAAGTTCTTCTGTAGATTGGTTCATACAATTCTCAATAGGAATACCTTGAAATCCACAATCAACTGCTGTAGCATACTGAGTAGAGTGAGTAATTGTAGTTTCAGTAACACCTTCTGCAAGTGTATAAAAACTTAAAAAAGTTGAAATTAATAATAATCCAAATCCAACAAATAAATAATCTTTTATCATGTGTTACTGAAGAGTAATACTATTTTATAAAGATTTCTATTTATTATTTACTCGACAGTAATTACAATAATTATTTGTCTTTGTATTTATATTTTTTAAATTCTGGGTTTGGATTCATATTTTTAATATATTGTCTACATTGTTTCTGAGAACCTTTAAAGAATATTTTAACTTGTGCTTTTGGTTTAAACATTTTAATCCTTTTTTTACAAAATCTACAATTAAAGTAATTATTTTTTTTATGTACGAAAATTCTTTCACAATCTGGACATTGAACAACAAAATGAATTTTTTTTAGCATAATAACAATAAAATAATATACTTTAAAAAATTAATTCATAAAAATAAGTTAATAAAAAATAAATACTATCTATTAGTAATAAAATATACTACTAATATATGGGGTTAAAATGGAAAATTTAGAAATTGAATTATTGGGGTCAACAAAAGAAGGATATGAAATGAAAAAAGATGAAGCATTAAATCATGGTTCTCATGCTGCAGCAATCTGTTATATGAGTGATTCTTTTGATAAAATAAAGAATGAAAGTGAAGAGAAAACAAATAATAGAATCAAAAGGACGTTAAATAGCGGACATCATAGTGTTTATGGACATCCAACTTATAACTTATATATAAAGAATATACCAAAGATGTTGGCTATGGTATTAAATAATGAAAAAGTATATACGACTTCTGAAAAGTCAGCAAGATATACAAAAATGAAGGATTTAAGCAAAAGAGAAGAGAGTTTATATCAAAAGTGGAAATCAAAATTTTATGAAAATATTGAAGATAAATATCCTGATTTAACAGATAAAAAAACTGAAAAGTTAGCAATGGAGAATGCAAGATATTTAACATCAGTATTTACTCCTGCAAAAATGGAATATACAACTAATTTCAGACAGTTAAATTATATTATGCATTGGTTTAATGATTTTGTTAATAAAGAAAAAAATACTATTTTTAATCAGAAACTAAAAGAAAGTATGTTACAATTCAATAATCAATTGGATAATTTATATGAAGAAAATTTAAATCCAGACCAAAAAAAGAGATCACTAAGTTTATTTAAAGATAAATTAAATGATAAAGAATTTTTTGGTGACATATATTCTACAAATTACAAAATTTCTTTTGCAGGATTAGCACAAGCTCATAGACATAGAACAATTAATTATGAGATGGAATCCATAAAAGAACCAAAAGAATTCTATGTCCCAAAAATAATCAGAGGTAAATCTGAAGAAAAAGAGTGGTTAAGTGATTTAGAGAAAGTTGCAATGAATTTTCCACAAGCAACTTTAGTAAAAGTAAAAGAGAGAGGAACTTATGAAGATTTCTTATCAAAAGCAACTGAAAGATTATGTGGACATGCACAATTAGAGATTATGAATCAAACAAAGAATACACTTGAAAAATATCTTAAACAAACAGAAGGAAATTATCAAAAGATACATGATGAATTAAAGAAATATAATAATGGTCCAAAATGTACTTTTCCAGATGTTAATTGTTTAGAACCTTGTTATTTTGGAAAGGATAGCTTAGAGAGGATGATTTAAATGGAAATTGAAAAAGAGTTTAAAGAAAAAATTAAACAATTAGAAAATGAAAAAAGAGAAAAAAAAGATGGTTCTTTAGAAGATGTAATTTATCATGAAATTGAAGAATATGCTTATAATAATATGGAACATTTTCAGAGAATTGCAGATATGAAATATAAATCAGAAACGATAATGAATGAGTTAAGTGAAGTTATTTCAGAGATAAATCAAGAAAAAAAACTTGAAACATATGAAAAAGAAGAGATTGATAGTAAACTCAAATGTATTTCAAGTAGTTATAATGATTTAATATTTGAGAATGTGACTTTTGATGAAATTTCAAAAAGAAGATTAGTTGACATATATGCATTTAATCGTATTGGATTAAAAGAGATTAGAGGAGATTACTTTATAGTAAAAAGATATCCAAAGAAAATGGATTATATTATTGATGCAGTAAATATTAAAAGAGAATGTAAAGAAGTTTATGATTTTGCACAAGGTTCAATAGATAGTTTCATATATAATATCAAAAACGAATGTGTAGAATAAACAATAATTAAAAATACTCACATTTATCTTGATAGGAACACCAGTGACAAAGTTTAGATAAATTAGGTTTAAACTCTTTTTCTTTTTTTATTATCTTTATTTTATTTTCAATACTTTCTTTAATCTCACTTAGTTCTTTTTTTGTTCTTTTTAGTTTTAAGCTTTTGTTAAAAGCAAGCATTCTCCAAATAAGATTGATCTCATCTAAATTAAACTTTTTTAAGATATGTAAAGAATACATAGATAACTGTGTATCATTTTTTATATCATCATCTGAAGGTAATCTTGAAGATGTTTTAAAATCAATAACATAGTAATTGTTAGATTTATCTTTTGCTAAACGATCAATTCTTACTGAATAGTTATCATTATTTAATTTTAAGTAATCTTTAGTTTCTAAATCAATTGTTGAAAATTTATTAAAAGGATGAAAACGTTCATAATAGTTTGAAATGATATTTTCTCCTTTCTTTTTATAATAATTCATCGGTTTATCTTTTACTATTAAAATATCATCGCTCCATTTTAAATCCCATCTTTGATTATAAAATTGGACTAACAAAGGCTTTGGAATTAAGGTTTTTTTATTTTTTAAAGTTCTATGTAATTTTTCAATAGTATTATGAACTAAAGACCCCATAAAACCTTCAATAGAAGTTTTATAATCAACTTTGACTCTATCAATGTATCTTAACTTATATTGATACTTACAATTAAAAAATGTGTTTATTTTTGAATGTGAAAAATAACCCATAAATTAATTCATAAAAGATAATTTAAATAATTATCTGTATATTCAAACATGTATTTTTACAAAGATATCATCTAAAACATAAAACAATAAATAAAAAAAAGTATTACAAAGTATAAGTTAACAAAGGGGTTAAAATGGATGAAAATTATAACGGAAAAATGGTTGAGTTTTTTGAAGGAAGACTAAAAGAAACATATTTTGAGACACTAAAAACGTATAATTCAAAACAAGTAAACAATTTAATTGATGAATTAAAGAAACACTATGATAAAAATGATAAACAATATGAAGACTTATCACTTTATAAGAGAGAATTAAAAGAAGTTAGTGATAAAAGTTTTTCTGATCTTGAAAAAATTTTGCAAGAAATTGCATTAATTGAATTTGAGTTAACTCAAAATCCAGAATATTCATTAACTAAAGATGAGCTTAATGAAATTGAGAAGGATCTTTAATTTTAAAGAAAAAAAGAAAAAAAATTAACCTAAGTTAGGTAAATTTTGTGGCATCTGTTGATTTTGTGGTGTTTTATCATTTTTAGGAGATGAAGAAATAACATCATCAATCCTAAGAATCATTACAGCAACTTCTCTTGCTGAATTTAGTGCATGAACTTTTAAATTAAATGGTTCAATAATTCCTTCTTTAACAGAATCAACAGATTTTCCTGTATCTATGTTAACTCCAGAATGTTTATTTCCTGAGTCATGTTCTTTATTAAGATGAGTGATTACATCTATAGGATCAAGACCAGCATTTTCAGATAATGCTTTAGGAATAACTAACATAGATTCAGCAAATGCTTCTAGTGCAAGTTGAATCCTTCCAGAATGTTTAGATGCAAAATCTTTAAGTTTTTGATATAACTCAACTTCAATCGCACCTGCACCAGGTAAAACTTTTCCACTTTCTATTACACACTTAATATCACCAATCGCATCTTCAAATGCTCTTTTAATTTCTGTAACAATATGATCACTTCCACCTCTTAATAAGATGGTTGCAGTATTAGTTTCTGAAGAATTACTTACAACAGTCATTTCTTCATTACCAATAATTTTTTCTTCAACTAATCCAGCATTACCTAAATCAGATTTTGAAGCATCTTCTAAACCAGAGATTAATTTTGCACCAGTTGCTCTTGCTAATCGTGACATATCTTTTTTCTTAACTCTTCTTATTGCAAAGATTCCATTCTTTGCTAAGTAAGATTGAGCAGCATCATCAATTCCTTTTTGACAGAAAACAACATTTGCACCAAGCTCTTTAATTTTCTTTACTTTTTGCTTTAGTATCTTATCTTCTTGATCAATAAATCCTTGTATTTGGGAAGGATCATTAATCTGAATGTTTGCATCAATCTCAGTATTTTTTACTTCAATAGGTGATGTTAAAAGAAGAATATTAGCATCATCTATTTTTTTATCCATATCACTATGTACTCTACTTTTATCAAGAAGAATTCCTTTTATTAATTCGCTATCATCAACATCACTACCAGACATTTTTTCGATTTTGATATTTTCTTGATCAAATTTATTATCTTCAGTTGCAATATTAATTGCATCAACTAAAATATCGGATAAAAATTCTTTAGATGATTCGGCACCCTTTCCAGTCATAGCAGTCATGGAGATTTTTTTCAATGTATCTCTATCGTCTACATCAACATCAATAGATAAATCATTTAAGACTTCTATAGCTTTTTGATTAGCCATCTGATAACCTTTTATAATTAATGTAGGATGTATGTTTTTATCTAATAAATTTTCAGCATTCTTTAATAATTCACCAGCTAAAACAACAGCAGAAGTAGTTCCATCACCAACTTCTGATTCTTGTGTTTTTGAAATCTCAACAATCATTTTTGCTGCAGGATGAGAGATTTCTACTTCCTCTAAAATAGCAGCACCATCATTTGTAACTGTAACCTCACCAAGTGAGTCAACTAACATTTTGTCCATTCCTTTTGGTCCAAGAGTACTTTTTATTGCATCTGAAACAGCTTTTGATGCAGCAATATTATTTTTCTGAGCGTTCTTTCCAGAATCTCTCTTAGAATCATCAGGCAGTATAAAAATAGGTTGCATATTACGATTCATTTTAATCACCTAAAATAAAAAATAAAAAAAGATGGTTTAATTTTTACCATCTTCATTTTCTTTGTAATTTCCTTCTACAACATCTTCATCATCATCACTAGATTCTTTCTTTTGGTTTGCACCAGGGTTTACTCCACCAGGACCAGGTTGTCCTTGAGCACCTTGTGCTTGTTGATAAAGTTCTTTACTAATCTCTTGAAGTTTTTCAGAAAGTTTATCTTTTTTCTTCTCAATTTTCTCTACATCATCATCACTTAATTGATCATAACCTTTCTCTCCTTTTTTAATTAATTCCTCTAATTCTTCTTTAATCTCATCAACTTCTTCAAATTTAGATTCATCAACTTTATCTCCTAATTGTTCTTTAGTTTTATCAACAGAGTTTACAAGAGAGTGTGCTTGATTAATTTTTTCTGCTCTTTCTTTTTTCTTCTTATCTTCTTCTTCAAACTTTTCTGCTTGCTCTTTCATCTCTTCAATTTCATCTTCAGATAGATTAGCTGTTTCTGAAATTACAATTTTCTGTTCTTTTCCAGTTCCTTTATCTTTTGCACTTACATTCAAAATACCATTTGAATCAATATCAAAAGTTACTTCTACTTGAGGAGTACCTTTCGGAGCTGGAGGGATTCCCACTAAATCAAACTGACCAAGGAAATGATTATCTTTTGCCATTGGTCTTTCTCCCTGATAAACCCTAATAGTTACTGCATTTTGATTGTCTTCTGCAGTAGTAAATGTTTTTGATTTTTTTACAGGGATTGTTGTGTTTTTTTCAATTAATTTAGTAAAAACACCACCTAATGTTTCAATACCTAAAGACAATGGAGTAACATCTAAAAGTAAGATATCTTTTGCTTCACCAGCTAAAACCCCTCCTTGAAGTGCAGCACCAATAGCTACTGCTTCATCAGGATTTACATGTCTGTCTGGATTTTTATTAAAGATATCATTTAATTTTTTTCTAACTAATGGAATTCTTGTTGATCCACCAATTAAAATAATCTTCTCAATGTCACTGGAACTCATTTCAGCATCTTTCAATGCTTGTTTAGTAGGTTTAATTGTTTTTTCAATGATAGGTTCCATCAACTCTTCAAGTTTTGCTCTTGATAAAGTCATCTTAAGATGCTTTGGACCTGAATTATCTGAATAAATATATGGAATACTAACTTCTGTTGATTTCTTTGAAGATAATTCAATTTTTGCTTTTTCAGCAGCTTCTTTCAGTCTTTGAATAGCATCTTTTTCAGACCTTAAATCAACACCATGTTCTTCTTTGAAAGAATCAACAAAATGGTCAATTAAAGCCTCATCAATATCATCACCACCAAGATGATTATCACCACTTGTTGCTTTTACTTCAATAACACCATCTCCAACTTCAAGAATAGATACATCAAAAGTACCTCCACCAAAATCATATACTAAAATATTATGTTCTTTATCTTGTTTATTTAAACCATAAGCTAAAGCAGCTGCTGTAGGTTCATTAATAATTCTAAGAACATTAAGTCCAGCAATCTTTCCAGCATCTTTTGTTGCTTGCCTTTGAGAATCAGTAAAATAAGCAGGCACTGTAATTACAGCATCTTCAATTTTCTCACCGATATATTCTTCAGCATCTTTTTTCATTTTTTGAAGAATATAAGCTGAAACTTCTTGAGGAGTATATTCATTGTTTTCAATGTCTACTTTATAATCTTCACCCATATGTCTTTTAATACTTCTAACAGTATGTTGTGGGTCAGTAATATATTGTCTCTTTGCATGCTCCCCAACAGTCACATCATCCTCTTTTATAGTTACAACAGAAGGTGTTGTTCTAGAACCTTCAGAGTTTGGAACAACATCTGCTTCACCAGCTTCCATAATAGCCATACAAGAGTTAGTAGTACCTAAGTCAATACCAAGTACTTTTTTCTTCTTTGTTTTTTTATTTCCTTCATTTTTTTTATTTTCTTTCTTTGACATAAAAACCACCTTTTTTTAATTGTAAAAATAAAATCAATTTTTATCTGAGTTATTAGAATTATTTTCTTTTTCATTAGATTCTTTATCTTCTTTAGATTTATATTTATAAACTTTTACTTTTGCAGGTCTTATAACATCATCATTTAACTGATATGTTTGAGCCAAAACTTCAGCAATCTTTTTATCATCACTTGAATCATCACTATCAATCATTTGTATTGCTTCATGAATTTTTGGATCGTATTCATCTCCTGGTTTAACGTTCAGTTTTTTAAGACCATGATTTTCTAAAGAGTTTTTTAATTGATCACAAATCATCTCAACTCCTTCTTTAAAATCTTCTAAGTTGGAACTTGAATGATTAAGAGATAAATCAATATTATCTAAAACAGGAATAATATCTGAGATTAATCCATTTAATAAATTATCTCTTAGTTTCTTTCGATTTTTTTTCATTCTTTTTTTATAATTTTCAAAATCTGCCTTGATTCTTTTTGATAGATCAATAGTCTGATCAAGCTCTTCTTCTTTTTCATCAAATTTCTCTTTTAAATTATCTATCTTAGAATCTTTTTCAGAGATTTTTTTATTTAATTCCTCTATCTCCTGAATTAAATCATCTCTAGACATATCTTCATAGGAATCCTTATTTTCACTGTTTTTTTTATCATTCATTTTGACTCCATATCAACGAAAGAAAAAGGGTTTTATAAAAGTTTTTATTGTTGACCTTAAATCAACATCATAAATTATTTATATATTTATCAATTTAAATTCAACAGATTTATTAAAAAGAAGGTGTTTTTTCTAAAGATGAAAGATTATTATGATATACTTGGAGTTTCAGAAGACGCTACGAAAAAAGAAATTAAAAAAGCATATAAAGAGCTTGCTAAAAAATATCATCCTGATAGAAATAAAAGTGAAGATAGTGAAGATAAGTTCAAAGAGATTAATGAAGCTTTTTCTGTATTAGGAGATGAAAAAAAGAGAAAAGAATACGACCAAGCAAAAAGAGCTGGTTATGAATATGACCCGGATGGTAGCGGTCAGGGATTTAATTTTAATAACTTTGGTGGTTTTGGAGATGTTTTTGATGATTTGTTTGGAGGAGATTTCTTTGATGATTTCTTTAATCAAAGAAGAAGAGGTAATTTTCACCAAAATAAAAGAAGAAGTAGAAGCGATTTAAGAATAAGACTAAATATTGATTTAAAAGACTCTTACTTTGGAAATTCTAAAGAAGTTAATTATACTAGAAAAACATTATGTGATGATTGTAAAGGAACAGGTGCAGAAAATAGAAGTGATATGAATACTTGTCCTAAATGTAATGGAAGTGGAAGAATCACACAAACATCAAGAACTCCTTTTGGAATGATGAAAAGAACCGGAGTTTGTGATAGATGTAATGGTTCAGGAAAGATAATAAAAAATAAATGTTCTACTTGTAAAGGAAAAGGTAGAGTAACTAAAAAAGAGAATATTACTATTGATATACCAAAAGGAATTAGAGACGGAGATACAATTAGACTTAATGGTATGGGGAATATGACCGATCATAAAGGAAACTTATACATTAAAGTAAATATTAATAAGAATTCTGATTATGAAAGGAAAAACAATGATCTTTTAAGAGAAATAGAAATACCTTTTACAAAAGCTATTTTAGGTTGTGAATTTAAACTTAAACATTTTGATAAAAAGATTGATGTTGAAATTCCTAAAGGGATTCAACCTAATAATAAATTAAGGCTTAAAAACTTAGGTATGCCTATCATGAAGTCTAATAGAAGAGGAGACTTATATTTGAAAGTGAAAGTTAAAATTCCAAAGAAAGTAAATAAAAAAGAAAAAGAATTAATTAAAGAATTAGATGAAAACTTAAACAACAGAGGATTTTTTTCAAAGTTATTTAATTAATTATTCCTCAGATCCTTCGTCAATAAAATCATCTACTTCTTTTTTAAAACTCATAAAGCACTCTTCTGAACAAAAGTAAAGTAATTCTCCCTCATGAGATTTTACAACAGGATCATCAAAGTCATCAATTTCTTTACCACAATATTCACAATGACGTTCTTTATCAAAATCATTAAAACCCTCAACGAAACCAGCTTCCACCGGATTATCATCTTTATCCACATTATAATAATTTACCATTAGAATCACCTCACATTCATGAGAGAATATCTCATAAATAGACTAAAAAACTTCCTTTAATGTGATTTATATATTTTACGATTTACTTTGATTTTTATCAAAATGGGTAATGATATTACTATACTTCGTATAGGACAGTGGTTCCTATAGTATTCTATTCAATTTTATTTTTGTTTTTATAAAATTCTATCTTTTTTTTCTCTAAGATGATTTTGATTTCGACACTCTTTAGGTTTTCATTTTCTACACTCTTTAGCACTTTATCTTCTTAACTTTTTTAGGTTCAAAAAGCTTCACTTTTTTTTAACTTAGCAATTAGTCTACGTTTTATCTTCTACGAAAATAGCTACGTTTTACCTAAAGAATATTTCTTCGTTTAAGTGCAGTGTGTAGGGCAAAATCATCTAAAGAAAAAAAGAAGCTTATAAAAAAAGAAGCAAAAAGAAATAGAATATTATGGGAACAACAGTGCCATTCTTTAGAATGGTACCATCCTGATCAAATTACTAAACTAAAGTTTAGAACTTGTTAAATTACAAATTTAAAAGTGTGATAAAATTTGATAAAATTTGAGGGGAAATCATCTAAGTAAAAAACAGTTTATA
>CAZXZL010000021.1:0-17060 GCA_964645415.1 uncultured Methanosarcinales archaeon | reverse complement strand
ATTATTTTTATTATTATTATTATTATTATTATTATTATTATTATTATTATTATTTATGTTATCATTATTATTGTTATTTATATTAGGATTTCTTTCAAGATTAGAATCCTTTTGATTTTTAACATCTAAAGGTTCTTTGTTTTTATTTTCGTCATTGTTTCTATTATTACTATTATTACTACTATTACTATTAGAAACATCTACATTATCAGAAACAGTTTTATCATAAATTTCAAGAATTTCATTTATATCAATCTCTTCTTTTCCTACTGGTGTTTTTTTCATTTCATCGTTATTAAAGACAGAAATATTTTTTTCAACTAATTCATCATCTTCGTTATCATTTGAAAAGTTTGAGTCATTATCATTAATATTAGAATCAGTATTTGATTTACTTTTTTTAGAAAGATCTTCTTCAGTAATTTCTTGTTTACTTATCTCTTCTAAAGGATCAAAATTTGAGTCTTTTTCATCATGAATGTTCTTTTTATTTTCTTTTAATTCTTTTGAGTCTTTTTCTTCAGGATTAGTTTTTTTAGGTTCAGTTTCAGGCTCAATCTTTTGATCTACTTCTTTTTGATTAATTTCTTGTTTTTTTACTTGATTAATTTCTTCTGTCTTTTGATTATCTTCACTAAACTTTTTATCTTGATTATTTTTCAAATTGTCTTCAGATTTATCACTAATTGTTTTTTTATTTTTAACATCTAACTTTTCATCAGAAGAAGATTCAACATTATCTCCACTTACTTCTTCACTTTGAGTAGTAGATTGATTTAAATCGTCAGGAGATTCATTTTGTGATATATCAAGTGAGTTTTTAACTTGATATTCAGTAAAATCTCTTGATTTTTCATCAACATCACGAGGTGTAATTTGAAGAACATAAATTCTATCTTCATAAATAGCCCATTCAATAACAACATCAGATGAAAACTTTTTCTTAATTCTTTTTGCTAATCTTGCAACTCTTTCAACTTCTTTATCATTTAATATTTGTTGCTTTCCTTTTTCACCTAAATCTACTTTAGCTGTTTTCATCTTCTCTTTATCTAAAGTATATATAAAATTTTGATTTCCGGTATTTCTAAATATTAATCGATTTGTATTTGGATCAACTAAAGAAACATCAGGTTCAACAAAGCCACCAGATAAACATTCACCAAGTCCAAAAACAGATAAAACTAAAATATTATTTGATTGAATTACATCTTTATTTATTTTTTCAGGAATATAAGTCATTGCTTGACCAGATTTTTCAGAATCAATCATTTCTTGAACAAGAATAGAAAATTTAATGTCTCTCCAATTAACATCATTTGCATGATAATATTTTAACATATCTTTTAAAAAAAGTGATGCTAAAGAAGTTTTAATTGATTTTAAGAATCTATCTTCACCATAAATATTCAAATAATTTACTCTTTGAATACTTTTTTTAGGTAATTCATGAGGATTATTAAAACTTGTTCTAACTGCAACAAGAGTATTATCTTCTTTAAGTAAATCCTCTGCAACAGTCTCTTTAGAATAATTAATACTTTGATAAGCTAATTTAAGTTGATACTCTAATTTTTCACTAAATTCAGTAAATACAATTTTTTTTTGTAAGTTATTTGCAAAAGATTGTACTTCAGAGTCATTTAAAAAATTAATAGAAGAAATCATATTGTCTATTTTATCTCCAATTAAATTATCAAGCTCTTTAACCAAAACATTACCTAAGATTACGAATCCTGAAGGTATTTTAACTTCATCAAAGAACTCACCAAGATAAGCAATTTTTGGACCAACATCAGTAATAGAGTTTTTTGAGATTTCATTAAGCCTTAATATAAATTTCATATACCAATTTAGAGAGTAGACAATATTTAAAGTTTTTTAATTAAATAAGCTAAAACAGAGTTGTACCAGAAATATTTTTATTAACATAATTAATTATTTTTCCATTTTTTACTTTATCACAGCCTAAAATTAAATCTTCATAAGTTACTAATAAGTATGGATTCTGTTTATAATTAAGATCAGAAACATTAATTTTTTCATTATTATAATATCTTTTTGCTAATTTTTTATCTAATTTTAATTTATAATCAGTATCCTTAATCAACTGAGATCCTTGTATTGAAACTCTTATTCCATCATTTTCTTTTTTTCCAAAATAAAGTCCGATAGAACCAGTTAATTCAAAATTTAAATCCAGTCTCATAATATCTCTTTTAATTAAATAGATCTTATTATTACTCGAAATATTCACAATAAGATCTTCGAAGAAGTCCCTCAAATCAACTTCCCAGTGATGATAGATTTCATTTAGTAACTCTTTTTTTTCCTTATTATTTAAGAACTTAACATGTTTTGTCATAAAAACTAATAGTAATAAACATATTTAAAGTTTTCAGTATGTATTTAGAAATAAGTAATTAACAGACATTTCTTTTTGTTTCTGTTTTTATAATCTTTTATTATTTTATTTTTAGATGATTTTGATTTCTACTTTCTTTAGCTAAACACGAATACAACCATCGAAGATGATTCAACGAATACTATTTTCAAAGAAGATTAATACATAAATTATTTTTAAAAGAACATAAGGTTAAATTAAAGATATCAAGAATAAAATAGAAAAGAAAAAAAAAGAAAAAAATTAATATGCGAATTAAAGGTCTTTTGCCATGACAGTTTTTCTACCGTTAGCTTTTGCTCTGTTCATAGCTTCGAAGATCATATCTTCTACTTTGTTATTTAATTCTTCAGCAAAATCTCCACTGACATTCATACCTTTCGCAACTTCTTTTACCTTTGCTTTTACAACTAATAAATCAGCCATTTTTTATCATTCCCCCTTATTATTTAAAATAAGAGTATAACTTATTTACTATACTTTAACCCTAGTATTTAAATCTTTCTTTTTTAACTCTTCTATGCTCCGAATTTGTTATTTAGAAGTGTTAATTTTCAATTTATATTTGAAAAAGTTTATATATTTTGTAAAATTACATGTATTGAGGAGAAATTTTTCCTTTTTGTGATTAAGATGAGTGAAAAAATAAGATCTCCTATATGTACTGTTGTAGGGCATGTAGATCATGGAAAATCAAGTATATTAGATTTTATTAGAGATAGTAGTATTATTCATCAAGAATCAGGAGGGATTACTCAAGAGATTGGAGCATCTATAATCCCTAAAGATGTTATAGAAAGAATCTCAGGGAAGTTTTTAAAACAAATGAAATTTAATTTAGATATTCCTTCTTTATTATTTATTGATACTCCTGGACATGAAGCATTTATGAATATGAGAAAAAGAGGAGGTAATTTAGCTGATATTGCAATTGTAGTTGTAGATATAAATGAAGGTTTTAAACCACAAACATATGAAGCTGTTGAAATATTAAAAGAGTATAAAACTCCTTTTATTATAGCAGCAAATAAGATCGATCGTTTAAAAAGTTGGACTAGTTTTAAAGATAAAGACATATTAGAAGATATAAATAGTCAATCATCAAGAGTTAAAGCGGAAGTTGATAAGAAGATCTATTCTATTGTTGGATCATTAAGTGAGGTTGGAATTCAATCAGAGAGATTTGATAGAGTTGATGACTTTTCAAAAACTGTTTCAATTGTCCCAACATCTGCAATTACTGGTGAAGGGATTAGTGAACTTTTAGCTTTAGTTTCTGGACTATCTCAGAATTTTCTAAAAGATTCTTTAAAAATTAACACTGATAGTGATGCGAAAGGTTCTATTTTAGAAGTAAAAAGAGTAAAAGGTCGTGGAGAATGTATTGATGTTATTCTTTATGATGGTTTTTTGAAAAAAGATGATAATATAATAATTGGAAACCTTGGAGAACCTATAATTACAAATATTAGAGCAATTTATCAACCAAAGAAACTTAGTGAAATAAGAGATAAAAAAGTTAAAATGATGACTGTTGATGAAGCAGTTGCAGCAACAGGAGTTAGAATTTCTGCAAAAAAATTAGAAAGTGCAATCGCAGGAATGCCAATAAGATCATTAAGAAATATTTCTGAAGAAAATGCAATAAAAGAAATTAAAAAAGAAACATCAGAGGTAATCTTTGAAAACGATGAAATGGGTGTTGTAATTAAAGCTGATTCATTAGGATCTCTTGAAGCATTAATGAACCTTTTAAAGAAAAATGATATTCCTGTAAAATATACCGGAATTGGAAATATAAATAAAAAAGATATCGCTGTTGCAGAATCAGTAAGGAAAAAAAATCCACTTTATGGAGCAATATTAGGATTTAATGTTGATGTTGAGAAAGGACTAAATATAAATTCAGAAGAAGTAATGGTTTTTATTAATCAAGTAATTTATCAATTAATCGAAGGATATGAAATTTGGCATGATAAGAAAAAAATATCACTTGAAAAAGAAAAATTAGAAAAACTTTCACCAATAGGTAAATTTAGAATCCTTCCAGGTTATGTATTTAGACAAAATAATCCTGCTATTGTAGGAGTAGAAGTAATTTCAGGAAAAATAAAAACACAAGCTCAACTTTTAACAAAAAATTCAAGAACTGTTGGCTTAATTAAATCAATTAAAAATGATAAACAAGAAAATATAAGTGAAGCAAAATCTGGCATGAAAGTACCAATATCAATAGATGGAGTTACAGTAGGTAGACAAATAAATGAGAATGATGAATTATATTGTAATTTAAATCAAGAAGAATTTAGGCAATATAAAGATTCACAGAAGTACTTAACTGATAAAGAAATAGAGATATTAAAAGAAATTTCTAATATTAAAAGAGAACAACAACCTACATGGGGAATTTAACTTTAGATTTATAATAATAACTAATTCTTAGAGATCAGTGCTATTTTTCGTGAAAGAGTTCCATGAACATAAATCTCATCCAATTCTTCTATTTTCATATCAAAGTGATTACATTCCTTTTCAAATTCTTCTTGATATTTTTTAGGAAAAACAATACAAGATTTTTTTTCAATATGAAATCTTATCCATTTTATAAATCTCTTTATCATCTCAGTCATTTTATCACTTGTAAAACTATGTTTACCATAAGGAATATCAGAAACTAAATAATCAACCTTAATATCAAGGTTAAATGTATCTTGATTAAATAATTTTGAACTAAATCCATAGTGTTTTAAATTCTTTTTAGAACCATCAATCATATCTTCTTTTATATCATTTCCATAAATATTCCATTTCTTATTAAGCTCTTTTTTTAAAGAACATAATTCTAAAAGAAAACCTCCAGTACCACAAAAAGGGTCAATAATACTAATTTCATCTTCATTAAAAATAGAAAGGTAATTTATAACAATTCTTGCTAATTTTGGTTTTAAAGTAGTTGGATGTCTAAACGGTCTATTATTATTTGATCTGGATTCAAAAGATTGATTTCCTTTTTTCACATTTTTAATAATTGCAGTATAATCTTTTGTAACAAAAAAAGATATCTTTGTCTTAAAATTATCTAAGTCTACTTTTGGATTGAAATTGATATCTTTCAAGTAAAACCAAATTTTATCACAAATGTCTTTTGTTTTTAAAATATTAATATCTTTTTTTATTCGGTTATATTTAATTTTAGGTATAGCTGGAATTTTTTCTATATAATAAGGATTTTCAATATGATTTTCCCACTTAATTTTTTTAAATTCTTCAAGAAAATTCTCATTATTTATTACTTTTATTAGTTTTCCATATTCTCTTATTGAATAAATAGATTTTAATTTATTTATATCTGATTCACTCATATTTACTTTCAATATTCTTTCATTATAAAATTCAATTTCTTTATCATCCAAAGCTAATTTAATTTCTTTTCCATTAATGTTTCCATACTCATTACTTTTAATAATACCAATATTCTTTTTATTCATATTTTTGTAATATGTTTTCAATTTATATAATTTTATAATAAAAAATGTTCATCTAAGAATTTTTTAGTGAATGTATTAATTAAATAAAAAGAAAAAAAGAAAAATTAGGAAACAATAATTTCTCCGACCATTCCTTCTTCAGCATGACTACCAACACTACACTCAAATAAAATAGTTCCAGTTTCATCAAAAGTATATGTAAAACTATCTGTTTCACCTTCATTAATAACATCAGTACCAATATCTAGTTCAGGAATGACTAAATCATGAGTCCCACCTGTATTTTTAAAAACAAATTCAACTTCTTCTCCAACTTCGACATCAATTACATCTGGTTCAAAAGTTCTTCCATATCCTTCTACTTCAATAGTTCTAATTTCTTCTCCTGGTTCTTCTTCAATTGTTTCATCTACTTGACAAGCAGCTAATAAAAAAACAGAAACTAATAATCCTACTAAAAACATTTTTTTCATAATTCCACCTATCTAATATATTGAAATTATGTTTTTTAAATATTCTTATTTCTTTTTTTGTGAATGTGTCAATAAAATTAAAGTAAAATAAAAGAATATGGACTAGTCGGGATTTGAACCCGAAGCCTTCCCCACGCCAAGGGGATACTCTGCCAGGTTGAGCTACTAGCCCAAGAATTAAAAAGATAAATCTTTTCTAAATGAAAAATAAGAAAATAAGACAGTATTAATTAAGAAAATAAAAAATAATAAAACAAAAATTAATAGTGTATAAGTGGTAGGAGGTGCAATAATTATTGGTAAAAATAAAATAAATAAAATAAATATTATTAAGAAAATGAAATCTAAAAATTTAAATTTAATATTGGAAAAAAAGTTTTTAAAATAATTAGAAATCATCTCAATAAAATTTAATTTTTCTTCTTTTAATACAATTTTTAAACAATAAATAACCAAATAAGAAAAACCATATAAGAAAAGAAGTAATGATACTAATCCAAAAATCAATCCATAATAATTTAATGGTGTATTTCGATAAGAGATAGTAAAAAGATTAATTGGAATGGATAAAATAAAAAGAATAATGTATGAAGCAAAAGGAAATAATATTGCATTTGACTTTAAAAACTTCTTATCAAAAAACATTGAAATTTTTAAAAGTAAAAAGAAGGGAAATAATAAAATAATCATAAGAGAAAAGGCCCATCTAAAAATATTCTCTAATCCAATATCTTCTGATACCTTCTCTAAAGGTTCTTCATATTCAGAAAGAAAAGCAACATCAGAAATATCTCCTGATTCAACCATAGACATAAAATCATTTGATACATCTTCAGGTAAAATTTCACCTGAACGATTCATTATAAAGTGATAATTTGAAATACTAATAAAAAAATAAAGAATAATAAGTGAAATTAAAAATACATCCACTGTAAATACTTTTCCAATTTTCCAAATAAATCTCTTTATATTATTACTCATCTTAACTTAAATTAGGAATAGTAAGGTAGGAATATAAATCTTGTGAATCAGATGAAGCCATTCTTTGTAAGTCATCATAATTTTGAGGAGGTTTATTTTCAACAACATAAAATGTAATTGAATCAGATTCTAAATAATCATCAACAGAAAGTTCAAAAGTAACTTCATTATTACCAAGCATAAACTCATCAAATTCCATTTCAGGTAACTCTTCAAAAAGACAATTATCTGATAATGGACGAGATGCAACTGCACATTCAGAAGGAATAGTAAATGATTCGTTTGAAATTAAAATAGTTTCAATCTCATACTCGCCAGGAACAAAATAAGCTTCAAATTCATTTTCTTTTTCAGTAAATGACAATGAAGGTGGGAGTGGAACATAATCTGAAAAATCATTTTCCATTAATAATATTGCTTGATCAAATTTTGATAAAGAAGAAGTTGTTTTTTCAGTATTACTTAAAATCTCATCACCAAACTCATCATAAATCTTTGAAACTACCTCTTCTTCAGTATCACTTGAAGATACTCCAGCTTGATCAAATACTCTTTCGGAATCACTAGAAAGTCCAGTTGAAATAAATGAGTCACAAAAAGAATCTAAAGGAAAGTCTAAATTATTACATATTGAACTATCACTTGAATAAAATCTTCTAAAATCATTTAAATACTGATCAATACCTTTTCCAGGAAGATAAATGTAAGAGTCATCAACAGTTATTTTCTTAATATTTACATCAAATGATTTTAAAGGATAAACTTTTGGTTCTAATAAATCCATACCAGTATTTTCTATATTTACATATTCTTTTTCTTCAAAAATTAAATTTTGTTTTTCTAATATTATCTTTCCATTCATAGCACAATATGGTGCTTCAGTCTCAAAAGTTGATGAATCATCAAAATAACCTAATGTATATCTATCGTTACCACATTCATAAATGACTTGTGTATCAGTTAAATCTTCATCAACTGGATTATTCGGAACAATTCTTAAGTTTTTCTCAGTTCTTGAATCATCAAATGAGGATAGTCTTTCAGTAAAAGTTGGTGGCTCAATAGGTTCAACATGTTCACTAATTGGATAATTATCTCTAATATTTAATTGAATTGGAAATGAAAAAGTATAACCCTCTCCATCAAAAGCATCTGGATCTTTCATATTTATAATAATTGGAGTAGTAATATCATAAACAGTTCTATAATTTCGATATCCTAATCCTAACATAATTGAAATAATGTCTCTTTCTAAAATATCCTCCGAAGTAATAATTTGTTCACCTTTGTTTAATTCAACAAAGATATCACCTGGATGAATAAAATCAATTTTAAAAGGAAAAGATTCTTCACCAAGATATAAAGAAAATAAATTGGAAAAACCACCTGTAAGAGTTGCCTCTAAATCACCCATATTCTCTCGATTATAGAATACAGGTTCACTATATGAATTAACTACTCTAAACTGAGGTAAGAAAATAGATGAAAGTGAATTAATAATATCTTCAACATCAGAAGAATGCCAAAATAGAGGAGAAGTTTGTAAAAATTCAGTATGAGAGATTGGAGGTAATAACTCATCATTATTAGATGTCATATAATAAGATAATAAATTCCAATAACGTCTAGTAATCTCAGAATCTTCACTCTCAATATAAGTTATTCTTTCACCTGCATCATACATACTTCTTAAAGGAACATCTTTTCTGACAGAAAACTCATTTAATAAAATCTGTGAATCAGATCCTCTTTCATCAATCTCTAATCTAAAAAATAAATTTACAACAACATCATTTTCAGTAAAAACAATATCAACTTCAGGTTTTGATTGAGTTTCAACATTATAAAGATGTTCAAATTCTTCAAATGAAACTCTATCATAAAAGTCATCTGCAATAGCATTTGATAATTGATCTTGAATTGAATCAGAACTTCCTTCTAAATCAGGTTTATTTTGACCATAAGAATAACCACCATTTGATTCTTCAAGATATAACCAATATGGAGAATCAATTGAACCTAATTTTACTCCTTCACTTAAATGAGGATGATCAGCAATAGAGTGATCACTATCAAAAACACCACCTCTTAAACCAATTTCTTCAATCTTTCTTCTTGCTGAATCTCTTAATAATTCATGTAAATAATTATTTAATGGTTCAATCCCATGAATATCACCAACACCTACCTCATCTCTAGCACGATCAAAACTTATTTCATGTAATTGATTGCCAACATAAACAACTAAACTAATACTAATAAAAATTATTGCACCAATAATCATAAACATTGAAATTTGTGATTTCTTCATTATACTATAACACCTCCTTCATCAACATCATCATCCTTATCTCCCTCATCTTCCTCCTTATCAGAAACATCAGATCCAGAGTCATCTCTTTTATTATCAAAAAGATGATAATTAGGAACATTGTCTTTATCAGTAAAATCAAGAATTGGTTTTGAAATACAATTCTTATCATTTAAATCATCAAAGAAGTTATTTGTATCGATAAATGATGAAAATTCATTATTAAAACATAAAGAGATATAATCATAATTATCTTCTAATTGAACAACATAATAAGATTGATTATTAGAAGTTAAAGTGCTACGAGATTCTCCTTCATCTAAATTAAACATATATAATTTATCTTCACTCTCATTATAAAAAGACCCTAATTTATTTCCATCACAATCATTCCAAGTATCAATATTATCATTTCCAAAACATATACCATATTCTAAATCTTTTACAAAATTACCTAACTCAACCTGATAATAGTAGAAATAACTTTCAGAACCATCATCAATGAAAATATTCTTTTGTGAATCTAAACTTAGAACTTCATTTTCTGAAAGAGATCTTTGAACATCAATTAAATCACCACCATAAGTTGAATCAAGATCTGTTGAGAAAATGTATCTTTCACATATCTCATTTAAAGCTCTTCTAACAGGAGAATCTGTAAAAGTATCTACTACTTCATTCCAGCGACTTAAAGGTTCTTTTAAAACATTAACTGAACTAAGTGCATCAGAAATAACACTATCCTCATCAGAAAAAAGACCAATTATAGAATCCCAGCCACGAATTGCTGTTTCATTATAACCCATACTATTAATAGTATTCAAAAAACCCCTTACTCCATCATCTTCGTCTTCACCAAACATAGAAATAATTGATCTTTCAGATCTTAAATCAGTTATTGCACTTGAAACACCGCGACAATATCTACTTCTAAATCTAGAACCATCTTGATTTTCAATACAATCTCTAAGTCTAGGATTTTCATCATAATAATTTTTTAACTCATCCCTACATTCACTTTCATTCATATTAGAATGGCAGTTATTTTGAACAACATTTCTTCCTGAATCAAAATTATCAGTATCAATTTCAAATCGTTCTCTAAAATAACTTCCACCATAAGTTGATGGCGGTTCTTCTCTTCTGTATTCTGGTTTTGAATTATATATACATCTTAACTTATCACAATCATTTTGATCAAATTCATCAATATCAGAACAATTAATTCCATCAATATAATCAGAATTTTTTAAAATAATATCATTACTTTCCATAAAAATCCAATAACCATTACAATAATTCTTTGCTGAACAACTCCAAGTGTTATCATCAATACAAATTTGATCATCGGAAACATCATCAAAAGTATGGTCTATCCCGTCAATATTATTATACATATTACATTCAGATAATTCATGTGATATTACCATTCCATCATTTAAATCACGACAATTTTTAATTTCAACTAAATTATCAAAAGCAGACATAAATTGATTTATGAATTCAGTAATTTCATTAACAGTATAATCATCAAAATCATCTAATAATTCACCAGCTCTTTCATAATGGTTAGTTAATTCATTCAAAGAATCTTCTGAATAATCATAATCACTTAAATCATCATCTAAATCGTTATATTTCTCCTTTAAATCTTTTATATCTGATCTTAAGTCTAAATTTTCAATTTCATTTAATTTTTCATTTAATTTATTTATTTTATTAAATATATCTTCTGAATCATCAAATCCTTCATCATCTATTTTTCTTTTTGCATCATCATATATAACTTTTAATTCATTAGCTTTATCATTTTCATCATAATCATCTAGATAATCTCCTTCTTCAATTTTTCCAATTAAGTCATTTAATTCAGAAAGAAGGTTTTCCATATTACAATCAATCTTATTCAAATCATTAATTTTATTTTGAATATCATCTTCACTACCATCTTCTAATAAGTCTTTAGCATCATTTAGTTTATCTTCTATTCCATCAACATCTTCACAATCATCTTCATTTTCTATTTCATTTATTTTATCATACAATTCACTAATTTCAACTAAATCATTTCTAGCTTCATTGAGATCATCAATATTATCTAAAAAATCATCATGCTCAGCTGAATCATCATTTATAACTTCTTTTGCATCATTGTGTGCTTCTTCTAAATATTTTATAGACTCTTTTGTATACTTTTCATCTAAGTTATTAAGATTTAGGTAATCATCATAAATTTCATCAATAAGATTTTTTAAGGCATTAAGATAGTTATAATAATCACTATCAGTTATTTCTTCAGTATGTAATCCTTTAATATCTACATTAGTTTTTTCTCCATATATATTAACAAATATATTATAAGGATTCCTATCATCGAAAAAATCAATCTCACCATCAGTTACTGTAATATCATCTTCATTTAATATTGAAACTCTATTCCCATGCTCATCATATAAATCAAAACGTAAAAAATTACCTTCAACTTCAATATTAGATACCTCTAATGAGCCATGTTTATAGTTAATGTTAATAGAATCAATAGAATCTTCATTTTGACATGAATCACATGAAATCGTTAAATAATCAGTAAAATAATTATCATCAAAAGGAACACCAACTGGTGATTGATAAGGAATATAGATGTTATTTTCATCATCATACCAGTATTCATTATCTACTTCATTCCAATCTAAATCTGAATCAAAGAGATCACCAAAATCTGATACTAGTGACCCATAACCATCTATATCTACCTCTGAACCTTTAGATACAATTTCACCTTCTTTATTAGTTATTGAAATATTAAATATATAAACTGATTCACCATCAGCTTCTAAAAATTCTTCTCCTGATTCAGTAAAATGATTATTTAAAGAGATATTTTCAAGGTCTGAACTATAACCTATACTTGTTAAAAATAAGAATACAATAGTTCCAAATATTATTAATTTTTTATTCATTTAAGCATCTCCTTCTAATTCTTGCATTAATTCAATAGTTTGATTACAAGGATCATCTTTCCAAATATCTCCCCAATAATCACTAAGACTATCACTTACTCCTGCTAAACCAGCTTCATGAGCAAGTAATCCTGAAATCCCATCTCGATCATAAATATCATAAGATTCTTGAATCATATTAATTCCACGTTCAACTTTAAAAGCACCTTCACCAATATTACAAATCCACTTTCTTAAATCTCCTAAAGAGCCACCAACATCAGGTAAAAAATCACCAGCAATATTTCCAATATCTGATTTACCGCCACTTTCAGGACAAATAAGTTGACCAACAGCATTTTCAATAAAATCAGGATCAATTGATAACATATCATTAATTTCACTAAAATAAGAATCTATACCCATACCATAAGGGAATAAAACATAAGCTTCACCAACAATTAATTTACATTTCTGTTCAATATAAGCTTGTCTACAATGAATAGTTTCAGCACCTAATGCACCACCTTGTAAAAGACAGAGATCTCTTTCACATTTCATTTGTCTCCAAGATTCCATTTTATAAATAATTGGACCTAAACAACCACAACCCATTGAAAGAACCATACTTTCAGTAGGGTCAACTTTTCCACTTATATCTTTACCGAAAACATAATGATCATCGACTGAATCACCCCACATATCACCAACAAAAGTTGCAGAATCTATTGGGTCACATTGATCACACATAACATAATCACAAACTCTTCCTAAAACTCCTTTTTCTCCATCACCTCCTCCAAAGTCAACTAATTCAAAAGTAGTTTCAAAGACAGAGTTAATTGTATTATGAGCTACATCTAATCCACTTTCGATCATATTTAAGGCTTGAGCAATTGGTTCAGTAAACGGTCTAGCAGCAGGAACTGCTGTTCCAATGCCATCAATTATAATTTCAGATCCTTGAACGATACCACCACCTACAGAAACACCAAATTCGGAAGTTGCTAATCCCTCTCTTAAAGAGCAAATATTTTCTGCAAAACGATGAATATTTGCAGCAGTGTGAAGAAAATCACCATGCTCAACAATAAAACTATCTATATTTTCACTAACTTCATTATATATCTCTTCTGAAGGCATTCCAAATGGAGCATTTTTTACATTCAATGTAAAATTAACGTTTTGATTGTTTGGTCTAGTATAAATATGAGTATCTGTTCTTAAGAAAGTTTCTACATTACAACTTATTTTTAACTCTTCTACATTATTTAAGTCATCTTCTTCAAAAATTGGTAAATCAAACATCATAGTTGAGCTATCATCTTCTAAACTAGTTGGAGAAATTAAATCAAAACTATATAGTTCTCTGGCATAATTTACAAAACTACAATCATTAAAATATTGATTATCAATATATACTCCACTAGGAGCTTGTGTATTTAATTCACCATGAATAGGATATTCAAAAATTGAAACCATTTTTCTATCAATAAAATCAGGTACAAAGTTATCAGCATATAAACTTATTTCTGGAGTATCATCATCAGAAGTTTCTAATATTTCAACATTTTTAGTCTCTTTAATAACATTACCTGCTAAATCAAAAACATATATTTCTATTTCACCTTCACCACCAACATTTTTTGCTGAAACACTTCTTTCAGATTCAACTTCACAATTAAAAGTGTTCTTTTTTGTTTTTTCACAATATCCTTTTTTAATTTCATGAGATGTTGTTAAGTCATTGAAATCAACTATAAATCCAACATTTGATGAAATTGAATCATTGGCTGTAATATTAATTAAAATTCGATCATTTGTTGCAATTGTATCTTTTGCATAAGATCCTCCAGTAGCCCTATATGCACTAACATTCTCAATTATTGGAGGCTTATCATCGTGATAGAATCTAACATCAGAAAAAGAGAATGAATTACCTAATGAATCAGTACCTGATAAAGGAATTGAAAAATTATCATAATTATCATTTAATGTTCTATTTAATCCAAAAGTAGTACTACTTTCATCGTTAAAAAGATAATCTGAATTTTCTTGTGAACCTCCAATCTCAGAAAAATCAAAAGATGCACTATCATGATTTAAATTTGGATTGTTTAAAGTAAGTGTATAATTAATTGGTACACCATCTCTAAAAAAACATTCATCGTCATAACAATTTTGAAATATTAAGTTTTCACCAAAGAAACTATTTGAAACATTTTTTATCATTTCATTTGCAAGTATTTCTAAATCATCTTCATCAAAATCTAAATCGTCACTAAAAGTAGTATATGATTTCCAATCAATCAGTTCAGGACCATCATTATTAATTTCTAAACTATACGAACTAGAATCTTCAACACATAAATCTTCATCATAATTTTCAGGAGAACTACAAACTTCAAATTCAATGTCAAAATTACTACTTAAAATATTAAAACAGCCATAAGGGTCAACATTAGATCGACAAATAATCATATCTTCATTATCATCATCTTTTTCACAACCAAAACCATCTTTATTTAATATAATAGGTTCATTATCATCAAAAAAATCTTGATTTACATCAGATACATCTAAATTAATACCTTCAAAAAAAGGATCATTAATTACAAATTTAAGATAAGAACAAGTGTATCTATCTTCATCAGGATCATAAATATATTCATTAAATATCTCTTGGTTAATAACATGATTTTTTAATTTAACATCTTCTATTATTGGACCATCTAAATAAAGTTGATACTCTTTTTCTAAGTTATAAACAGAGCCATAATTTGGATGAAAACTTAATGTTAAATTATAAGAACCACCTTCAAGATTTGAAGTGTCTGAAAAAGTCAATTTATTTGAAACATTAGATGTAAAACGATTATTATCTTCATCTAAAACTAAATTAGCTCTAACAGATTCAATATCTAAAGATGGACAATTATTAATATTAGGGTTAAAATCACTCATATCAAATTCAAAAGAGATATCATCTTCTGTAATTATTGGATCAGAAATAGAAATATCTTCAAATTCAGATTCATCAAAAGAATTATAACAAACAAAAGAATTAGTATTTCCAGCAACATTTCCAGAATAAGTTACACCTTCATTAGATAATATTACTATCTCAAATTCAAAATTATCATTATAATCTAATGAAGAGCTATCTACATCATAATCAATTAAATCAAAGTTAGTATTACAAGAATAATTATGTTCATCTGTTTGTTCACAATCATCTTCTTCAAATTCAATATCTTCATTATTTGTGATTTCATTTGATTTAATTTTTATGTTTTTATCATCAAAATCCCAATCAGTATCATAAACAGTTAAATTAATATCAATCGTTAAATAATCATTTTGAAGAATACCATAAAAGGACCCATCATGTTCATTAATATTATCAAGGTCTGAAGAGATTTCAAAAGAATTAATATGGACATCGTTAGATAAAACTAGATTAGAAGAAAAAACTAAAAAAAAAATACAAGTCCAAAGAAAAGCTAACTTTTTCATTAATAATCCCAATTAAGATAAAACCTTGAAAACACTATATAAAGTTATGTAACTACTTTTTGATTAATTCTTTATCAAACATAATGTCATAGAAACTTTCACTATTAGATTTAATTGTATCAACGGAAATTTCAAATTCAGCAATAATTTCTGATCGTTTATTTTTTATAACTCTTTCTTCAACCACTAGTTTAATTTCATCTTTTGCTTTTTTTAAATAAACTACATATCTTATTCCGGATTTATCTAACCAGTATAATCTTCCTGTCCCAACATCAGTATATACTGTTTGACTCATCACAAAAACAGGTTTTTCTAAAGCTAAAGCAAGAGCTAAGGTTAATTCTCTTTTTGTGCCAACATGTTTTTTCCCATAGAATCTTTCAAGGACATCTTCAAAACATCCAACCTTCCAGCCCCATTCTCTAACTTTTGAAAGAGCTACATCAGTAAGATCAATTATTCTTAAGTTGTGAATGAATTTATTTTGGTCAGGTAAGAAGACAGTTGCTTTATCTTTTAAGCATATCTCTTTTAGAGCACCTTCAACAGAAGAGTAACTGGACTCAATTCCACTTCCTTTCATAATTTCAGAAATTATTTCAATATCTGAAACAAGTGAAACAATTCCAGAAATCATTGAATTTTCATGACCTTTGAAGCCATATTGACCATATTCTATATCTCTTTCTACCATTAACTTAACCATATTATAGAATATTTTTTGATTCAAAATCCATTCATCTCTTACAAAAGTCATATATAAATAAGCGAGAAAATGATATTTAAATGTTTAGATTAATATCCCAGTATACAAATGAATATACAAAAAAGTATACTCCGTGAAAAGAGGAATTTTATACAAGATTAAAAACACATATAAACAAAAAGTCTATTTCATTTTGTTTCATTCAAATAATTATCCCTTCTTAGAGGATTTTGCCCTAA
>CAZXZL010000020.1:0-17528 GCA_964645415.1 uncultured Methanosarcinales archaeon | reverse complement strand
TTTATCACACAATCTTTATCAAAGTTTTTAATCTCTGATTAAATAACCCTTAAAATCTCTGATTTTATATGATTGACCAGGATGGTACCATTCTAAAGAATGGCACGGTAGTTTCTATAATATTCTATTTATTTCTATCTTTGTTTTTATAAAATCTTTTTTTTTTTAATTTGGATGATTTTGACTTCTACATTATCGAAGATAAAAAAGATTTCTACAACCTTTAGCTAAATACGAATATTCTATAATATTCTATTTATTTTTATTTAATAAGTTCTAAACTTTAGTTTAGTAATGTTTATTCGTTTTATGCTAAAGTTTGTGTCTTCGTTTATTGCTAAAGAATGTTTAGGGCAAAATCCTCTAAAAAAAGAAGTGATTATAAGGTATGGAGTAAAAAGAAAAATTCCTATTTTATGTGTTATACCAATAAATTTATATTATGTTTTTTATTTTATTTCTTGTGGGTTCGTAGCTCAGCTGGATAGAGCGATAGCCTCCTAAGCTATAGGTCGTGGGTTCGACTCCCACCGAGCCCGTAATTAAAATGAAATTTAATAAACTATTACTTTTTGGACTACTTGTATTTATGTTAAGTTTAACTAGTGTCATTTCTCATAGTAATTCTATGAATTTACTTGCAACAACTCACGATGGTGAAGGTGGTGGTCTAGCTGAGGCACATCTTGAGATAACACCGGGAGATGGAAGAGTTTTTGTTGAATCTTATCCTGTTCCTGAAACAGATACTATTTTATCTGTAAGATTTGCTAAAGATTTAGCCTGTCAATATACTTATAGAGATTGTAGTGATTACGATTTTTTTTACTTGATTGATTCAGGAACTACTTTTGTTGAAGGACCAAGTGCAGGTTCTGCATTAACTGCCTTAACGATTTTAACTTTAGAGGATAAAGATTTTCCTCATGATGTAAGTATGACTGGAACTATAAATAGCGGAGGCATTGTTGGATTAGTTGGAGGGATAAATAGTAAAATAGAAGCTGCAAAGAATCATGGTTTAAAAGAAGTTTTTATTCCTCGTGTATCACTTTTAACTGATGAAGAAGAGATAGATGTTTATGATTTACCTACTTTTAAAGTTCATCCGATTGATTCTGTAGATGATATACTAAAAAATATTTTAGGTGACTCTGAGTACGATAAATTAAGTAATAAAATTTCTGAAAGGAAGATTTCTGTTGAATCAGAGGTTGATTCAGAAGCTGAGTATTATCGATTAATGGAAAAGATTTCTGATGATATGTGTGAAAATATGTTTCAAATTGCAGATGATATAAATGATAAAATTTCTGAAACTTGTATTAAAATTGATTCTAATTCAATTCCAGAAGGTTGGGAAGATACTTTAAATGAGGATTTTAAATCTCACTTTATTAATTCAATTCTTGAAGTACATAATTTTAATAATGATAATTTTTTCTTTGATTTCTCAATCTTTTTTAGATCTATTACAAATAAGTATGATTTTAATCATTTTTATTCTGATGAAGATTATTTAACAATTAATGATCCAAAAGTTGATAAGATACTTGAAGATGTATATAATGTTTTTTCAGAAACTCTATCAAAGAATATTTCACAAAATGAGTTTATAGAAGAAGTTTATTCTAAACTTGAATTATATCATAATTCTTTTTATTTTTTCAATAATCTTTCTAGTAAGTTATTTGATAATTTAAATAATGAAGAAAAACTTTATTTTTCTTTTTTAGATAAAGAAGATAGATTTAATTACTTAAGTGAAAGAATAAATTATGTTAATAGTTCATTATTAAATGAAGAAGGAAATTTTCTTTGCCTTGAAAATTTGATGTCAACTAATATTGTTGATGAAAGATATGAATATTCTATTGAAATGAAAGAAGAAAATAACTTTTATAGCCGAGCAAGTTTTTGTTTTTCAGCAAGTTCAGAGTTAAGAAACATATATAACTCTTTTAATAAACCGAATCCTTCTGATTTGATTGAAAGAGTTAATAATACATATAAAGAATTAGATGAGTCACTTGAAGATAAAGAGATTAAAAATTATTTTGATTTTCAAGCAAGAATGATTTCAAATGATAGATTGATTGAAGGAAAGGAAGGTTTAATGGAATCTATTAATATATTTGATGAGTTCCCAGATGTTATTTTAGGTCAAATAAGAAAAGATGATTTACATTTTATAACTCCTAATAACTTTTTAGATTCAGATTACTCTCACTTTGTTGAAGGCGATGATGAAATTGATTCTTCTTTTATGTCTCGATTAATCTCTGATAAAGAAGAACTTAATTTATTTGAAAATATCTTTTATCCAACTATTTCACATTCAATGGAAAGGCTCAGAGGGATTGAAGGTTGGTTTTATTTATTTGAATCAAATTTAGAAGACAGTGAACTTGATGAAGATATATTGAAAAGAACTTGTCTTGAAAAATTATCTCAAGCTGAAGAGAGAGCACATGGGATTTCAAATTATATCCCTTCGTTAGTTGATGATGATTTATTAAAAAATGCTCACTCAGAGTATGAAGAAAGTGATTATGTTAACTGTATTTATCTTGCATCTAAGGCAAAAGCAAATAGTGACTTATTGTTAGGAACAATGGGTATTAGTGATGAACATATTACTGAATTAATTGATATTAGACTTCCAATTGCAAGAAATATGATTGAAGATTCTATAAATAGAGGTTATTTTCCAATAATGGGTTATAATTATTTAGAATATTCTGAATCATTAAAAGAGTCAGATAGTTTTTCTTCTTTACTTTTTTCAGAGTATGCTATTGAACTAAGTTCTTTAGATTCTTTCTTTTATTCTGGAAAGGAGATTGATATTGAAAAAGAAAGATTAGTCTGTCTTGATGATGAAATAGAATCAACCCGAGATGGTTTAGTCCAAAATGTTTTAATTTTCATATCAGGTGTATTTATTATTTTATCTTTACTTTTAATATTTGAACTTTCTAAGGTAAAAGAAATTAAAGATTATCTAAAATATAAAAAAAATAATTCTAATGAAAGTGAAAAAGAGATATTTATCGATATTGAGGAGGTAAAAAATGAGTAAAAGTCTTGGAGTAATTTATGGAAAAGTAAAAACAAAAGAATTCAAATTTAAGGTTGAAGGAGATGTAAAAAAGTTTGATTATGTTAAGGTTGATCATGAATTATATGGTGATGTTTTATCACAAATTGTTGAATTAGAAAGGGACAAGAATAAGATATTAGCAAAATGTAATATTATTGGTTATAAAGATGATCAAGGAAGAGTTAGATCAATAAGACAACCTTTCGTTCCAGGAGATGATGTATATTTAGCAAGTGATGAATTTATTAAAGAAATAATTAGTTTAGATACTTCTAATGGTGCTTATATTGGAAAGCTTGATGGAAAAGATATTGATATCCAATTAGACTTAGAAGATATGCTTACAAAACATGTCTCTATTTTAGCTAAGACTGGTGCAGGAAAAAGTTATACAGTTGGTGTTTTATTGGAAGAAATAGCTGAAAAAAATGTTCCTGTGATAATACTTGACCCTCACGGTGAATATACTTCACTAAAATATCCAAATAATGAATCTGAAGAAAAAGAATTAATGGATTCTTTTGGTATTTCACCAAAAGGTTACTTAGAGTCTGTTGTTGAATTTGGTGATGTTAAAGTTAATAAATCATCAAGACCTTTAAAACTTAATGAGGAATTTACTCCACAAAATTTAATGGATGTTCTTCCTACAAAACTAACAAATACTCAGAAATCTCTTTTATATAGTGCTGTAAAGAATGTTGATAAATTAACTTTTTCAAATTTAATATATGAACTTGAAGGTGAGGACAGTAATACTAAATGGACTTTAATTAATTTATTAAAAAGAATGGACTCTCTAGATTTTTTCT
The DNA here is from genome assembly GCA_964645415.1 of uncultured Methanosarcinales archaeon. Taxonomy (GTDB): domain Archaea; phylum Nanobdellota; class Nanobdellia; order Woesearchaeales; family CAZXZL01; genus CAZXZL01. The sequence continues at coordinate 13,613 of CAZXZL010000020.1, read as the reverse complement.
CATTAGATTATACTCCTCTTAACGAATTAGTCCAATCAGGAAGAGTAAGTGTTATTAATTTACGTGGAATTGACCCTGAAATACAAGATGTTTTAATGTATAAATTATTAAAAGACTTATTTCATGCAAGAAAAGTTAACAATATTCCACCTTTTTTTATGGTTGTTGAAGAAGCTCATAATTTTGCTCCAGAAAAAGGTTTTGGAAAGAAAAAAACTTCTGCTGTTCTTAGAAATATTGCAAGTGAAGGAAGGAAGTTTGGATTAGGATTATGTGTTATTACACAAAGACCAGCAAGAGTTGAAAAGTCAGTATTAAGTCAATGTACTACAAATATTGTTCTTAAAGTAACTAATCCTAATGATTTAAAAGCGGTTAGTAAATCTGTTGAAGGTTTAACCACAGAAGCTGAAAAAGAAATAAAAAATATTCCTGTAGGTACTGCTCTAGTGAGTGGTATTGTTGATATGCCTTTGTTTGTAAATATTAGACCTAGAAGAACTAAACATGGTGGGAGATCTATTGATGTATTAGGAGGAGATTCTGATGAAAATGAAGAAGAGTCTTTTTTTGAAAAGAAAGAGGATTTTGAAGAACAAGATATGAAACCATTTATCTTCCCTAATATGAGTAAAAAAGATATTCGTTTAATGTCTATTGAGAAGCTAAAAAGAGTTGAAACTCATTTATATCCTGCTTTTTTATTTTCTTGTAAAACTAATGATGAAAAATTTAGATTGCTTGTTGAAATGAAGAATGGTAATATTGTTGTTGATGTTGATGAACTTGAAACTAAAATTCTTCCATCAATTGATGCATTAAGTTCTGATGAAATAAAAATTCTGGAAAAAGCCTATCAATTAAAAGAATTCACTTTTGAAGAATTTACTTCTGAATCCGGTTTTGGTTTTGACTCAAAAAATATTTTACACTCTTTAGTTGAAAAAGATTTTCTTGAAAAAAAAGAAGAAAAGTTCCGTGTTAATTCTAAGATTATTTTATCTAATCTTAATAAATACTCCTCACACAAAGATATTCAATTTAAGAGTATTAAATATGATGCAATTATGGAATCAAAAGTAACTGTTGATGAAGTTAAAAATGAATTGTCAAATTTTGTTTCTGTTTTAGATACTAAAGAATGTTATATTGTTAAGTATGTACCTATACCAGAAGATGATGTATGAAAATGAATAATCTAATAAAAGAAGTAAAAGATTTGAAAAAAACAAAAGTAAAAAGTTTAATCGAAAAAAGAATGATTGAACTTAAAGAAAACAGAAGTACAATTAAAAGAGTTTTTAAAGAACTTTGTTTTTGTTTAATGACTGCTAATTTTGATGCAAAGAGAGCAATTGAGATTCAAAAAGAGATTGATGATGGTTTTTTGAATTATTCTTTAGATAAATTAAAATCGGAGTTAAAAAGATTAGGTTATAGATTTCCAAATAGAAGGTCTGAATTTATTTATGAAGCAAGAGGTAAAAAAGAAGAAGTTTTTGAAAAGATAAATTCTAATATCTCTGAAGAAAAAAAGAGAGTTTATATTAAAAACAATATTAAAGGTTTAGGTTGGAAAGAGAGTTCACATTTTTTAAGAAATATTGGTTTTGAAAACCTTGCTATAATAGATTTTCATATTGTTGATATTTTGACTAAAAATAATATTATTGAAAAACCTAAAAACTTATCTACCAAATCTAATTATGTTAAAGTTGAAAATAAACTAAAAAAAATAGCTAAAAAAGTTAACCTTGATCTTGCAAGATTAGACTTTTATTTATGGTATCTTGAAACTGGAAAAGTATTGAAATAATTTTGATATAACACATTTACTTCTATAATAATAATAATAATAATAATAATCTTTTAAGATTTTATTTGAATTCTAATTGTTTTAAGTTTTAAATTTAGAATTATATATATTGAAAAAAAGGTGGGACGACTGGGATTTGAACCCAGGACTCCTACGTCTTCAGCGTAGTGCTCTCCCAGACTGAGCTATCGTCCCATACTAAATCATGAAAAAGAGGCATAATATAAATATTTTGTTTTATTATTATGTTTTTAATAATATATTAATCTTTTTATCTCATGATAACATTTTTATATGTTTTTTAAGTAACATTTCTATGGATGATTTCAAAGTAACCCCTTGGGAAGTTAGCGGAAGTGTTGATTATAAAAGGCTAATTGAAAAATTTGGACTTCAAGAAATTGATGAAAACTTAAAGAATAGAATTAAAGATCTTTTTGGAGAAGTTCATTATTCTATTGAAAGAAACATCTATTTTGTACATCGTGATTTAAATAAACTTTTAGATGATTATGAAAAAGGTAATAAGTTTTATTTATATTCTGGTAGAGGTCCTTCTGGTGATGTTCATTTAGGTCATGTTAGTGCTTGGATATTATTAAAGTGGTTACAAGAAAAATTTCAAGTTCCTTTAATCTTTCAATTAACTGATGATGAAAAATTTCTTTTTAAAGAAAATTTAAGCTTAAAAGATACTAATAAATTAGCTTATGAAAATGCTTTAGATGTAATGGGTATTGGATTTGATCCTAAATTAACTCGTTTTATTATTGATTCAGAACATATTTCAATGTTATATCCGCACACTTTAAGAATATCAGATAAAATTAATTTTTCAAATGTTAAAGCTACTTTTGGTTTGAATAATAGTTCAAGTATTGGAAAAATATTTTTCACTGCTATTCAAGCAACTCCGGCAATGTTACTTTCTGAAATGAATAATAGTGATTTGAGGGCTTTAATTCCTTGTGCTGTTGATCAAGATCCTCACTTTAGAATTGCTAGAGATGTATTTCCAAAATTAGGTTATAAAAAACCTTCTTTAATTATGTCTAAATTACTTCCATCAATTAAAGGATTCGATGGAAAAATGTCTTCAAGTGATAAAAATAGTGCTATCTTTGTAGATGATAGTCCTAAAACAGTAAAGAAAAAGATGATGAAATATGCTTATTCTGGAGGACAACCTACTTTAAAGGAGCATAGAGAAAAAGGAGGAGATCCTGATAAAGATATTCCTTATCAATATATTTACTTCTTTGAAGAAGATTCTAAAAAAGTTAAAGAGATATATGAAGGTTATAAATCTGGAAAGATATTAACTGGTGAAATAAAGCAAATGGCAACTGATGTTATTAATCAGTTTTTATCTGAATTTAGAGAAAATAAAAGAAAATATGAAGGTAAAATAGAAGATTTACTATTAAAAAAAGGAGATTTTAAAAATTTAAAATGAAAGATTACAAAAAAAAAATAAAAAATAAATTATCTTCAAAAGAAGATGTTAATATTAATTGGATAAATTCAAATATATCTTATCCTAATAAGTTCTCTAAAAAAGGTAAAAAGTACTTAACTCAATATTATTTATCAAACCATTTAGGAGAATCTTATAAAAATCTTAAAGATATCTTTTCTACAAGACCAGTAAATACTCTTTTTAATAGATTATCTAGACACTTTCAAAAAAATTCTGAGTTTGAGGAAGATTTTAAATGTCTTTTTGGAACTTTTTTTCCTTTTCCTAAAAAGGAACTCATTATAAAAAAACAAAAAATAATTCAAGGTATTATTAATTCAGACAATGTTGAATTAAAAGATCAATTGAAAAAGATAAAACATGAAAAAATTGGTCTTAACTATCAAATATACTTTCTTGAAAATGAATCTGAAATTGAATCTGATTTAAAAAAATTAGAAAAAGAATTTGAAGTTAATATCTCTGCACTTCCTATTACAAGAGAAGAACTAAAAGAGATGAATTCAATGAAAGATATTATTATTGTTAGCGATGAAATTTATAGTGATTTAGCAATTAGTTTAGAAGAATTAAAGTTACTTTTGAAAGGTTTTTTGTTTGAAGAAGATAGAGAATTAATTATTGAATTTTTAAAATCAGTTAATGATTTTGATCTTTCTTTAATTAAAAAGATAATTTCTTTTTTAGAAAATTCTAACTTTGAAGAAGATTCAAATGATGTAGAAATTTCTAATTTAATTGATAAATTAAATGAGTTAATTAATGAAAAAGATGAAAAAAAGAAAGTGGTCAAAGAATTAGAGAATGATATTATTTCAATTGATGAAGTTATATACAAGATGAATCAAGAAATAGAAGAATCTCTTGATGAAAAAGATATTACTATTGATGCAAAATCAATCATGAAAGCACTAAAAAATGAAGATTATACAAGCATTACTAAGGACTTTAAAGATGAAATTAATTCAATTATTCAAAACTATGAAGATAAGTTTATAGAAAAATCAAATTTAATTGGTGTTAGATATCATGAAATTTTTAAGGAAGGTTATCCTGTAAAAGTTGATGAAGAAAGTTTAAGTAATTTCGAAAAACGTTTAGAAGATAGAAAATCTCGGTTGGAAATTGATAATTATATTGATGTAGGTGATGAGATTAGAGAAATTGAAAAAAATCTTCCTGATTTAATTAATAAACTTACTTCTTCAAATGTTATGAGGATTGTTGTTTTTCAAGATTTTATTAATACTATCAATAAGACTTTAATTTCTAAAACTAAAGATAAATCAAAGGAAAATTTAACATTTCCTAATATTAATGAAGATTTAGAATTCTTATTAAAAAAATGTGATAACTTCTTTTTTGATGCAAATCCGATTGATTATAGTTTAAACTCTGAAGAATTAGATTGTAGTAACCAAAAGATTTCAATTTTAACTGGTGCAAATTCAGGAGGTAAAACAACATTGCTTGAATTAGTATTACAATCAGTACTTCTTTCTTATATGGGAATGCCTCTAGCCTGTGAAAAATCAAAAATACCTTTAATTGATAATATTTATTACTTTAAGAAATTCTCAGGCCGTAAAAATGCTGGTGCTTTTGAACAAACTGTAAAGAAATTTATAAAAGCAGCAACTGAAAATAAAAATAAAAGAAAATTAATTTTAATTGATGAATTTGAATCAATAACAGAACCAGATGCTGCTGCTAAAATTCTTTTATCTTTTCTTGATGTATTAGAAAAAACTAATACTTTATCTGTAGTTGTATCGCACTTAGGAAAAGAATTAGAAAATAGAGTTGATGATAAAATAAGATTAGATGGTATATTTGCTAAAGGTTTAGATGATGATAATACTCTTCTAACAAACCATCAACCTCTTTTTGGTAAAAGAGGTAAAAGTACTCCTGAATTAATTCTTCAAAAAATAGTATTTGATAATAAACAATGGAATGAAGAAAATCAAGAGATGAAAGAACACTTAAAAAACTTAATAAAAGAGTTGAAGTGATAAAATGAGTCCTTTAAGAAAAGACATAAATGAATTATTAAAACATGATGAATTAACTATTGGTGAAATTCTTGAAATTTTAAAAGAAGAGAGTTATGGAATATTATTTCTAATACTATCTTTACCTTCTGCAATGTTTTTTCCAGCACCAGGTGTTTCTACTATTTTTGCAGTTGTTATGATTTTACTTGGTTTTAGAATGATCCAAGAAAAACCTCCTTGGATTCCTGAGAAATATAAAGATAAAAAATTAAAAAAGAAGACAATTAAAAGGATGGATAAAGTTTTAAGTATCTATTTAAATATTCTTGAAAAATTTACTAAGCCTAGGTTTAATAGATATGTTACTGAGAGGAATATTGGTTTTTTAATTACTTTAATGTCATTTAATATGTTTATTCCTTTTCCTCTTACTAACTCTGCACCTGCTCTATCTATCTTTTTATTATCCTTTTCTTTGATTAATAAAGATGGACTAATTACTTTAATTGGTGTTTTTATTGGTGTATTAGGTTTTTTTATAACAGTTTTATCAATAACTTTTGGAGTGATGGGAATTGAATTTGGTTATAATGAATTAAAAACTTTAATAGAAGGTGTTTTAATTGGATAATAAATGGAAATTAAAGGAAAAACCTTCTCATTTTAGAGTTTTTGAAGTACCTAGTTTTGATTTAAATAAAAATAAAAATCATAGTTTTTTAATTTTTAAACTTATTAAAAAAGATTATTCTCAAACGGATGTAATTGAAAGGTTATCAAATTTCTTTGGTGTTAATAGAAATGATATTGGTTTTTCAGGAATTAAAGATAGAAGGGCAATCACTGAACAATATATTTCTATTGATAAAAATAAAGTAAATAGAAAAATTATATTAGATGAAAAAATTGTTATTTCTAAATATATTACTATCAAATTAGTTGGTTCTTTAAAAGAGAGACTTTATCCTGGTAGATTAAAGGGAAATAGGTTTAAAATTTTAATTAAAAATGTTGATAAAGATACAATTTCTAAATTAAAAGAAAAAAATAATAGTGTTATTAAAATGCCAAATTATTTTGGTAATCAAAGATTTAAATGGAACAATTTTGAAATAGGTCTTTTTATTTTTAAAAGAGAATATAAAAAAGCTCTTGACTTAATAAAGGAGACTGGTTTTAATAAAAATATAAGAATAATTAATAAATACTACAATGGAAAAAATGAGATTGAAGTTTTAAAAAAATTTCCAAAAAGATTTTTTAAATTATATCTTCATTCTGTTCAATCAAAAATATTCAATGAAATACTTGCTTCAAAAATTAAGGGTGAAAAGTGTAAGAAAAAAGTATATTGTGGTAATTTTGATATTGAAGAAGAAATACCTTTAATTGGTCATGATACTGAAGATGATTTATCATTAGAGATTATGTCTGATTATGATTTAATTCCTTTTGACTTTATTAATAAACAGATTAGTTATGCAACACTTCATGAGAAAAAACGTATTAGTATAATTAATACAAAATTAAAAGTTTCTATTTGTGAAGATAATAATTCTTTTTGGTTAGAGTTTTTTCTCCCTAAAGGAAGTTATGCTACAGAATTAATTGAAACATTAAAATCATTTTAAATTTAATTATTTATCAATTCCTTTGATTTGTGTTTCTGTAAATTGATAATGATGTTTTATTTCGTTTATCTCAGATATTGTGTCTGAAATATCTTTTAGTATTTTCGGAGAATTCCTTCCAGTAATAATAATATGTTTTTCTTTTGATTTTTTAAAGAACTTTATCTGATCAACAATTTCTTCAGGATGAATTAAACCATAATCTGTAACTACATTAATCTCATCAAGCACTATAAAATTATAATTTTCTTTTTCTTCTTTAAATTTATTCCAACCTTTTTTAATCACTTCTTTATACTCTTTCCTATTTTTATCTGGAAAATAAAATTCATCTAATCCAAAACACATTGTATTAACATTTTCAAACTTCGATAATACTTTAGCTTCAGATGATTCTTTTTTCATAAATTGAATTATTAATATATTATAATTTTTTATTGCTCTTAGAGAAGTTCCAAAAGCACTTGTTGTTTTACCTTTTCCATCTCCAGTTAAGTTAATTATCATTTTAGTAATTTAAAATTAGTTGTATGAGTAAATCTTATATTTAACATTTATATAGTTTATGTTAAAAAAAGAAAAAAAGAATATTAAATCACACTCTATCTTTCTTTTAATGATAATAATAATAACCGTTTACAAAAAAAATCTTAAGACTTAAAAAGTTTGATTAGAATTTTTAATATTTAAATTTATTATGAGTTATTTTTAAATTTATATTATCTTTTTATATCATTTCTTTTTTTGCAAACTCAGAAATCACTTTCTTTGCTTTTTTAACTCTTTTTTCAATACCATTTTTCATATTTGAGTCATATTTTTTAATACCATTAATGTAATGGAAATCAATATTTGGTGTACCATAAATTAGATTTGAAATAACATTATCTTTAAAACTTGGAATCATTTCTGTTTCTTTAAGACTAACTCCAAATAAATTTGCTTTATAACCTTTTTTTATTTTTCCTGACTTAACTCCATATCTTTTAATCAAATTCCATCCATTTATTGCAGTATTCATTGATTCTTTTGAATTAATAATACTTGAATCCCAGTAACTATGCTTTTGAATTAATGAAAAGATTTTTGCTTCTTCAATTAAATTTAGGTTGTTATTACTTGCAACACTATCTGTTCCAAGTAAAATAGGGATTTCGTGTTTTTTGAACTCTTTATATTGGAGTGTTCCTCCAGTTGATAATTTCATATTTGAAGTAGGACATGTTACAACTTTACATTTATTTTTCTTTAGCATTTTGATTTCTTTTTTAGTTACCCAACTAACATGAGAACCTACTAATCTATCTGATAATAAATTAATCTTATTTAGGTATTCTACGGGATACATATTGTGTTTTTTATAACAATCATTAATCTCTTTTCTTGTTTCAGAAATATGTATGTTTATTAATTGATTTTTTTCTTTTGATATCTTAGCTTGTTTTTTTAAAGTCTCTTCATCTTCACTATAAATTGAATGTAATAATCTTGCTTGTTTTACAAAATTTGATTCATTAAATTCTTCTTTTGAAGATAATATACTAAATATACCTATATCTTCACAAGCTTTTTTTGTTTCTTTAGGAAAATAATACATATCAAAAAAACCTGCTGTTCCTGTTTTTATCATTTCATATATTGCTATGATTGAACTTTCATAAATTAATTTTTCACTAATATTTTCTTCAACGTTTAACATATTTTTTAACCAATTATGAAAACTTAAATCATCTTTATAACTCCTTAAAAAAATCATAGCAGAATGATTATGTGAGTTGAATAATGAGGGAAAGATAGCATGATTTTGGCAGTCAATAATTTGATCAAATTTAATTGATGATGGTATTTGATCTTTAACATCTTTAATTTTATCTTCTTTTATTATTATATTTTTATCTTCTAAAACTTTGTTTCCATCATAAACATACTTACAATTTTTTAATAATTTCATTTTTTAACCAACTCATATTCATTAATTTCAAGATTCCAATCATAATCATCTACCTTCTTTACATCAAAATCTGTAATCTCTATTTTTTTGTTAAATAAAGGCATGTTTAGTACTAATGTTTCTGCTTCTCCACCTTCAAATACAACATTAACTTTATTTTTTATTGATTCTTCTTCTAATTTTTTATAATTATTTTTATTAATTGTTTTACCTATCCAATTTGTACTTATTCCATCACACATAATCTTTGATAAAGTGTATTCAAATCCAGAATCAATTAGGATCTTATTATATTTTTGATAATCTTTTCTCCATAATGGAGTAAATACTTTTAAATTTAAATCTTCACAGATTCTTGCAATTCTCATTCTTTGATAATCAGAATCTATTGCTCCTACTATTATCCCTTCAATATTATAAATTTCTTTTACTTCTTTTATTCCTTCTTTTAAATCTTTTAATTCCTCTTCTTTTTTTCCTTCAGTTTCAATCTTATGTAGTGGGATATTCATTAATTTTGCTTGTAGGTCAACAAAATTAATTTTTGCAGAATGAAACATCCAAGAGTATTTGTTTTTTGATTCTACTTTAATTATAGAATTAACATTATGTCCTTTAATATAGTAATAATAAAGTGAATATAAAGAATCTTTCCCTCCTGAAACCATTGCAGCTAACTTCATTTTAAATGTATTTCAACTGTGTCTTTATCTTCTAAAGAGTAATCCTTTCCCACTTTTTGTCCGGGGAATTTTGAACTACCCCAAACTCTTGCAAATCTAAACTTTTTTATGAAGTCTTTATGTATTTTCATTGCTAAATCTTCAATATTTGAATCTTTTTCTAATATTATTGGTTCATCACTTGCTTCTTCTCCTTTAATTTTAGTATATACTCTTATTGCATCTAATTTTTCCCAAATCGTTTTAACAATGTTTTCTTTTGTATCACTTATTTTTAATTTTGGTTCTTTATCTATATCATATCCTTTATAGAGTCCATTATTTACAACATATATTAGAGGCTTGTATATTACTGCTGGGTTTATTGTGTCTGTTATATCATCAATAGTAACATCTTCATATATTGTAACATGTCCTCCTTTGAAATTATTCTCTTTTAATAACTGTACTATATCATGATGGTCAGCATCTTTTACTTTCTCTTCACCAATAATCTTTATATCTCCTGCTCCTTTTTTATAATTAATTTTCTTTTTCTTTTTATTTACTTTAATAAGACTATTTCTTATTTCTTTTAAAACTATATCCTCTGTACCATTACACATTAATAAAATCAAGTCAGAGTTTCTAACAATATTCATCAATTGAGCTCCTTCTGATTTACTATAAAAGTCCTCAATTACAGGTGGAATCTCTACTAATTGTATTTGTGCATCTTCATAATAAGCCATTCCAACAACAGGTTCTTTTGTTGTAAATGGATAACTTGCGACATCAACATCTTTATTTGTCATCTTTTTTAGAAAAGTAGATTTTCCTGAGTTTGGAGTTCCTAAAATAACGACTTGGGCAGCCCCTTTTTTCTTTACAGCAAGACTATATGAAGATTGTTGATTTTTTTCTTGTTTTTCAACTTCATCTTTTGTCTTAGAAATCTTTTTTTTAATGTGTGATCTTAATTTTTCAGTCCCTTTATGTTTAGGAACTTCTGCATACATTAATTCTAAAGCTGCAAGTTTCTCTTGAGGGGTAGATGCTCTTTCATATTTTCTCTTTGCTACATTGTACTCCTCAGTAACATTAGTTGGCATATTATCATAAAGTATTTCAAATTTATTAATGTTATCTTTTAATTTAAATAAAAAAGAGAAAAACTTATAAAATAAGATGTTTTCTCTATTTTGATTGAGAAGGTGGTGGTAGTGTAGTCTGGTCAGCATGCGGGACTGTGGATCCTGTGGTCGCGGGTTCAAATCCCGCCCATCACCCTTTTTCTTTAATATTTAATTAATTGTGATTTTTAAACAAGTTTTAATTTTCAGTTTTCGATTCTTCCTTTTTAGTTTTCTTTTCTGTTTTTACTTTTATTTTTTCTACTTTTTCTTTATCATTTTTACAAAGATTTGAAAGTTTTTTTAGTTTTCTAAAAAGTTTTATTTCATATTCTGTTGATGAGTGATTTTTTCTTTTTAATAAGTCAATTTTTCCTGTTATAAAGCAACCCATCCAACTATTTTCTTTATTCTTTGAAAATTCATACATGTCTTTTAGTATTAATAATCTTAAAACTCTAAATTCATATTCTTTTTTTCTTTCAAGTCTTTGATAGAATTTTATTAATCTCTCTTTTGGAAGTTCTTTCCAATTTTTTATAACTTTTTTTGAAATTTTTTCTAAAATACTCTCCTTTACACCAAGTACTTTATCTTGATGGTATTTTTTTATTGATTCCTTTAATGTATAGTTAGTAAATTTCTTTACTTCACTATCAATCTCTTTAATATTCATTTTTATCTCTTAATTATTAATTAATTACTTTAAAATCACCACAAACTCTGAATTTCCCTGGTGCATATTGCCCTGTTTTTCTAACTTGAAGACATTTATAATCTTTTTTGTATTTTTTAGCATACTCATCAAATTTCTTTATTGTTTCATTAGGAATATTTTCTTCTTCTAAAAAATCATAAAGGTGTATGATTCCTCCTTTTTTTACATATGGTATTGTATGATCTAAGAATGTATTTGCATCTTTTGGAAGAGGCATTACTATTCTATCAAATATTCTATTTTTTTCAAAAACATCATTTAAGTTATTGTGTGATGTTATCATCTCTTTTGGATTATTCTCATCTTTGTTTCTAACTTCTACAATACCATGTGTTAAATAATCTTGAATTAATTTAATATCCATTTCTCCTTTCTTTAAAAGACTTCCTTCTTTTGATTTATCATTAAATTCAGTGTTATTTAAATGGTAATAGATGTTAAAATTCTTGTATAATTTTTTTATCTCTTTTTTTAGACTTTCATTATTTTTTTCATTTAATCCAATATGAGATAAATCTATACAAACATTATTTATCTTATTTTTATATTTTAAAAACAGTTCTGATTTATTCATTGCTATCATTAAAGTTTCATAGTAAAAGTATTCTTTATATCTTTCAAAACGATCTAAAATAAACTCAATATCTTCATTTTTATGTATATGAACGATAACACCTACTGATTTTTCTTTTGCTAATTTACCTAATTTACTTAATATTTTGATATAATCTTTTCTTTCATTAATTAATTCATTATCTTTTCTGATTGGCATATGTAAGAAGACGTTTTTCTTTTTTTCTTTTAATAAATCAATAGTCTTTTTTAGATTTTTGATATTGTGTGTTTTCTTGAATTTTTCTCCTCTCTTTTCAATATCTTCATTTTGTTTGAAAAGGTCATCATAAACTAAATGAAGTTCATGAATTGAATAATCTTTGTCTATTCTTTTATTAATTTGGTCTTTATCAATTGAACTTTTTAAACCAAACATATGTTTCTTTATATTTTTCATTACTTTTCTTACATCTCCAAAAATTGGAAGTGTATTCATATTTTTATTTAAAAACTTATTTTCATAGCTATATTTGTGTGCATTTGGATTTAACTCAATTCCGTAAACAAACTTTGCCTTAGTGTTTTTTGCGATTTCTTGTACATATGGTCCTACTCCACTAAATTGGACTAGTACTTTTTCTCCTTCTTTAATTGTTTCACAGATTTTTCTTCTTTCTGTTGCAAGCCTTGGAGAGAAATATGTTTTTTTCACATCTAATTTAATTTTTGTTTTATTCTCTTTATATTCTGTTACTGTATTGTCTTTATCTCCTTTAACAAATTCAATAGGTTGTATTCTAAATTCAGTATCATGAATACCATCTTTTTTATAAACTCTTTTTATATTTTTATTTACTTTCATAATGTTTTTTGAAACTTCTTCTAGATTTATTTCATCTCTATCTTCAACAATTGCTATCTCTCCAATTGTATCAAAAGATGGCAAATTAAGACTTGGATCTTTTTCTTTCTCTCTTTTTTCAAACTTTATTCCTTTTAATTCAAATTTTTCTTTAACCGGGAATAATTTATAATCTCCTTCTGAAATTACTTTTTCATTTTTTATCCAAATATTTTCTTCTTTTATATACTGTATTAATTTTTTTACATCAGACTTTTTTACTTTTGCATATAAGATCATATATTTTCAAAATTTAAATTATATTATATATCTTTTGTTCTTATATCACACAATTTTTATCAATTACTAAAAACAAAGTTTTTAGAATCTTTAAATCAAAGATTTAATAGAAATTGGTAAGGATAGTACTATACTTCGTATAGCACGTTATTTTCTATATTATTCTATTCAGTTTTATTTTTGTTTTTATAAACTTCTTCTTTTTTGTTTTTGGATGATTTGTTCTCAGCTTTTATCAAAGCTGGCAAGGATGGTACTATACTTCGTATAGCACAGTGGTTCCTATAGTATTCTATTTAATTTTGTTTTTGATTTTATAATATCCTATTTTTTTATTTGGATGATTTTGATAGATTTTCTCTTTAGGTTTTTATTTTCTATACTCTTTAGCACTTTATCTTCTTCACTTTTTTAGGTTCAAAAGACTTCGCTTTTTGTAACTTACGAAAATAGGTCTTTTCTAAGTTCAAAAGACTTCGCTTTTTGTAACTTACGAAAATAGGTCTTTTCTAAGTTCAAAAAGCTTCGC
>CAZXZL010000019.1:13444-17980 GCA_964645415.1 uncultured Methanosarcinales archaeon | reverse complement strand
TAGAATATTATAGAAACTAACGTGCCATTCTTTAGAATGGTACCATCCTGCTCAAGCATATAAAATCAAAGATTACTAAACTAAAGTTTAGAAGTGTGTAATATAAAATTACAAACTTTTAAGGGTGTTTAATCATAGATTAAAAACTTTGATAAAGGTTGAGGGAAATCACCTATCTAATACTTCATTTAATATTTTTATTACTTCTTGAGGGTTTCCAAAAAACTTAGCTTTACTCATAACTCTTCCAAAAATAGCATTATCTTTATCTTTACCCATCTGATCTCTAAATGTTTTCACTAACTTTTTAACTTTCTTTTCAAGATTATCTCCACTAAGCATCAATAAGTCCTCATTTTCAATCTCATTTATAATATCTTTACTATCAATAAAAGAAATGATTTTATCAATTGCAGATTTAGTTATTTTTTTCTTTTTAAATAACATAAAAACATCTTTCAAGTTCTCTTGAATTAACTTATTATCTAAATCAAAATCTTGAGAAACCGAGATTAATTTTTCAAAAACAAAAGTAGGCTTTGCTAATTGAATTAAAGATTCAAAGAGATTTGGAGCAAGTTTAGCAACATTTTTTGCTTGTTCCTCACTTAAACCCATTTTAATATACTCATCAATTCTTTCAGGTAATAACTTAGGTAAATTGACATCATAAGGTTTAATTGGAAGAATATCTGTTTCAGGATACATTCTTGCATTACCTGGCATAGGTCTTAAAAATTCATTAGAAAAATCTTGATTTGCTTTTCTAACCTCACTAATAACACCATCAAATAACATTAAAATTCTTTCTTTAATTAAAGGAATTGCTTTTTTAATTATCTCTTTTTTCTCTGCAACAATTATATAAGCATCATCTTTAGAAATCTTAAGTCTCGATTCAAGAACCTCAATCTCTTCTTTTGAAATACCATATTTTTTTAACTTTTCATCACTATGAAAAAGCCCATTTATACCAGACTGTTTTGCATAATCAGAGATTTCAGTACCTACTCTTCTGTTTTCACATAGTTTTTTTCCTAATATGCCATTGAAGTTAGGTATTTTTAAAGCTTTAATTATTCCTTTTTTATCAATAATTGATTTTAAAATTTTACTTGAAGTATTAGAAAATATATCTTTAACATCAAATACTTCAATAGATTTTTCTAAATTTTCTTTATTAATATTATCATTTAAATTAATAGATAAATCTTTTAACCTTTTTTGTCTCAAAACTTCATTTTCAACATATTTATTTAAGTTTTTAAGATCTTGAGCACCTTTAATTTCGACCCTGTTACCATTTTCAATTGAAACATTTAAATCCTGTCTAATTGAACCAAGACCTCTTTTAACATTAAAACTTCTCAATATTAAACCTAATTTTTCAGCAGCTAATTTTGCTTCATCAGGGTGGTTTATTGTTGGTGCTGTTGCGATTTCAATTAAAGGAATACCTAATCTTCTTAAATCATAAACTGATTCTAGTTTTGATTTTTCAACAATCTTAGAAGAATCTTCTTCTAAACAGATAGATTCTATTTCAATAACTTTTTTAACATCATCTAAATTAATTTCAAACCAGCCATCTTTCCCAATAAGCATTGTCCTTTGAAATCCTGAAGTATTAGACCCATCAAGAACTATTTTTCTCATCACTTGTATTTCATCAAATATATCGACATTTAAGGCTTTTGAAACACCAAATGAAACATTTAGAGCTGTTTTTGAAGGTTTATGTGGTGGTTCCTCATCAAGTTCAACCAAACAACAATTTTCATGATAAAAGTGATAAACATTTCTTTTCTTTTTAGATTTTTCAAATTTCGCAGCTTTATCAACATCACCAAGTTCACCTTCGACAACATTTAACCGCCTTATTACTTTTCTATCAAAATCATTATCTTCCTCATCAAAATCGGACGAACAAGAACAGAACAATTTTGAAGTATTTAATTGTTGATGTATTTCAAGTCCTACTTTTAAGCCTAATTCATCATAATCTAAATTATCTTTATTATATTTCATCTAAAACAACCTCAAATGATTCAAAAAAGTTCAAATAAGAATTAATTAAGTAATAAATTTTTGAATTACTTCTTAAATTATCTAATGTTCTAACATAAATATCTCTCTCTTCAGTAATAAGACCATCAGAATGATCTATTTTTATCTGAATCTCTTCATCATCAGTAACTAATAAATAACTAATACGTCCATAAGCACAGAAAATATCATATAAATAAGAATCATCAAAAACATTTCTAATCTTAAAATCTAATTCTGACTTACATTCTAAATCTTCAGTTTCTTGATCACCATAATAAATAGGAATATTAAATATGTAATCACTTCTTATAGTTTGATAAGCCTCTTGATATTCAATCTCATCATTAATTAATGAGTCATCAATTATTGAGTTATAACGGTTAACGAAAACAAAATAAATAACTGATGAGACAATTAAATAGACTAATAAAACAATTAATAATAAGATAAATGATTTCTTAAAAGAAGAACTAAAAATAGTTAATACATCTGAAAAAGAAAATGATCTTTTTTTGTAAGTGTGAAATAAATGGATAAAAAACTGTCTAATGAAAAAACTAATAATTATAAATGGAAATCCATAAAATAAAATCATTTCAAAAATAGATAATCTAAAATCACTCAAGAAGTAATAAATTAGATTTAAAAATAAATAAGATAAATTAAAAGAAATTAAAGACATTAAAAATAAATTAAAAAATCTTTCAACATAGTTTATTTTCTTTACATAATTTAATCTAATGTCATTAAAAATAAAATAAGACTCAATAAAAAATAAAACTAGAAAAAAAATACCAAAAATAGTATTAAAACTAATTGATATAAAACCAATTATAAGAATAGAACCAAAAAGAATTAATTTATCTTTTAAAGTAATTTCACCACCTTGTTCTTTTCTTAAAAAACCCTTCAAGAAGAAATGATAAAGTAAAACACATAAAATTAAGATAAAAGAAATAAAAGGAATAAAACTATTTGAAATTAAACTAAAAACTATAAAGAAAAACAAATAAATGAAAATAAATCCTTTCGTTATCCTATTAAGATATTTAAAAAAAAAATTCATAAATTCTTACCTCAAACGTCTATCAGAAATTTCATTCGAGTAATTATTTAGCATTTCATTTCTAACATCATCTGAACTTAAATTTTTATTTCCAAGTAACCAAGACAATTTTAAATAAGCGGTTTCAGGAGTCATATCTTTTAAAAATAATGAATGCTTAGATAACTTTCTTAAATTAGCATATACATTAGGATTTACGCTACCGTTAATTGTTTGAGAAGTAACACATGTAATAATGCCATTTTCTTCAAGTTCTTTAATTTTATTTATAATATTATAATTTTTTATAGGAACATGACCTAAACCAGTTCCCATCAAAATAACTCCGTTAAAATCATTTTCAAGATAGTAATCAAAAATATTTTCATCTAATTCAGGATAAATATATTGAATTGCAACTTTCTCATCGAAATGTAGATGTTTTTCTAAATCCTTATCATGATAAATATCATCTGATAATACTTCAATCTTCTCCTTATTTGGAAATACTCTTGCAACAGGTTCAGAATTAATACTTTGAAATGCATCTCTTCTTGAAGAATGCATTTTTCTTGCCCTAGTACCATGATGTAAACTACAATAATCATCATTTATTGAACCATGCATACAGATTAGACTTTCATTAGAACGAATATTTAAACTAGAATAAATAGAAGATTTGAAATTCATAAAAGCATCACTACTTCCTCTATCAATTGATTTTTGAGCACCAGTAAATATTCTAGGATAATCTCCACCTTGAACTAAAAAATTCATCAAAGAAGAAGAATAGTGCATAGTATCAGTACCATGGGTAACAACAACAGGATTATTTTTTACATTATTATATATTGAATTAGCTAATTTCTTCCAATATTTGAAATTTATATCTTCACTCATAATATTTGGCATAATCTCTGCATTTAAATCACCATACTTTTTCAGATCAGGGATCATGTCAATAAAATCATTAGCTGACATCTTAGTATCAACACCACCTGTTAGATAGTCAACTTTAGAACTAATAGTACCACCAGTTGATATAACCGTAACATCAAAATCATCGGTAACATTCTCAGAAGTAATTTCATTATTATCTCTTTTTACCTTTTTTTCTTCTAAAAAATCACATTTAGACTCATCTAAACCAATATTATATCCATTATTAAGTTTAATTACAATATATCCTTCATCTAACATTGCTGGTCTATCAAGTAAAAAACCTTCAAGGATTCTGCCACCCCATTTAATTTTCACATACTTCTGAGTCATTTAAAACACCATATAAATTAAAGAATACACATTTATAAAAAAGTATTTATGAAAATAAAATAACTTAATCTTCAACATTAGTTGGATTTTCAACCGGATTATTATTATTATTATTATTATTATTATTATTATTATTATTATTCAATTCAGGATCAATATTTCCTTCAGGA
>CAZXZL010000019.1:0-13344 GCA_964645415.1 uncultured Methanosarcinales archaeon | reverse complement strand
ATTATTATTATTATTATTATTATTATTCAATTCAGGATCAATATTTCCTTCAGGATTATTTTTTTCTTCATTAAAAATGAACTTTTTTAAGCAAAGATAAATTAATCCTGCTAAAATAAAAGTAAATATTTTAACAAAAACAAAATAAAACATTAAAAAACCAAAAACAAGGAAAGCAATGAAAAAAGGAAGGAATTGAATAATCGTTTCAATTAAATTATTATTCATAACAACATCTTCTATAACTTCATTAAGTTTTTCCTCATCTAATTGACCTTGCTCTATAATGTCACGATTAACCTCTTCTTCCATTTCACCAAAATCACCATCAATGAAATACTGTAAATCTTCTTCAGAAAAACCATCAGGTAAATTTTCCATTTGTTGATTTAATAATTCTTCTCTATCATCAGAAGAAATCATATCAAAAATTTGATCGTCCTCTATAATATCACTGTCAATAATAGAAGATATTCCATCAACTAAAGCATTTTCCATAAGATCTTTATTATTAAAAGAGTAAACAAAAGAAAATAAAGATATTAAAATTATAAACACTAAAAAATAAACTTTAACTTTTGAATACGATTTTTTAAACTCTAATTTGTTAGAATAAATAAATATTGTAGATAGAAATGCAATAAAATGAACTAAAAGTAAAACTAAAGAATTAAAAAATAATAAAGAAGAAATTAAGAGATAAAATCCAGATATGATCTTGTATAGTTTCTCATTAGCTATAGGAAGTAAAATCCCGGAGATAACTAAAAAACTAAGCCATAAAACACAAAAGATAATAGATATTAAGAGATTTGTAAAATTTTCTTGAACAAATAAAATAGAAAAAATATCAGTGATTGTGAAGTCGATTATATTCAAGAAAATAGAATAAAATACAAAGAATACAAAAGATATTATGAATGAAAGTAATCCTATTATCGTGTATTTTTTTTTAGAATTAAATTCCATATCAAATAATAAATGTTTTTATTTAAAAAATTAACTTATATTTCATAAAAAAATATTTCTTTTTATATAAATTAATTAAATCATAAAATGAGTATAGATAAAAACCAACTTAATATAATTGAAAAACTAAGATAAGGCATTGCAGGATAGAACTCTCCTTTTTTGCCAAAATAAAAGAGAAAAAATAATCCAATAGTACTACCTACAACAATAAAAAATGAATGAGTCATAGAGTATGTTTTTAAAACAGCACCTGCAAAAAGTAGAGGGAAGATTACATCTCCTCCACCAAGAATGGCAAGACTTCCTTTTTTCTTACTTTTATCAGAATCTTCATTCTCTTTTAAATTACTATTAGAATCAGATTTTTCATCTACCATAGTAATTGAAGACATTTTTGTTTTATTTTTAGGTAAAGCAAGACCAGAAAATAGTTTCATTTCAACTTGACTTTTAGCTAAATCAACCATATGTTTTGAATGAAAGACTGCATATATATCATAAAGAGAAATTAAGATTAATAAACTAAATACAGCTTCTAAAGACATCATTGGAACCATAATAGAAGCAACACCAGCATATACTAATATTTCAGTAATATTATGTATGACAAAATTATTTCTTTTTACTTTCAAATAAGCAAGTACTAAAGATATGAATAATACAATTAAATCATTTTTAATTAAAGGATATAATGCAAAAGAAACAGCAAAGAAAATTGCAAAACCATACCAACCTTTAATAAAATTAAACTTACGTTTTTTAAATAAAAACAGATAAAATAGTGAACCTAATAAAACTACAATAAATATTAGAATAAAATAAAAGTCACTTTCTCCTTCAACTTCAGTATCATAAGCTAAATCATCCCACTCCGCTTCACCATCTGGACCAATATTCAGATTTTGATTAATAATAAATAAACCAAATAATTGAGTTAACACAAAAATACCTACAAGAAGAAAAATAATTAATTTTCTATGTTTCATAAATTAATAAATTCCACTAAATTTATATTATTTTCCATTTTTCTTATCATATAATGGTCGATAAATCAAAAATGAGAAAAATTTTCAATAGGATTGAGATATCAACTATATCAATGAAAAGTAATGAAAAAAAGGTAAAAGATAAGATAAATAAATTTCTTCCAGAAAGGTTGAAAAATCTTGAAGAGAAGAAAAAAAAGAAATTTTATGAAATTGAAACTTATAATTTCGAAGGGGAATTTGGTGAAAATAAATCAAAAACGACTTATAAAGTATTTAAAAAATATCCTTTCGATGTATTTTATGAAATTATGAAAGAGATTAACAAAGAAGAAATAAAAAGAATAGAAGAAAGTTTAGATGAGAGAATAGATGATAATAATTATTTATACTTAAGATTTAATAAAAGAGATTGGTTTTTAGAAGATAAATTAAATCTAACAGAAGAAGGAAATTGTTTACATGTAAAATGTCATATTCAAACTTATCCTGCTAAAAAATCAAAGGCAAAAGACAAATTTAAAAAATTATTAGATAATTTAAGGTGATAAAATGATTTTTGATTTTGAATTTATATTAACCTATTTAAATGACCATATAATTCTTTCTGTAATTAATGATATTCTAATTGCATTTATTATTTTATTATCTGGAATCATCATTGGTAAAATAGTTGGTAAAATAGTTTCTTCAAGTTTAAATAAAATACAATTAGACGATCTTGCAAATTTTGCAGGTATTAATTTATCCTTAGAAAAAACAATTTCAAATTTTATAAATTATATTATTAATTTTATTTTTATTATTCTAGCAATATCTCAATTAGGTATAACAACAACTATAATTAATTCAATAGTAATCATTATAATGATTGTTATTGCTGTATCTATATTATTTGTAATTAAATTTGCACTAACTAATTTTTCTTCTTTTTATGTAATTACAAAAAATAAAATGTATGATATTGGAGATGAAATAGAAGTGAAAAATATTAAAGGAAAAATCGAAAAAATTACATTAACA
The DNA here is from genome assembly GCA_964645415.1 of uncultured Methanosarcinales archaeon. Taxonomy (GTDB): domain Archaea; phylum Nanobdellota; class Nanobdellia; order Woesearchaeales; family CAZXZL01; genus CAZXZL01. The sequence goes on along the minus strand of CAZXZL010000019.1, from coordinate 10,363 downwards.
GAAACAATAATGAAAACAGAAAATGAAGATATTATTTATGTACCAAATAATATAATTGTCAAAGAAGTAGTAAAAAAGAAAAACTAGAGAAAATATGATTTTTAAGTTTTATAAAAACAAAAAATCTAATTTCTCAAGACACTTTCTAAAGAACCAGATAAATTATAAAGTTTCATACGAGTAAATGAATCAACATTAACATCTTCACATAATTCCTCAAGTTGTTGAATTGCTCTATCAACCTTTAATGCAGGTTTTTTTGAATCATCAGATAAAGTCTTTTTGATTTCTTTACAAATTTTCTTTACATTTTTAGAAGAAGTTGGGTCACATAAAACTTCATCAATTTCCATAAAAACTTCCTTAAAACTAATTTCTTTTTCCATTTATACCACCTCTAATTATTATCATCTACGTTTCGAAGGTCTTTTTGTAGTTTACTTAGTTTATTTTGTATTTTTTCTTCATTCCTATTAAGAGATTCTAATTGTTCATTTATATTATCAATTCTTGAAGAAATTTCTTTTTTTAAAGACTGACTATCTTTTTCTATTAAAACATCTCCTATTAATTTATACGATTTATTTGTTTTATCTAATTCATCAATAGCATTAGATGATTCATCTTTTTTAATAGATAAATTTTGTTTCTGTAGTTTAATTTGTTGTAAAAAACGTTGATACTTTTGTATTTCAGAAATTACTTTTTCATTATTCATTTTAATTCTTTGACCTTTTCATAAATGTCAAGTAAACTTATAATTGAATTAATTCCAGCCTTCATTGCCTTAATGTCAGTCGATTTAGACTTAAGTAAAATTGAATCTTCTTTTTTAATTAAATCAATCTTATGACGTTTCCAATTAAAACCATCTATCTCAGATTCAATAACATCTCTTAATGGTTTTTCAGTTGGTAATTCATAAGTTAATTTAAACATTTTTCTAAATTACCTAGCCTTCCAATGTGTAGTAACAACTTGTGGTTTATATAATACTTTTTTTCCACAATAAGGACAGTGAATTCTCCTTTCAATATGTTCTTCTTCTACAACTTTTCCACAGAAAAGGCATTTATATTCTACCATAATATCACCTAACTTTTAACTTCATAGGCTTTAGAAGTAAACTTTTTATCACAAGATCTACATCTCCAGATACCTACTGAAAGTCTTTTAACAGATTTCTTTCTACAATAAGGACATTTGTATTTACTCCTTTGTTTTTTCTCCTGATTGCCATGTAAATCTCGAATTCTTTTTCCATATCTTGATCCTAAACGTCTTGAATTAGGAAAATTCATTGGTTTTGCCATATTAAAAAAACACCTCGTAATAATTAATAAGATGGGGCAACCCGGATTCGAACCGGGGTCACAAGCCCCCAAAGCTCAGAGGATGGCCAAGCTACCCTATTGCCCCAAAAAAACATAATTTAAATAATAAAAATAAAAATCAATCTTGTTTTTTATTTTTTTTGTTACTTTTTGAATCTTTTTTAGATTTTTTACTAGATGATTTCTTCTTTTCATCATCTGATTTCTTTTTCTTGGATGATTTTGATTTCTTCTTTTTACTATCAGATTTACTTTTTTTACTGGATTTTTTACTTTTAGACTTACTCTTTTTACTAGATTTCTTATCTTTATCATCTGATTTCTTTTTCTTAGATGATTTTGATTTCTTCTTTTTACTACCGGATTTACTTTTTTTACTATCTGATTTATCTTTTTTACTGGATTTTTTACTTTTAGACTTATTCTTTTTACTAGATTTCTTCTTTTTATCATCTGATTTCTTTTTCTTAGATGATTTTGATTTCTTCTTTTTACTTTTTTTATCAGACTTTTTACTTTTTGATTTCTTCTTTTTACTATCAGATTTGTCTTTTTTACTGGATTTTTTACTTTCTGATTTTGAAGAGTCTTCTTTAGATGATTCTATTTCTTTATCATCTTCTTTACTTTCTTTTGTATCATCTTCTTTTTTATCAGTAACTTCATCTGATTTTTTTGATTTCTTTTTAGAATCTTCTTCATCAACAAAAGATCCTTCTTCATCAAATAACATCGCGTAAGCTTTATCTTCAGTGATTTCAACTTTAATTTTAATTTTTCGCGGAGGATTTTTAATTCCTCTCTCCCAGATTTTATTATTGAGTTTTTTAGATAATAAAATATTATCTTTTCGAGTATTCTTTTTTAGAAACTTTTTTAATCCATTAACAGCTCCTTTAGCTCTTTTCTTTCTTGGTTTTTTCAAAAAATAATCCTTTAATGGTACGTTATAAACTCTTTGCATGATTAACACCTTAATTTATGATATATAATAAAAATAATTAATTTACTCTCGACTTTCCTCTTCTCCAATGTTTTTTGGATGTAGTATATCTTGAAGGATGTACTTTTCTTCCTTTCTTCATACCATATTTCTTAAAACTAACCCAAAAAGGAGCCCATTTTGTCCTTTTATTCTCTTTAGCAATTCTCTTTTTTAAGTTTAAATGTTTATTTCTCATAATAATCACCAGTTAAATAATTCTTAAAATTTAATTTAATCAGATATTTCTTTTGAAGAGTCTTTTAAAAGATCACTACCTTTTTTTGTTGCAATTCTACCTTTTCTTTTACCACTATCTTTAAAACGTAGTAATTCTGCTTCTTCAAGTTGCTGAAGAATTGTTCTAATTATTTTTCCACCAGAAGGATAAACTTTATCTGGTCTATTTCCAATATTTCTTTTAGAACTATATTTCTTTCTTAACCTAGAAGTACCAATTGGTCCTTTTAAATAAGCAGTTCTAAGAATTGAAGCTGCTCTAATATACCACCAATCTTCATTTAATGGCGGTCTTTCTTTGTTTACACCAGTTTTTACAAATTGAGCCCATTCTGGCATCTCAATCTCTTTTTTTAGTTCTTCAGCTACTTTTTTTATTAATTCATTTTGATTAACTTTGTAAAGAGTATCCATAAGATCACCTATCTAATCACACATTTGTGAGAAAAACCACAGTGTTTATAAAGATTTCTTTTAATAGAAAAAACGGGAAATATTTAAATCCTGTCTTTTTTTATAAGATTAAGTTTTAACCCAAAGGGGTTGTAGGGTAACTTGGCATCCTCGTACCATGGGGTGGTATCAATCTGGGTTCAAATCCCAGCAACCCCATTTCTTATAAATTAATCTAGAAAAATAAGAACAATAAAAAATAAGAATTAAGTTTTGTATTTAAATTGGAAAAAGAAGAAAATAATAAAAATAATAAAAATTTTATAAAACTTTAACCTGATAAATCAATTAGTATTAAGCTAATGTGACATTAACAGCTTTTGGACCTCTTTCGCCTTCATCAACATCAAAAGCTACTTGATCTCCGTCATTAAGTCTTACTCCTTCTTCGATATCACTAATATGGACAAAGTAATCTTTGTCTCCTTCTACAGTAATAAATCCAAATCCTTTCCTTGAGTCGAAGAATTTAACTGTTCCTTCCATATTTACACCTCCTTTTTTGTTTAAGAAAAATAGAATGAAATTTCGTATAATTTTTAATTTTTAGAATAATTCACCTAATTATTTAATATTTTATTAGAATACTCTTCTTTTATAAATGTTTTTATTTTTTCGTATTTTTAGTAATAGGCTTCATTTTTACAAAAACTTTTGATATATTATCTTTTTTTTCCAGTTTAGAGATAATTTTATTAGATAAATTACAACTTTCAAATGAACTCATATCACCATTTATACTAATATCTATCTCAAAAAGCAAATTATTACCATCATACTTTCCTAAAATATCATTTATTTCTAAAACATCATCATATTCTTGTACAATGTTTTTTACTTTATATACTTCTTCATCCTCCGGAATTCTTCCCATTAGGTACTTCAAATTCTTTCTCGACATATCATAAGAGGATTTCAAAATAAATAAACCAATGATTAATCCAAAGATACTATCGAAAAAATAATAATCGGTTGTGGAAAGTAAAAAACCAACTAAGGCAATTAATGTAGATAGAACATCATTTCTAGAATCAAAACCTATTGCTTCTATTACAGGACTATTAAGCTTTTTTCCAAATTTATAATATGTTATTGAGATTATTAATTTAAAAATAATTGCAATAATTAAAATAATTATTGCTTCTTGACTTAAAATAGTTTCTTGAAAGTTAATTATACGAATTATTGAACTCCTAATTACTTCAAAACCAATCACAGCAGCCAATATTGCAATTATTAATGCAGAGATAGGTTCTGCTTGACTATGACCAAACCTATGGTCTTCATCAGGATCTTTACCGGAAATTTTAACTGCAAAATTAGAAATTATTGCTGTAATAATATCTAAAAAAGTATTTAATGTATCAGAAATAATTGAAATACTGTTTGTGATTATACTTGCAACTAATTTAATTACAAATAACAAAATATTTACGAAGATGTTTATTTTTGTTAGTTTTGTAGAATCCATTTTTATATCCTAATTAATGAAAAATCATTACTAAATATCATTTATCTTCTTTTGAATCTTTTTCATCATCATTTTCTTCATTATTTGAAGAAAAGTTAGATTTTTCAATAGCATAATGAATTTCCTCATCATCAAAGCCTTTATCTTTAAGATCGTATATTATTTGTTGTTTATTTTTTCCCATTTCATCCATAAGGTTGATCATATTTATCATATTTTCTATAATATCCTTTTCTTTTTCAGGATCAAAAATAGATTTCTCTTTAGAAAAAAGATTTTTAAAGAAATTAATAGGTGAATCATGTCCTTTTAAAATAGAGATTAACTTTTTTCGATTAAAATAAATAGCGATAACTAAAACCCAAAAAATAAAAATTTTGAAAAATAACGAAAATATAGATTCACTTTCTTCTAAATCAATTAAAATATCAACTTCTTCTTCATGGTTATAGGAACTGAATAATAATATATTTGACCAATTTAGTTCTTCATCTTGAGGATAGGTTTCAATAAATTCTAGGTCTACTTCTTCATTTGGTGGAACTTGAACTTCTTCTTGAATTAATCTAAGGTAAGGGTCATTCACTGAAAATTCAGAAGAGATAACAATCACTTCGTTAAGATTGTTTTTTAGACTTAGTTCTACACCTTGGTGATGTTCTCTTATTTCAATTAGGTCTTCACTAACATCAAAAGGGTTTTCAGGAACATATCTTACAATATTACTAACAGTTCCGTTAAAAACAGTACCATCTTCAGAAGTACATTTATAATCAAAAGAATCATTTATTTCAGTAGTTATATCTTCATTAGTTTCTTCAAGTCTCCCAGAAACCCTAAATCCTCCTTGAGTATCAAAAGTTTCTTTTCGAACACCATCATCTTTAAAAAATTCACAATCAAACTCACCTCTTGTTTTATTAATATTAATCCAATTTTCATAATTAGAAGAAGTTACATCTTCAACAGGAGAATAAAAATTAATACTTGGTGTTTGATTAACAAATAAAGGTACACCAACAGAATAATTTTCTATCTTAAAGTCAATTATTGAAAAATAATTCTTAACAGATAAATTTTCTTCTAATGTAAAATTAATTTCATAGCTAGATTTAGGATCAATACTGAAATCAGATTGATGATTTAAGTAATTAGGTGAAGAAATAGTTCCATTTAATTCATATAAAGTAGGATTATTTATTTCAATAAAAGAAATAGAATCATTTGAAATAAAGATATCTTCTTTTGTATTTAAAGTTAAAGGAGATAATTTCATTAAAGCTAAATTCATCAAAGAAATCTCATTAACGTTATTTCTAGCTAAGAAAGAATCGTAATTCTCAGAAAGCCAGTGCACACCTTTTTCAATAGCTTCAACACTTCGATCTTCAGAAGAATAATAAATAGACAATAAAACAAGAGGTGTTTTATAGTATTTCTCAGTACCTTCACCCCAAGAACCATCATTGTTTTGATTGTACTTTAACCACCTTTCCATACTTTCGTCTTCTTCGATAAATATAATATAGAGTGCTGTTTTTTCAAAATTTTTAATATATTGTCCAAAATAACTATCTGTCTCAATTTGAGAATCAATATATTCTTTAGAAGGTTCCTTAAGTTCTTCTTCATCTGTTAAAAAAGTTCCATAGATAGTAGATATGATGTCACACTCTTCCCATTGTTTATCTTCTGCCCAACAACCACTACTAAACTCAAAGTAAAAATCATCCTCAGATAGTTCATATCTTATTATCTCATCATCAGAGTACATAAAAAAGTCAATGTGATCTTCACAAGAAACACTAATCTCACCTCTTTCAATATCTAATTCAAGTTCATATTTGCTTTCAAAGGAGAAGGATTCATTATAGTTTGAAAAATCATCACTAGCTTCAATATCAACAGTACAATTAGTAAATCCATCATGCTCTAGTATTAATTCATATGAGGAACTTTCAGCATAATTATTAACACTATTTCCCCATAAAATTAAATCAGATAACATCTTTGAATCAGGGAGATTATTTCTGTTGAAAAAAGGATTTAAATCGTATTTTTTTAGCCAAGAACCTATTTTTAGACTATCTCTAATACTGCAACCATCTTCTGGAAAACATTTATCATTCTCTGTTCTTTTTGAAGATAGCCAATTTACAATATTTAATATATCTCTTGAATAGTCATCAGCATGATTGAATTTTAATAAAGTGGATAAAGCAATTGCTGTATCAACAGGAGAATCAAAACCATAATCCCAATTCATCAAATTAAGTACTTCATCAGGCTCATATTTAGTCCTAATTATTTCTATCTCTTCAATTAATCTCTCAGTTTGATTAGAATCAGAATCTAAATAATCAATAATTAGATCATAACTACTACATTCTTCAGGCAAAACAACTAAACCACATTCTCCAAAGTTATGTCTTTCTAACTCAATAAAAGTATCTTGGTTGTGACATTCAATCGCTATTGAATGTATTTTATTGTAAGGACAAATTTTTGCAATTTTATTTTCATGTTGATTAAAAGAATGAAAAGTAACCATGTCATTTCCTGAAAGAAAGTTTATATCAATAGAATATAATACTGATGAAAATAAAACAAATACAAAAATCCAAAGAAAGAATAGTTTAACTTTTTTCATTATTGTTCAGTTTGTTATTATAAATAAAATAATTTGAAAAATACATTTCTAAATCAAACATAATTTCATTGATTTTTGATTTTGAAGACATATCTATACCATTAGTTTGACTTTTTAACTCAATATATTTTTCATAAGCTTTTTCAGAATCACTATTAATTAAATTTTCTGCTTTTTTAGCTAAATTTAAAATGTTTTCTTGGGATGATGAATTATTATCCTCTTGAACTTCTTTATAATCATTATAATTATTATTAAAGTTATTAGGGTTTTGATTATAATTGTTATCAGTGCCAGGAGAAAGATCATTATTATTATTATTATTATTATTATTATTATTTACCATAAAATTATTTGTAATAATTTCATCTTTGATTGAATTTTCATTTAAATCTGTATCAGCATTTAAATAATCTTTATAACTATTATAATCTTTATTAATAGATTTAGGTTTAAATTCTTTAGATAAATCATCAAAAGGATTATTTTTATTATTTATTTTTTCAATATTATCATAATCTTTTTCACTTGAATTTTTCTTTTTCCTTTTTATAAAAATCCTTCTAAAGTAATTTATGGATTTCACAAAAGAAAGTAAAATATTTTCAAAGCTAAATAATGTTTTAATTTGAATATTATTTATTTTTAATTTTATGTTTTTAATAAAAGACTTTGAATTTTCATTGGTCTCTTTTTCATCTTCTTTTAAATGATTTTGATTTAGAGAATCATTTAATTGATTGTTTAGTTCATTTCTCCTTTTAAGATCTTTATCAGTTTTAAATAAATCTGAAAAGTCAACTGTTATAAAAAGAAATATTATTGTTAGAATACCAAGAAAAAAGATAAAATAATATATTAAAGGAATAGAAGAATTTAATTGATTAACATTAGAAACACTAAATCCAACTAAAGATAAATTTTCTATATCAACAGATTCCTTAGATGTTAGAGTTAAAACTTCTTCTTGTGTATAATAAATATTTTCTACACTATAAACCTCACTTCCATCTTGAAAATCAAATTGATCAGGTTTGGAAAAAATAACTCCATTTGAAGACTCAATTTGAATAGCACTTTTAATATTATTCAATGATTGACCACTTGTTGAATTAAATTCATATACAGTATAAGTGAAAGATTGAGAATTATCAATTAACGAATTTTTAAAAATGTTTTTTTCAATAAAATTTGAATAAAATTCACCATAAAACAAAGAAAAATCTAACTCATCAAATAAAATAACAGAATCTTCAACAAAACTTTCTTCGATTTCAGAACGATATAATTTCTCAACTAATGAAAAATTATTTATATCTTCATAATAATCTAAAATTAAATCAAGTCCTTCATCTTCATCTAAGTCAATATCATCTAAATCATAACCAAGAAGTTCCATAATTTTTTCATGTTCATCTTCTAAAGAGATATTTGATAATTCATAATCTTCTTTACTAAAAGAACTCAAGTTACCATCTGAAATATTTAAAATAACCTCTCTTTTATCGAAACCACCTAAAGTATTATAACAATTGATTTGATATTTTTTATTAGTATTAAGAAATGTTGCATGAGTTAAGGATAAAGATTCAGAAGAAGAAAGTGGTTTACCTACTCCTTCTCCCTTTAATTCAAAAAGAATACAATTTTCAAATATATCTTCATTAGAAAAATTATAATTAAATGTTATAAAGTCATAAGTCTCATCTTCTTTAATCGAATAATTAAAATCTGTTATTTCGAATTCTTCTTGAAGCCTTGAAGGTTTTTCTAAATAAAAATCGACTTGTTTTTTTCTTTCAGAAAGGTTTACTGTTTTTGAGGAATCAAGAAAAGTTTCTTTTTTTACATTAATATCATAAATCCCTTCTGGAAAAGAAACTTCTAGTGGATTATCTCTTAGAAAAAAATCTCTATTATTAACATTAACAATTACATTGTTTAAATCATTCTCTTCATCATCATAAACATTAATCTCAAGCATATAATCTTCAACGATTTCAATATTTTTTACAGATGTTTTGTTAAAATTATAACATTCACATGTTAGTTCTAATCTTTTATCACCAATCTCAGAAAATGAAAAGTCTATTGATTCTCCAACATAAGTCGTTCCGTTAACATCCCAACTATATCTACAGTCATCAACATTAGATTTTGCATCAAAATATCCTCTTTCATCAAGACCAAAAATTGAACTTGAATCAATATCACAAGTAAAAGAATCTTCTAAAACATTAAAGGTTTTATTAAAAAGAATCTCATAATCATTTCCATCATTAAAATGAAAATCAACAATAAAATTAAATTCCCCATGTTTTCCATCAAAACCATAACTAAAACTATATTCTTCACTTGAATCAATATCAGTTTGCCAAAGAGTATCATTATTATGTTCAACTTTTAGTGTAAAATCACCTTCAATAGGTAATTTTAAAGTTCCTGATAGAGAATCATTCATTGAATAATAATCTTGGTCAGTATCAAGTTCTATCTTTTCATCTAAATGATAAACATGAATTAATTTTTCATTAGTTATACCTTCTTCATTTTCAATAATAATTAATATTTCATTTTCTTGATTTTCATCTAAACTTAATGGTTCATTTAAATTATCACTATAATTTTTTGTTAAAATTTGTTTATCGTCATTAACAGAAACATTCACAGTAACATCTTCTGAAAAATTCATATTTAAGTTAACTTCATCATCAAATAAAACATCAAAATCATTTGGATAAATAAAATCAAAATGTGGTTCTTCAGGTTCAACATAATAAGTATTTTTCTCAGAAGGATTAAATAAAGAGCCTTCATTATTATATATAGCAATAACTTCTAGAAATTCTAAATCATCATCAAAATTAATTTCGCCTTCTTCTATTATTTCACTATACTCATCACCATTTGAATAAATATAGGTTACATTAAATTCAACAAGCATAAAATCATTTTCATTTTCAGTTATTTCAAAAACATCTGGTACTTCTAAAGGAAAATCATCTTCTTCAAGAATACTTCTATCTTCAGGATAAGAAATATGAACAGACAAAGTAATAGTTGATAAAAATAATATTAAGAAAAAAGAGATTACAAATAATCCAAAACGGGGTTTTATTTTCATATTACTTATTATTAAATAATCTATTAATTTTTAAATCTTTATATAAATTTTATCTAAACTGATAAAAAAATGTTAAAAGGTTTAAATTTTGTTCCCAATTTTTATCAAA
>CAZXZL010000018.1:0-18406 GCA_964645415.1 uncultured Methanosarcinales archaeon | reverse complement strand
ATACTGCATCTAATGTAAAATTAAAATGGCGTGTTGATTGGCCAATGAGATGGGAATATGAAGATGTTGTATTTGAGCCAGGTGGAAAAGATCATAGTACACAAGGTGGAAGTCGTGATACAGGAAAAATAATATCTGAAGAAATTTATGATAAAAAAGCACCAGTCTATATGATGTATGACTTTGTTAAAATTAAAGGAGGTGCTGGTAAAATTTCAAGTTCTACTGGTGATGTGATTACATTAAATGATGTTTTAAAAGTATATGAACCTGAAATAGTAAGATGGATATTTGCTTCAAAAAGAGCAAACACAGAATTTTCAATTTCATTTGATTTTGATGTTTTTAAAATCTATGAAGATTTTGAAAGATGTGAAAGAATTTATTATGGAAACGAAGAAGAAGATAATGAAAAAGAAGTAAATAAACAAAAAGCAATTTATGAACTTTCATTACTAGATAATATTCAAGAAAAACAACCAATACAAGTACCATTTAGACATCTTGTTACTTTAATTCAAGTAAATCAAGGAGACATTGATGAAACATTAAATCATTTTAAAGATAAAATTAAAACAGAATTTGATGAAAATAGAATTAAAAGAAGATTAAAAGCAGCAAAAAATTGGATTGAATTATATGCTCCTGAAAAAGTCAAATTTGAAGTTAATGATAAATTATCAGAAGAATTAAAGGAGAAAGTAAATGATAAATTAAGTGAAAACTTAAAAAACGTTTATTCAAAAGTATTAAGTGAGTTAGAAAAAGAAGATGATCCTGAAAAGTTACATCAGTTCTTCTATGAAACTTGTAAAGAAAATGATGTTAAGTTAAGAAACTTTTTCAAAACCTCTTATTTAATTATCTTAGGAAAAAAGAGAGGTCCAAGATTAGCAGGATTTATGATTGATTTAGGTTATAAACGTGTAAAAGATATCTTTGATCAAGTTCTTTAACATGACATATTTAGTATGTTTTAGTGGGACCCCTGGTACTGGTAAAACAACTTTAGCTAAAAAATTATATCATAACTTAAAGGAAAATAAATTAACAAATGTATTATATGTTGATCATAATTATTTAGTTAAAAAATTTCCTAAAGTTAAAGTAGGTTATGATAAAATTAAAGATTCTGTTATAATTAATGAAAAAAAATTAAATGATATCTTTAAAGAAATTATTAACTTAAATGATAAAGAAATAATTATATTTGACTCTCATCTTTCTCATTATATTAAACCTGAATTAGTTGATTTATTATTTATTACAAAAACAGATATTAGTACCTTAAAGAAAAGATTAAAATCAAGAAATTATAATCCAAATAAGATACGAGAAAACTTAGATTGTGAAATATTTGATGTTTGTAATATTGACTCTAAAGAATTTAATCATAATCCTTATATAATTAACACAAATACCTCAATTAAAAATAGTTATAATAAGATTAATGAAATTATCAATAAAAAATTATTTGATTAACTTATTTATATTATTTTGAAATTCTTTATCAAGAATAATTAATTTATAAAATTGATTTTGATAAATCTTTTTGTAAAGTTTATTGTACCTTTCTTTTTTTAATATTTCTTCTAAATTATCTCTATTATAATATTCTTTTTTAAATTTATCATTCCTAAAAGAAAAACTAGGTTCAACTTCTTTTAATTCTTTATAATATTCTTTAAATTGTTCTCTTAATAAATCTTCACTATAAATTTGCATAGCAAATGATAAACCATTTTTTATTCCTTTAACATATTTGTAAATATCTTCTTCATTTATTGAATCAGAATGATCTTTTGAAATTATATAAAAATCATTATTTATTGACTTTATTAAATCTCCTAATAAACTAAAACATTTTTCATTATCTTTTTTAATCTTTTTATTAAATATCTCAAGAACTTTTGATGAAACTAAAGAATAATTGTAGTATTTTTTATTAAGCTTAAATTCTGTATTATCTAACCCATTAGTTTTAGATTCAAATAAAGTTTTATATTCTTTCAAAGAAAGTCCAAAGAAGGATAAATCTTCATAACTATTAAAATTACTATAATATTTATTATATCTATAATTTTCTAATAAATGTCTTTCATAATTTTCTATAATTCCTTCTATCATAAAATCTTTTATCTTTAGACTATTATCTTTTATAAATTCATAACTTTTCATAGTTATGTCTTTGCCTAACTTCTTAGAATCTTTACTACTTACTTCTTTTAAAGTTTTTTTTAAATTCATCCTTTTAAAATTTATAAGTATTTAGAAACCTCATCAGAAAAATCACTTCTTTCAACATCTTTAAAATATACTGTTGAAGTTAATGAGCTTTCTTTTAATCTATCAACCATATGAACTAATCCATTATGATGTTTATGTAAATTACTTCTTCCAATTTGCCCAGGATCACCAGTTAATACTAATTTTGAACCCTTACCCATTCTAGTACCAACTAACTTCGCTTCAGAATTATATAAATCTTGAGCCTCATCAACTAACCAATATTTATGGCTAATAGAATCTCCTCTTTCATATTGTAGTGGGATAATATCAATCATTTCCTTTTGACCTGACTCAAAGAAACACTCAAAACCATCATCAAATCCATTATTTCTTTTATTAGCATATTGAACTCCATTAATTATTTCCTTTAAATTTTCAAAAGCACCTCTTAACCATGGTGACATCTTACTTTCAATGTCTCCTGGCAAAAATCCAAGTTTATCTTGACTTAATAAAGGTCTACTAATTAATGTTTTTGAAATCATTTTCTCTCCGTTTTTATTTCTATCATTATATTTTTCATACCATGAATTCACATGTTCTTTAATCTCTTTTCCAAAGATATTACTTTTTTCATTATATGACATATTTGATAATGCATATGATGCTGCTATTCCAAGAAATGTTTTTCCCGTTCCTGCTCTTCCTATTAAAGATACATTTGCAATATTAGGATCTAAAAGTGCATCAAGAGCAATTATCTGTTCTAGATTTTTTGGAACAATATCACCTAATCTCCAATTATGTTCTTCAATTGAAATTGGAATTATTTTATCATCCTTTACTCTACCAACTTGATATGTTTCATCACCATCTTTAAACATAACATATTCATTTTGATAGAATTTACAATCATTATTTATTGGATCTCTTTCTAAAAAAGATTTTTCCGGTTTTAAATAATTATGATCAATTAATTCTTCTATATAAGATAAATCCATCTCATTATTTTCAAGATCATTATAACTATCTAACTCCATATTTACATAACCTTTGTAAATTTCTTTTACAGGTGGAGTATAAACATGAGTGTTTATATCTAAAGAATCTGCCTTTAAATATAATGAATAATCATTTGTATAAAACTCTAAATCACTGTAATCTTTTGATAAATCTTTTACTATATTTAATATAATATTATCATTTTTTTCAGGATCTAAATCATGAATATATGATTTTGGTTTCATCTTATTTGAAACTAAACTTAGTGAAGACTCAGAATTCTCATATGTTTTATTCACATCTATTGAACTTGTTGGAATTTCTAATTTATTTAATATTTTTTTATATAAAGTATTTATAGCACTTTTAGGTTTATTTTCATTATCATCTTGATTTATTATTGATTCAGAATCATCAACATATTTTTTTAAATTTCTTATTACATCCCTTGCTCTTTTTCCTACAAAACCACCATTATTTTTTAGACCGTCAAGCTCTTCTAGAACAATATATGGGAGAAAAATATCTGATTTCAGCTCATTAACCAGCTTAGGATTATCAATTAAAACATTTGTATCAACTACTATCTTTTTTTTCATTTTTATATACCCAAACCCAATATAAATCAAAGAACATTCAGAGTTTAAACCATCATCATCTTTTTTCAGTGGGTGTCCACTTCATCATTATGCTCTAAATATATTTCAAATTCATTATATTTAAACTTTATTATAAAACAATATATTGTTACTATTTTAAAATAAATACATTATATCTTTTCTAATATAATTAACTACTTATAAAGAATAAACTATAGAAAAGTTTAAATTATAATCTCTCAATATTTTATAAAATGTTAGAAAAAGATTTTATGGAAAAAGCAATTTCAAGAATCGAAAATAAATACAAATATGAAAATGAAATTGATCTGAATGGACGTTATATTCTTAACTCATTTGGTATGGAAAGTGATGATGAAAATTACGAAGAGGCTTTATCTTTTTGTGATGATTATATTAATCTTTATAAAAATAAAAAAAATAGTTTATCAAGTGTTTATAAATTTAAAGATAATGATTATATAGATGCTGGCAGGATTGTATTAAATAGTGCAATCTATGGTGGATTGGCAAGTATAATTGCATCTGATCCTATGTTTAGTGCTGGTGCTGCAGGTTTTGGTTTAGGAATGACTTCTTATGATGAAATTAAAGATCATAGTAGTATAAATATGGGTAATGCTGGTTTTTATGGAGTTATTGGAAGTCTTATTGGCTCATTATTTACTGATTCTGAAACTGGAAGATACATAGGAGCTGGAGTTGGTGCATTTTATTCAGCTTTTAAACAGATCTATAATAATAAAAAATATGAGGATTACATATCTAATATTTCAAAAGAAGAAGCTTTAGAAAATGTTTATTCTAAATATGATAAAAAGAAAGAAAACTTGATTGATATGTATTCTTGAATTTTAAAGGTATTTTAAAATGTTAGAAGAAAAATTAATGGATAAAATAGTTTATAAGGTTGAGAAGAAAAATAAATATAGATTTATTTACTTAGAACGAATTCTTAAACCAAAAGGAAAAGAAATTGTTGAATCTTTAAATATTTCTGAAGATGAAGATATTTATGATGAAGTTCTTTCATTCACAAATGATTATATTGATTTATATTCTAAAAAACAAAAAGAATTGAATTTAGCTAATAAGTTAACTGATAATGATAAAATAAATTATTCAAGGATTTTTTTTAATACTGCTATTTATGGGGGTTTAGCTAATATTATAACATCTGATCCTATGTTTAGTGCTGGTGCTGCAGGTTTTGGTTTAGGATTGACTTCTTATGATGAAATTAAAGATAATAGTGCTATTGACATGGGGGGTATTGCTTTTTTTGGAATTGTTGGGGGTCTTGTTGGTTCTTTTATAGGTGATAATGAATCTGGAAAATATATTGGTGCAGGAATTGGAGCAATTTGTTCAACATTTAAATATTTAGAAAATAATAAGAATTTAGAAGATTTTATTTCAAACACATCAAGAAGTAAATACATAAAAAAGATAGTTATAAATCATGATCAGAAAAAAGATGAACTAAAGAATTTATATCGTTAACTTTTTAAAAACATTTATAATTAATTATATTCTTTTATATTAGGTGTTAACTTAATGGTTTTAGATAATTTAATTACTACTGGGAGTGACTTATTATTAGCTTATGTTCCAAGATTAGTGTTAGCAATTATTACTTTATTTGTTGGTTTGAAACTTATTAAATGGATAGTAGGATTAACTAGAAAAGGTTTTGAGAAAAGAGAAGTTGAACCAACAATTTCTAATTTTTTATCAAATATAATTAAGTTCACATTAAATATTGTTTTATTAATTAGTGTAATTGGTATGATTGGAGTTGAAACTGCTTCTTTTGTAGCTATTTTAGCTGCTATGGGTTTTGCTATTGGTATGTCTTTACAAGGAAGTCTTTCTAATTTTGCTGGTGGTGTATTAATTGTATTATTTAAACCTTTAAAGAAAGGTGAGTTTATTGAAGCTCAAGGCGTAAGTGGTACTGTAATTGATATTAATATTTTTACAACAACTTTGAAAACACCTGATAATAAAAGAATAACTATTCCAAATGGTCCATTAGCAAATGGAAATATAACTAATTTTTCTCGTGAAGATAAAAGAAGAGTTGATATGGTTGTTGGAATTGGTTATGATGATGATTTTAAAAAGGCAAAAAAAGTTTTATCTAAAATTATTTCAAAACATAAATTAACTCTTGATGAACCAAAACCTTTGATTCGTGTTTCTAATTTAGGAGATAATTCTGTTGATTTGAATGTACGTTTTTGGGTAAATACAAAAGATTATTGGGAAACTTATTATGACATTACAGAAAACATTAAAGAAACTTTTGATAAGAAAGGAATTAGTTTTCCATATCCACAAAGAGATGTACATTTAATTGAAGAATAAGAATGACACAGAGATTCCTATTAAATTCTATTTCTTTATTTCTATTTTATTTTTGATTTTATAAAATCCTTTTCTTTAAGATGATTTGATCTCAAATTTTATCACACTTTTAAATTTGTAATTTAATAAGTTCTATAAATCTTTGATTTTAGTAATTTGATAAGGATGGTACCATTCTAACGAATGGCACGTTAGTTTCTATAATTTTCTAATTATTTTTGTTTTCACTTTTATAAACTTCTATTTCTTTTTTTTAAGATGATTTTGATGGACTAATTTCGAAGAAGATTAAACGAAGACAAACTATACTTTTAAACGAATACTTTTTAAATTATAATCTTAAAATTATTATGTGATTAATATGAATGATTATGAATCAATTATTAATAATTCTAAAAAAGCATATTCTGATTGGAAAAAAATTTCTGTTAATGAACGAATTAATTATTTAAAAAAAATTAGAAATTATATTGTTGAAAATAAACAAGAGATTATTGATGTTATTAAAAAAGATACTAATAAACCAGATGTTGAATGTATTATGTCTGATATTTTTCCTACTTTAAATCTTATTAAGTATTATGAAAATAAAGCTAAGAAGTTTTTAAAAAAAGATAAAAGAAAAACTCCTTTTGAATTTTTTAGAAATTATTCTTATGTTGAATATGAACCTTATGGTTCTGTTTTAGTAATATCCCCTTGGAATTATCCTTTTTATTTATCTATGGCACCAACTATTACTGCTTTAGTCTCTGGAAATAGTGTTGTTTTAAAACCATCTGAGGTTAATCCAAATGTTGGTAAGTTAATTAAAAAAATATTTAATAATATTTGTCTAAAAAAAGATGTTTTTCAATTAGCATTAGGTGATGGAAATGTTGGTGAAAAACTTATTGAATCAAAGCCTAATAAAATATTCTTTACTGGAAGTGTTAATACTGGAAAAAAGATAATGAAAAAAGCTTCTGATGACTTAATTCCTGTTGAATTGGAATTAGGTGGAAAAGATGCTATGGTTGTTTTTGATGATGTTGATCTTGACCGTGTTGCTGAAGGAGCCTTATATGGGGGATTTGCTAATTTAGGACAATTATGTGTTGGTGTTGAAAGAGTATTTATTCAAAATAATTTATATGATGACTTTATTGAAAAAATTCTTAATCGAATTAAAGATTTAAATTTTGGTTCAAAAAAATTTTCAGATATAGGACCTTTTATATCACCTAAACAAAAAGAAATTGTAAAATCACAAATTAATGATGCAATAAAAAAAGGTGCTAAATGTCATAATGAATTTGTTGAAAAAGATGATTACATATTTCCTTTAGTTTTAAGTAATGTCTCATCTAATATGGATGTTATGAAAAATGAAACATTTGGTCCTATTTTACCTATTATCAAATTTAATACTAAAGATGAAGTAATTAAACTAGTAAATAATTCTGAATTTGGTCTTGGAGCAAGTATTTGGACAAAAAACATAAAGAAAGCAAAAGAGATTGTAAGTGAATTAAATGTTGGAAATTGTTATATTAATGATGTTATAAAGAATGTTGCTAATCCTGACCTTCCCTTTGGAGGAAATAAAAATAGTGGGATTGGACGTTATCATGGTAAAGAAGGAATAATGAGTTTTGTTCAAAAGAAATCAGTCATGGTTAGTAAAAATAGATTAAAAGAGATAAATTGGTTTCCTTATGATAAAAAAACATATAAATTGTTAGATAAAATAATTAATATCAAATTTAAAGAAAGTAGACTTCATAAAAAATTAAGTGATATAATTTATTTAATTAAAAACATGTTTTCTTAAAAGTTTATTCATCTTCGATGGTTGTATTCGTTGAATCATCTTCGATGTATGTAGGGCAAAATCATCTAAGGAAAAAATATGCTAATAGAAATAGAACTTAATAGAAACTATCATCCCATTTTTTAGAATAATACAATTTATATATTATTAATATGAGTTTAATATTGTGATTATTATGAAATCTTTAAATGACTTTTTTAAAAATAATTTAACTTATTTTATCGTTGTTTTAATTGTTTTATTATCTTTAATAGGATACTTTTTTAGACCTTACTTACATTCTTTTTTCATCTTTTTTTATATTAACCCTGTAATTTTACAATCTTTAATAATTGCTGCAGTTGTTTTATTTATTAGTTATTTTTATGTCTATAAGAAAAATATTATTTCTGCAATAAATCTATCATTAGTTGTTTTTACTGTATTTTTTATTTTTGGAATGTTTTTATCTTCAATTTATACTAACTTAGATTTATCTAATGAAGTAATGAGTAATCATAATTTAATTGAAACACTTCCAGATATTGATCATGAAAATCCAAGAATTCTTCCAAGAGTAGTTGCAGAAGAATATGCAGAAAATTCTCTACAAGAACCAAGATATAAAACAGGAGAAAGTGATATAAGTTTTATTGATGGTAAACCTTATTGGATGCAATCATTAGTTCCTGATGGAACTCTTAATAAATTTTTATTAAAACAAAAAGGAGCAGTCTTTGTTGATATGACAACAATTAGTCCAAATATTTTTTATGATAATACAGAAATGACTTATGGTGAAGGAATGTTAATTACTGATAATCTTTACTGGCAGTTATTAAAAGGACAATATTTTGTTAAATATCAAGATAGTTTTGTATTTAATCATGATAATAATACATATCTTGCAACACCATACATTGATTATGAATATAGATTTAAATTTCCAATTTTTTATACTATTCCTAAATTTGGTGGTATTTCTTTAGCTGATTCAGATGGAAACATTGATTTTATTGAATCAGAAAACATTGAAAATGATGAAAGACTAAATGATCAGAGAGTTTATCCATATGATTTAGCTCATAAATATATATCATCTACTGAATATCGTAATGGAATTATTAATAAATTATTTTTCCATGAAAATCAATTAGAAGTTGCTGAAATTCCAGGAAGAGGAAATGATCAACCATTTACAATTGTTACTGAAGATGGTCCTAAACTATTTATTGCAACAGAACCTTATGGTGAAGCATCAGGGTTATTTGAAGTTTGGATAATTGATGGAAAAACAGGAGATTATGAGTTATTTAAATTAGATAGAGATCAAGGTTTAATTGGTGCTAATCGTGCTATGAATTATGTAAGACGTGCTAATAGTCGTGTTAATTGGGCAGATCGAACAAGTGATACTGGATTTATTCCAGTTGAACCATTACCAGTAATTGTTGATGATGTGCTTTATTGGCAAGTTAGAATTGTTCCATTAGATTCTGCAGGAATTGCTTTTACTTCTTTTGTTAATAGTAAAGATGGTTCTGTTTATTCAGCTGAAACTGATGAAGAAATTTATGATTTTCTTTCTGGAAAAGAGATTGATGAATCAATAGATATAGGAGATGAAACCGAAATAATGCCAGATGAAGGTTTTACATTAAAAATAATTGAAGATGATTTAGTTATAAATGAATTTCAGATTAAGAAAGGTCAAACTATAAAAATAGAGTGACTTTTATATTAAAGAAGTGAGTGTTCTATAAAGAACTGGAATAAATATAACATTCATTGCAAAATATCTTGGAGAATCTTTATTTAAAAGGTATAAACCTAACAAAACACCTATTATTAGACAAAAAAGACCTAAGAAAGAATCAAGAATAATTGAAATTATAACTATCATTATTAAAATAGTTACATTAATATAAAGATAATTTAACTTTTTTAACACATTTAGTATGTATTTAATAAGAAAATTAGCAATTTCATAATTTAAATAACATATTAAAATCATAATAATTAAAACCTTAATAATTTCTGAATATGTAATAGTGCTCTTAAGTTCACTTAGTGCAATTATTGATCCATTTCTTTTATAACCCATAGAATAATAAAATGGAATCGCAAGAAACATTGTTATAGTATCCATTGCACCAGTCAAAATTAGATATAGCTCATCAGTAGTTTTAATTATCATAAATAAAAACATTAATCCAATACTTGTAGAAATACCTGGAAATACTAATGTTGAAACTGAAAAAATGATTGTTGGAATTATCTTTATCATCTGAGTTTTTTTTATATCTTTTTTTAATGGTTTTTGATCAGGTAATTCTACTTTTTCTTTAATTGATGTAATAATTGGAGCAATTGCAAAAATACCTGAAAAGATATGAAATAATGGTTCATTTAAATTAATAACATCTAAAAATAAATATCCATACAGACCAAATAAAACGATAAATCTTATTGAAGTATCATTTTTTAAAATCATTACTGAAAGTATTATAAAAAAAACAATCAACATTATTAGCTCATTATTTGGAATATCATCGATTTGATAAATAACAATGAAAAAAGGAATGGAATAAATTGCACCAAGTAATGAACCAATTAGTGTTAACCAAATAGCTTTTTTAGCTTTTCCTTCAAGAACTAATTTATGTCCTGCTAATACATTAAATATTGATTCTGAATCAGGAATACCAAGTAATATACTTGGAAAAGCATTAAAAAAAGTATGTGTGATTGACATTGAAAGAATAACAAAGAAGAAAAAGTAACTATCAATTGAAATTATGTTAAAAATTGAAATAATTATAACTGATAATAAGTTAATATGAATCCCTGGAATTAATCCCGTAAATATCCCTAATATAAATCCTAATAAAATTCCAAGAGAGCTATTAATCATAAATTTAGACAATTTTAAACTAATATAAATTATAATTAAGAAAAATGAAATTATTTTCAATAACCAGTTCTTTTTTTTAAAAAATATTTATAAATCTGATTTTTATTAAATAAGTATGGTTACTGAAAAATTTAAATCAAAACCATTCATGGAAAAAGTATCTTACTTTATTTACTTTGTAGCTTTAATTTTTGTTGTTTTAAGTATGATTACTGCTCCTGCTCAAATGGATGTTTCATTAGTTATTGGTGTTATATTATTTTTTATAGGAAAATTTCTTATGAAAAAATATGAAAATAAATAATTTAGGTGTTTTAGATGAGAATTAAAATTTTGTTAATATTTATCTTTTTATTATCAAGTTGTTCTATATCTGAACCACAAGATTATACTCTCATCAATGATTTTCCAGTATATCCAAGAGTAGATGAAATTAATCAAACTGAATTTACTTTAGAAATACCTCAAAGAAAAGAAGTACTATCTGAGATAGAAGATTTAAACTATGGATTCTCTGTTGAAGGTGTTAATGATGTCCCTGTACAAAAATGGAATGATTATATATTTGAAGCAAGAAAACACTTTGAAAATGTTCCTAAAAATTATGGTTGGGAATTAATTGATAAAATATATTTTAGAGATGGTGGGAGTAAGGGATATGTGTTTGAAAAAGATGATTCATTTGTTAATGTAATAATTTGGTCACAAGGAATGAGTGTTGGTGGTGGATTAATTAGAATTAGCGATGATTGGGGATTAATTGATTATGAATTTTTAGATGAGATTTAAGTAATTGCTAAATAAATTAAACCAATTATAAATATGAAAATAAATGCTACAATAAAAAAATAAATAATCATTTTTCCAAAATTAGTGATAAAATCTTTTTTTTCTGTTGGCATATGATTTTATTTCATTTTATTATATATATAAGTTTTGAGTTAAAAAATACAAACATTTAAAAAGGGACCACGTTTTAGATTAGAGTTGAGAGATTTTTTATATAAAGCTAAAATTATCATATTTCTACTTTCTATAACAAATTTCTAGCGGAGTATTTTAAATGAGAACATTTAAAGAGAGTAATTTAGGCAAAGAAATGAAAAGAACGATTAAAAACAAATTTGAATTTAGTGAACAAACATTAATTCAAGAAAAAACAATTCCTTCAATTATTAAAGGAAAAGATGTTTTAGGAGAATCAGCAACTGGTTCTGGAAAAACATTAGCTTTTGGTGTTGGTGTAGTTGAAAATGCAATTCCTAATCAAGGAGTTCAAGGTCTTGTTATAACTCCTACAAGAGAACTTGCAACTCAAGTTAAAAATTACTTAGATAGATTATCTAATGGAAAACTTAATGTTATGTCTGTTTATGGTGGAGTTTCTATAAGAAGACAAATTAAAAAATTAAAACATTCTGAAATTGTTGTTGCAACTCCAGGAAGACTTAAAGATCATATTAATAGAGGTACTATTGATACAAGTAATATCAATACATTTGTATTAGATGAAGCTGATACTATGCTTGATATGGGTTTTATTGGTGATATTGAAGACATTATGAAAGTATGTCCAAGAAATAAACAAACATTATTTTTCTCAGCTACAATTCCTAAAGAGATTGAATCATTAGCAAGAAAATACATGGACAATCCAATTAATGTTACTGCTAAAAAGCAAGTTGATCCAAAGAAATTAAAACAAAAAATCTATGAAGTTCCAAAAGATCTTAAATTTTCTTTATTAGTACATTTATTAAATGAAGAAGAAAGTGATCTTGTGATGGTTTTTTGTAATACAAGAAGAACAACTGGTTTAGTTTCTAAAAACTTAAGAAGACACGGTTTTAATTCAGCATCAATTCATGGTGGATTTTCACAAAACAAAAGAAATAAAGCTATGAGATCTTTTAAGAAAGGTCATAAGAAAGTATTAGTATGTACTGATGTTGCAGCTCGTGGAATTCATGTTGATGGAATTTCTCACATATATAATTTTGATATTCCTAACGACCCAGCTTTCTATGTTCATAGAATTGGAAGAACAGCAAGAGCAGGAAGTGAAGGAAAAGTAATCAATTTATTATGTAATTATCATGATGATTATCTTAATAATATTTTAAGAGAGTATAAATCATTAGAGATTGAAAAAGTTGAAAGACCATACATAGAAAAATTGAGTTTTAGAGTTAGATAATTAACTATAAAATAACTCAATTGATTGGATGATTTGATCATTATCTTTGTGAACCTCTAATTCATAGTCATGAGGGAAGTATTTTTTATACTTTGAATATCTTTTATCACCAAAGATGATGACTCCCTTATCATCTTCACTTCTTATTGCACGTCCTGCAGCTTGTAGAACTCTATTTATTGCAGGTACAGTATAAGCATATTCCCAACCTTTACCAAATTTATAATCATAGTAATCAATTGTTGCTCTTGTTAATAAGTTTGGTTTAGCTAAAGGAAGACCGATTATAGTTATAATATCAATTACATTAGGCATATCTATTCCTTCTGAAAAATTTCCTCCAGCAACAGCAAATAGAGTAATTTTCCTTTTATTTTTTGACTTTTTAAAGAATTCAATAATTGAATTTTTATCTTCTAGAGTCATATCTCTAAATTCTGTAAAAACTCTTTTTTGGTGTGATTGAAGTAAATTTTCATTATTCATCTCTGAAAATAAAGAATAAATCTTTTTTAACATAAAATAACTTGGAAAAAAGATAATTACATTTTTATTTAAAGAATGTAGTTTATAACAATAATTTGCCATCTTTTCATATTGTTCATGTCCTCTATGTGTATATTTACTTGTAATATTTTTGTTTAAAATTAATTTTCTATTTTCTTTTGGAAAAGGAGATTCAAATTCTTTCATCATAGGATCTTTAAAACCTAATAAATCACTATATCTTTCAATTGGTGTTAAAGTTCCTGACATTAAAAGAATATTTTCTGAATTTTCTATTACTTTTTTAGATACAATACTTGGATCGAGACAAGAATTTTTTATAATTATATTTCTACTTAATAAGTAATCAGCAATTAATTCAATTTTATCCTCTTTATTAGTTGCTTGAATATTTTTTGTATTTCTTTTAATTAATTTTTTCAAATGTTGGAAATTATCTTCTTCTCCTTTTTGAAGATTATCTATTAATGTAAAATACTTTAAATATCCTTTACTATCATGTGGCCATCCTCTTAGAAATCTAGCAATTGCACCTAAATAACTTCTATATTTTTTTTCTCTTACAAATTCAGCTCCTGCTTCTAATTCTCCAATTAAGTCCTCATAATTATCAAAACCATCAATTAATGTTTTTAAGAATTTTTTATCTATTTTATTTTCATAATCTTTTTCAAGCTTATCATGAAGATAATCTAATTTACGATGAGAATATTTTTTTAAAATATGTTTTAATGTTTTTATTGTTATTCCAATTTTTAGTTTTGTAATTCTTTTTACTAAATCATTAAATCCATACTTTTCAGCTTCATTTATTGCTCTTAATAAAGTATTTGAGGATAATGAATCACTTGCAGATTCTCTCAATCTATTAGTTAAATTATGTGCCTCATCAACAATTATTAATAAGTCATCTAATCTTGAATCAATTCTTTTTAAGAATGAATCTCTTATTTCAGGATTAAATACATAATGATAATCTCCTATTATAATGTCAGCATCTTTTGAATGTTGAATTGCAACTTCATATCCACACAATGTTTCATCTTTAGACAGATTTAGTACTTTTTTTGCAGTAATATCTTCTTTTCTTAGCCTTCTTATTAGTTCATCAGTTTTATCACTTACAGATCCTTTATCAAAAGTATTGTTATAAAATCTACACTTTTTTTCTTTTCTTAATTGTTTACAATATTCTATAAATTCACTATTATATCCTACATCTAAATCTTCTTGAGAGCACAACCATCTTTTTCCTAATAAATCAGATACAATAATTCTTTCATCGCTTAATTCATTCATTTCTTTAACAGTTTCAAGAACAATTTTGTGTTGTGTATGAGTTGTTGTTAAAAACATAATTTTTTTATCATTATTTTTAGCATAATCAATCATTGGTGCAAGTGCTGCAACAGTTTTTCCAAGGCCAGTTGGTGCATGAAAAATCATACTTTTCTTTTTATTAAGACCTTCAATTATAGAATCAATTAAGTCATCTTGTTTTTTTCTAATTTCTTTATAAGGAAATATTATTTCTGATTTTTTTACTTTTTCCATTTTAATCAAGTGGGTACCTTCTTATATATCCGCAATCTTTACATGTCTTTATTAAACGATTATTTTTTGTTCTTGTTTTAACTTCAGATGATTTACACTTTCTACAAAAGCTAATCTTAACTTCTTTTTTTAAATCAAGATTATATTTTAATTTAATATTCCATAACTGTTGATAGCATTCTTTTTTTATACTTTTATCTTTAGAATTTGTTGCAGTTTTGTAAAGATTATCAATAGCTTTTTTAGCTTTTCTTCTAATATTTTTTTTATTTTTATTTCTTTTAACTTCAAAAACTATATCATTAAATGGGATTTTCATGATTATTAAAATTGTATAATCTTTATATAATTTTTTGTGTATTTTGTGAATTTTTTTATTTAAAAAAGTTTAAATATTTGATTTTTGTAATATCTTTATGTATCAGTTAAAAAATGCAACAATTGTTACTTTAGAAGATTTTAATTCAATTTATGACCATTGTAATTTAGCTATAGATCATGGTAAGATAATTGATATTTCTATTAAAGATTATGATTGTGAAAGTATTGATTTAAATGGAGACATAATTCTTCCCGGTTTTATTGATAATCACTTTCATTCTATGGATATTTTAATTAAAGGTGTTTTAGAAGATAGAACTTTACATGAAACAACACATACTAACTTATGGCTGAATTTAAGGGAGTCAATCTCTAATTATGAATCTAAAATATCTTCTTTAAAATCTTATAATGAATGTTTAAAATCAGGAGTTACTTTTGTTCACGATGTTTCTTATTATTTAGACAATAATGGTTTAATAAAAGCTGCTCATAAAAGTGATATTAGATCTTTGATTGCTGTTGATAATATTAGTGATATGAAAAATAAGGTTAACTCTTATGATCTTAATAAAAAAGTTAATTTTTCTATAAAAGTTCCTGAAGAAGATCATATTGATATTAATTTTTTTGAAAAACTTAAACAATTTATTGATAAAAATAATGATATTATAACAACCATGCACATTGCTGAAACTAAGTTTAGAGTAAATCAATTTAAAGAAGATATTATTTCCTTTTTAAAAAAGTATAATATTATTCAAAATTCCATTTTTGTTCCATCACATGGTATTTATTTAAAAAAAGATGAACTTAGAAAAATTGTACCTACTATTATTTCTGAATTCAAATTAAAGGATGGAAAATTTGATTTTAATAAATTTAATTTAATTGGTGTTGGTACTGATGGATTTTTTTGGAGTGATTCTAATATTCTTGAAGAGATGAAATTTAGAAAAATAGTTTATAATCTTAGTTCTTATCAAATTTTAAGGCAAGCAACATATAATAATGCAAAAATATTAGGTCTTGAAGATCATTTTGGAACTTTATCTAAGGGTAAAGTTGCTGATTTTATCGTTATTGATAGAGATAAGTTAGAGCCTTTAGTTAGTCACAATGGTAGTTATGTTAATTTATACGATCAAATTGTAATGAGTTTAAAACCAGATATGATTAAAGATGTTTATATTGATGGAAAGAAAGTTAGTTTAGATGATATTGACAAAGAGTTTATTAGATTATCTAAAAATAAGATAAAAAGCATTATTGGTAAATAAAAAAATATTTAAGTGTGTTAATTTTCTTAAATTTGTTGCTCCGATAGTGTAGTCCGGTCAATCATTTCGGCCTCTCGAGCCGAACACCCGGGTTCAAATCCCGGTCGGAGCATAACATTTTCTTAAAATAAATTTATTTCTTAAATAATTCTTAATTAAGTTCCAAATTATTTATATATTTTAAATTATGAAGTTATATATGATAGATGTTATTACAAAGATTCAGAAATTTTCTATTTTTTTGGTTACCTCTTTTTTAGTAATTAGTTTATTTATTGATGGTAATGCTGTTGATGTTTTTGTAGAGGTTGGTGGAATTTTAATTACTTTTTATATCTTTTATTTCGTAATTAAAGGAATATTTAAAAAAATCTCAATTTCGAATGATATTTATGAGTTTTTTCTTCCCATTGGATCGGAATCCAATCAAGATGAAAAAATTGAAAGTGAAGTTGAGGAAATTTGTAAAAAAACCTAACAATAAATCAGATATTCTTCTATAAATTCTTGATCTATATAACTGATTTTCTGTTTAGTAGATATTTCAAATTATTTATAGATATTAGTTTTTAAAATATTAGTAACTTTGTGATATTAATGAATAAAAAACTCCTAATTTTCATTTTGCTTTCTGTTAGTGTTTTGTTTCTTTCTGGTTGTATACAAGGAGAAATTGAAGAATATATTCAAGGTCTTTCTCAAGTAGAAAATTTTATGGAAAATCATCCAGATGCTGATATTTCATATGTACTTTGGAGAGGAGATAGAATAAAAGAAAACTTAGATGAAATTCACGAAAGATGTCAAAGTGCTTTAAATTATGAAGATGATCATTATAGAGTAATCGTTGAAGATAGGAATTCTTATTTAGAAGTATGGATACTTAAAGGAGATAAAGATCCTATCTGTTTTGTCAGAGACACAAAAACTGATGAAGAAATTATTGAAGAACAAATCAATAAAACAGAAGATTCAAAAAATGAATCATTAAATAAAACTAAAGATTATGAAGAGATAGAAGAAGACTTTAAAGAAGAAATAGAAGAAACAAAAGACAAATTTGAACCAAAAGAGATACAATAATGCAATGTTCTCCAGAACAAGTTACCGGTGTTCCAAGTTTTATTTGTCCTAATAATGGTGAATTATTATCTGGTGCAGTCCCTGAAGAACAATTAGAAAATTTTACTATTGATTGTTTTGAAGGATAAAATCATAATATTATCTAGTTTTATCATCTTCGAAAAAAATTATTTGTTGTATCTTTTTAACTTAGTTAATTCTAAATTAGTAAAGTTTAGAAAATATTTTAATCTTTAATTAAACACTTCAAAAAAGTCATGGACTTTTTTTGGGTTCAAAAAGCTTAGGTTTTTGTAACTTCTAAAACTTAGTTTCGTAATGTGTATTCGTTTTAGCTAAAGTGTATGTATTCGTTTATTTTCTAAAGATATTGTAGGGCAAAATCATCTAAATAAAAAAGTAATTATATGAATGAAATAAAAAGAATAGAATTTGATAGAAACTAAAGTTCTATATGAAATATGGTACTATCCTAGTCAATCTTGATAAAAATTGAAAAAAATCAACAGATTTTTTGTTTTTATAAGTTTTTAATTA
>CAZXZL010000017.1:0-18917 GCA_964645415.1 uncultured Methanosarcinales archaeon | reverse complement strand
GATTTCTCACCTTGAAAAAAACAAAGTTTTTTTTCTAAGTTTCGAAGAAGAATGAAATTGTTCATATTTCGAAGAAGACAAAAAACGAAGAAGATAAAAAGTAGATACTTTACTAAAAAAAATAAAAACTTAATAACAGTTTTAATCTAAAAAAAAAAAAAACAATTTTATATAATAATCTATAATATAATAGTTAAGATGGATCAATTAAAAAAATTTCAAAAGATTTTATTTAAATCACCAGATTATAAATTATCATTAGCACTAATAACTATTTTTTCATTAATTTTTGGTTTTTTATCAGGATTCTTTGATAGATTTCCATTAATTATTAATCCAAGAACTGATACTTTTATTTATGCTATTTTTCTTTTCTTATTACCAACAGTAATATATTCTTTTATTACAAACATAATATTAAAAAGGTTTAATCTTGATAGATCTTTTTTATTGGGTTTAATTAATCAATTACTTGTCTTTGCATCAATTGTCATTTCACTTGGAACAAATAGACTTGTAGCATCAATTCTAGGGATCTTATATTCAATAAACATATTTGCAATAACTGGAACAGAAGGAAAAAAAGGAATCATGCCTATTTTAATTCCTTTAATTTATTTTATACCAGTTATTAATATTTTAAATAGATTTGTGGTTTTCAATATTTCTTATGTCTTTATTCTATATATTATTGGTTTAGGTATTGCTTTAATGGGATCAATATATATTACAGAATACTTCTTTCATCTTAATATTCCAGATATCTCTGCTGTTAAAATGATCTCATCTTTTATTAATGATGATATAGCAACGGTTTATTGTGGAACAAAGATTGATACACCTATTCAAAAAATAAAATTTCAAAATAAAAAAGAAAATTTCAAAATAGTTATACCATGGCTTCATCCAGGACCTATTAAAGGTTTTGGTGGTGGTTCAATGAGTACAGAAGTTATTAATATGTTAAATAAAAATAAAAAAGGATTCTTTTGGCATTTCCCATCTTCTCATGAAGATGATCCTGTTAATCCTGAGATTAATGAAAGAGTTTTCAAAAAAGAAGGTAAATATAAAGTTAATAAAAAGTCATCTAAGATATTAAATACAACTAGTGGAAAATTTACAATTTATGGGCAAAAGTTCAATAACTTTTATTTATTTATATTAGAAGGAAGAAAAAAAGATGATTATGATAGCACAATATTTAGAGAAATTAGAAATATATTAAATGAAAAAGTTGTTTTTGTAGATACTCATAATCATGCTCCATTTAGTGATGTTGATCCTAATATTGTTTATGGCGAGAGAGAAGCAATAAGATTAAAGAAATCTATTATTAAATTAAAAGAAAGATTAGATCAAGAAAAATTATATGAATTTAAAATAAGTACATATGTTTCAGATAAGTTAGACTTCTCAATTATCAATCAAGAAATTGATGGTAAAAAATATCTATATATTACTTTAGATTCAAATGGAATTTCAGAAGAACTAACTAAAAAACTCTATAAATATAGAAATGAAAAAACTTATGATGAGATGATTTTTTTAACAACTGATGCTCACAATGTTTCTGATTTTATAATCAAGGAGAAAAACATAAACTTAGAAGTTATTGATTCATCAATTATTAAAACAGAGAAAAAACTATCTAAAGGAAAAATAAGTTTTATGGAAGAAATTCTTGAAGATGTTAAAGTATTAAAAGATGATTGGCATAAAGTAATTGCCTCATTAAATTATATGTTTCATTTTTTCCCTGTTGCAATTATTGTAATATATATTGCTTTTTTATACTTAACATTTAACTTCCCAATTTAGATAAAATATAAATAGTATTAATTTAGTTATTACTTTATAGAAGTAAAATGATTGATGAACCGAGATATAAAATTTATGAATATGATAATAAAGATTCATTTATGTCTCGATTTAGAAATTCTAAATTGTTTAAATTCATTACAGTTGGAGCAATTAGTTTAGGGTTAACTTTAATTTCACCAAGTATTAATAACATAAAGAACATATTTAATTCTGAATCACAATTAGAAAAACTAATTAATTATGAAATACAAAAATCAGAAGGAATAATGAGTAAAGAAGATAATAAAAATAATACCATTAAAAATTATAATAACTTAGAATTAACTATAAAAAATAGTAATCTTCTAAACATTAGAGAAGAAATTGATTATGAACTTGTAAAAGAAATAAATAATCCAAAAATAAGACAATTATATTTAGAATCAGTAATAAAAAAATTACATTATGAAAAAGAAGTAGATACTCCAAGACAATTAAGAACAGCAAATTATTCTGGTAAAAAACATAATAGAGCTATTATGCAAGTAAATTATTTTACTGTTAATCCAGAAGATAAAGGAGAAAAAGAAATTAAAATGGATATGACCGTACATAGTCAAGCATTTAATTTAGAAAAAGAGGATGATTTTATGAGTGTTATATTTCATGAGTACAATCATGTTAGAGCTTTAAATAGAAAAAAAATAATTGATGATAACAAAGATTATATTAATGCAAGTAGTGATTTAAAATGGAGGGATCTTTATGATAATCAAAATTATTCAGACAATATTAGTTATAAAAAAAGGTTTATAAAACAAAATATTAGAAAAGAGATTACAGAATTACTTGCAGTATCAGAACAAATCCATTTACAAGAAAATAAATTAAATGTATCAGAAAGTTATTCTAATACAAGATATTATAGATATTTAAGACATTACCAAGATCTATTTAGATCACTTAAAGGATTAAATGCAAATGAAGAATTTAAAGAAGAATTAAAAGAGATATTCTATGAAGATTGGTTTGAAAAAAGAGAAATATATCCTTTGATAAATATATAAAAAATTCAAAAAAATCAAGATAAACTTTAAAAAAGATACAATTCTCACAAATATATGACTAATGTAACAACAATTGGTGGTGGAACTGGAAGTTTTCATTTACTTCTTGCATTAAATAAAATTGAAGAATTAAATATTTCTTCAGTTGTTAGTGTTTCAGATGATGGTGGGAGTACTGGTAAATTGAGAACATTATATGGGATTTTACCACCAGGAGATATAAGAAATTGTCTAGTAGCATTATCAGATGATGTTAAAACTTGGACAAAATTATTTAATTACCGATTTGATGAAAAATTAGAAAGACATAGTTTAGGGAACTTAATTCTTACAGCATTAAATGGTATGGAAGGTAGTTTTGAAAAAGGTTTAAAAGAAGCTCATAAAATACTAAATATAAATAGACATGAAGTTGTTCCAGTTACATACGAAAAAACTAAGTTTAATGGAAAATTCAAAAATAAAGTTATTTCAGGAGAAGAAAAATTTACAAAATATAAATTTGAAAATAACGAGAAAGTTAGATCATTATTTTTAAAAAATGAAAATGGAAGTAAAAGGATTAAAGCTAATCCAAAAGCAATTCAAAAAATTTTAGAAAGTGATTATATATTTGTTGGACCAGGATCTCTATATACAAGTATTCTTGTAAACTTATTAATTAAAGATATTTCGAAAGCAATTAATAAATCAAATGCTAAAGTTATATACATCTCTAATATAATGAATGGACTTGAAACAATTGATTATAAACTAAAAGATTATGTTGATAAAATTGAAAAACATATTAAAATTGATAAAATTTTAATGAATAATAAAATACCAAAAGAAGAAATTTTAAAGAGATATAAAAATGAAGAAAAGAAAGAGATGGTAAAAGGAAATAATGATAAACGTATTATAAAATATGATATATTAAATGAAGATAATATTTTAAGACATGATCCTGAAAAATTATCTAAAGCATTACATTGGATTATTTTAGATTATAAAATGAAAAATGAATGAAAAAGAAATGAAAGCAAGGGAGTATCAACAAAATATATTTCTTAAAACAATTAGAAAAAATACTTTAGTTGTTCTACCTACTGGACTTGGAAAAACATTTATTGCATACCTCTTAGCTAAATATCGTTTAAACCAATATAAAGGTACAAAAGCACTTATACTTGCTCCAACAAAACCTTTAGTTGAACAACACTTAAAAACATTTTCAAGCATTGGAAAAGCAAGTATATTAACTGGATCAATAAAGAAAGAAAAAAGAAAAGAAATTTGGGATGATTCAGATATTATTTGTGCTACTCCTCAGACGATAGAAAATGATATCATTAATGGAGAATATAACTTCAAAAAAACTTCCCTTATTGTATTTGATGAAGCTCATCGTGCTAAAGGAAAATATTCATATACTTTTTTAGCTAAAGAATATCTTAAAGAAGCAAACTATCCAAGAGTTTTAGCTCTTACAGCTTCACCAGGTAGTAAAAGAGAAAAAGTAATTGATATTATTGAAAACTTAGGTATAGAACAGATAGAATATAGAACAAAAAAACATCCTGAAGTTAAAAAATATTTACATCAAAGAGAATTAAAGTATAAAGAAGTAAAACTTCCAAAAGGATTTAAAAAAATACAAAAAAACTTAAAAAAATTCTTAAAAACAAAGGAAAAAGAAATATCAAAATTTGATGGTTTTAAAAGATTTAATATAACTAAAAGGAACTTATTAAATGCTCAAAAAAAGGTAAGAGCATTAATATCTCAAGGTGAATCAAAAGATTACTTTAAATTAATTTCTATAATTGCACAGGCAATGAAAATTGAGCATGCACAAAATTTACTTGAAACTCAAGGCCTTGACCAATTTGAAGACTTTATGAATAAATTAAAATTTGATGATACTACAAAGGCTGCAAAAGAAATTTTTAAAGATCAAGATATAATTGAAAGTTATAAAGTTATGAATAAATTATTAGAAACTAACATTAATCATCCAAAATATGATAAAGTTAAGGAAATAGTAGAAAAAAATACTAATAAAAAGATAATAATATTTACACAATATAGAGATTCAGCGTATAGAATTAAAGAGCTAATTGGAGATAAACTAAAATGTACTGTTTTTATTGGACAGAGTAAAAAAAGAGGAAAAGGTTTAAAACAAAAAGAACAAAAAGAGATAATTGAAAGATTTCGAAATGATGAGATTGATGTTTTAATAAGTACTTCTGTTGGAGAAGAAGGACTTGATATTCCATCTGTTGGATTAGTTATTTTCTATGAACCAGTTCCATCAGGAATAAGAGCAATTCAAAGGAAAGGAAGAACAGCAAGACATGAAAAGGGTAAAATAATCGTTTTAGTAACAAAAGGAACAAGAGATGAAGCATATAGGTGGAGTTCTTATCATAAAGAAAAAAGAATGTATAAAATATTAAAAGAACTTAAAGAAGATATAGTTGTTGAAAATAAAAAGAAAAATCATAAAACATTAGATGAATTTAATACAAATAAAAATTCTGAAGAAGTAGTTATAAATGTTGATTCTAGAGAGAAAAATTCATCAATACTTAGAAGTTTAAAAAAGAGAAAAGTAAATATAAATAGAACACAGATGGATATAGGAGATTACCAGCTTAGTGAAAGATGTATTGTTGAATATAAAACTAAAGAAGATTTTATTAATTCCTTAGTTGATGGAAGACTTTTAAAACAACTCAAAGGAATGACTTCTTATGAAAAACCAATTATTATTGTTGAGGGTAATGAAGATATATACTCAATAAGAAAAGTACATCAAAATGCAATAAGAGGATTAATATCAACAATTACTATCGATTTTGGAATACCAATTATTTATACAAAAAATAGTGTAGATACATCAGGATATCTTTATATGATTGCAAAAAGAGAACAAAAAAAATTAGGAAAAGAATTTATGCCTCATAATGAAAAAGAAACAGGTAACTTATTTAGTGAAATTAGATATGTAGTTTCATCATTACCAGGTATAGGCCCTACTCTTGCAATACCTCTATTAAAAAAGTTTAGGACTATTAAAAATTTAGTAAATTCTACTGAAAAAGACTTAGAAATGGTAGATTTGATTGGTAAAAAAAGAACAAAAAGACTTCAAAAAGTATTTAACACAGATTTCTTTAAAGATTATCATTCAAGTTATGAAAAAAAAGAAAAAAAAGATTAATTATTTCTAAAGAAGATTAAATTTTTTATTCAAATTGTTTAAAAATCTAGTTAAAAAATGAAAAACATTAAATACTTTGAATAAGCTCATATTGTATGGAAGAAGTAATGAGTATTATTTTTGATCGAGATGAATTCACATGGCAAGATTTACTTTACCAACTTGTAAGAAGTGAACAGATGGATCCATGGGATATTAATGTTTCTCTTGTTACAAAAAGATTTATTGAAACCATTAAAGCATTAGAAAATTTAGATTTTAGACTGTCAGGAAAGGTAGTTCTTGCAGCATCAATTCTTCTAAAATTAAAAACAGAAAGTTTTTATGACGATGACTTAAATGAATTAGATCAATTATTTACACAAGCCGAAGATAATGAAATGGCTATTAATCAATTTGATGATGGATTTATTAATGATTTTTTTGATGTAGATCATGCATCAAGAATCGAAGATGATAGTCCACCAGATATAAAAATGAAAACTCCTCAACCAAGAGAAAGAAAAGTAAGTATTTATGATTTGGTTGATGGACTTGAAAAAGCTCTTAAAGTATATGAGAAAAAAACTGTAAGGAGATTAGAGATGGAAGAGATAGAAGAAGAGAAGAAAAAAGAGAAGAGAAGATTAAAAGATAAAGCAAGAGATATTAATAGAATGATGGAAAATGTATTTTCAAAAGTAACTGATATGTTTAATGAATTAAAAAGGAAAAAAATATTCTTTTCAGATCTAATTTCAAATAATACAACTAAAGAAGATAAAATAATGACTTTTATGCCTTTAGTTTTTCTTTCTACAAGAGAAAAAGTAAAATTAAAACAAGAAAATCATTTTGAAGATATTGAAATAAGTCTTCATCCAAATTTTAATAATTCTGATAAAAATAAAATTTAATCTTATTTAATTTATTCAGTATGTTCTAAACAAGAATCAGGTATTTTAATAAAAGTTGCAATTAAATTAACTTCAGAACCGATATCAAATTCATCTCCACAATTTATTTCATCACCAATCATATGCCTACATGATTCAATTTTTGATTGTAATATCTCTTCTTCACTTGATGAAAAATCGTTTAGAAAAGAAAAATCTGAATCATCACAAAATAAATGTAAGAATTCATCTCTAGCAATACATTCACAAAATCTTCTACTTGCTACAATATCATCTGCAGCACCAATAGTTTCAAAAAAATGTGATGAAAATATATTTATCATAACAAAAAGCACTATTAAAGATAAAGCTGCAATTACTATTATTATTGGGGAGATTTGTGATTTATTATTAATCATATTAACACCGAATATAGTTCATTAAAAGTATCTCTTTCAGGAAACTCACCTATATGATAAGAGATATAATCATATGTTGAAATTACTTTAAAACCAAAAGATCCACCTTCATATACTTTACTTGAAGAGGAATCAAATTGGTCTATAATAGTATTTAATTCATTATTATTTGAAATCATTTCATTAGGCATATTATTATTTAGATCATAATAATTATAAGCATTTTTAATTATACAAGAATACTTCTCTTCTAAATTACCATAAAATTTTGAAGCACAATTTCCAACTAAACTAGGCCCTAAATTATAACCCATTGCACCAAAAAAATAATCTGATTTATGTTCTAAATTTATTTCTTCATTTAAATTATTTAAGTTAGAAACTCTATTTGATATATATGAAACACCATGGATAATATTTAAAGTAGGATGAAGTCTCAAGTCGTAATTATTCCCATATAATCCTATATCATCACCATAAACATCTGAAATTTGCATCATCCCTATAGACCCTTGTCCACCTAATAATCTTTCATTAGCTTTCCAATCACCGCTACTTTCAGTAACAATAATTGAAATAATTAAATTAGGACAAATTTCTTCTTCAATTGCTAAATCATAAATAAAATCAAGTAATGAAAAACTAGAACTTACTTCACATCTATGAGGTAAGTTAAAAGATGGATCGTTACATATTTCGTTTATATTCATTGAACCAAGAACGCCTTCATAGATAATTGGAACTTCTAAGGATTCGATATTTTCTTCAAGATTCTTCATATTATTTAAAGTCGAAGAGACTCTACTACTGGGATAATCTAGATAAAAATCACGATAAAAATCTACAAAATCATTATAATCACCATCAACAGTTCCATAAATATCAAAAGATCCAATTAGTTCTGAAGAACCATCTTGAGAAATAACATATTGTGGTAAATATGAAAAAGAAGAATCAATTTCACCTCCATATGCATCTATAAATAATCTATTAATAGTATAAACTTTAACATCATCTTGATCAGATTCATATTCTGAAAATTCAATTAAATCATTTATTTCATAATAAAAAGAATTATGATAAGAAACTGCAGAAACATCTCTTAAATCATCTTTATAAACACCTATAAATTCTTCATCATTATTATCAGGAAAAATAATTGTTCCAAAAAAGGTATCACCTAAATTTTTATCTTCTCTAAAAGTAGAATAATCAAATAAAAGATTTATTTCTTCATTAAAATAACGATCATAATTATATTCTTTAATTAATCTATTATTAAATGTTGAATCACTACTTTCTATACCTAAATCATCATGTGAATTTTCAGGAATATAAATAGAATTAGAATGAATTTCTAAAAATTTATCTTTTAAATCATTTTTCCTTGTGTCATTAGATATTTTTAAAGTAATATTTGAAGAATAATAGTTTTCATCAATATCAACATCATCTTCAAATTTAACAATAAAATTTCCATCACAATTAGAATCAACATCAACATAATAACGTAATAAATAATCTTTATAATCTAAATAAGATTGATCTTTGTCTGGACAAAAAGAAAGACTTTTATCTTTTATTAGTTTATCATCATCTGTCCGTCTTATTATTCCATCTGATACTTGATCATATACTTCTTTTATCTCATTTTTTGAGGAAGTTTCATCTCTAATTAGGTTTAATCTTTCTTCTTTTAGCCTTCTTCTACGTGAGAGTTCAAGATCTCCACCAACCATATAAATATTAATTGAAGTTAGTTCACCTTCACTATTTCTTGTTTCAACTTCAAAAAAACCTAATTCATCATCTAAAACTGTTCTATCAATAAAACTATATAATTCAGAAATTTCAGTGTTCATAAATCTTTCAAAGTTAAAAGAAAAAATCGGTTGAGAAAATGTTAATGAAAATAATAAAATAGATATAAAAAAAAGAATCAGTTTGAAATTTTTCACAGAGGAATGTTGTTTCATATTAACCTACAGTTTAAATTCTATTTAAATTTATTCAAAAATAAAAAAAATTAATTGTAAAAGCCTTTCATAATTTTATATTTAACAAGGTCCAATACAAAAACAGATACTAATGAAATAGGTAATATCAATAGTATAATTTGAAAAGGAATTCTAGCAAGTTCAAATATGTGATTGAAAGGACTATAGGTTACAAAAAACCAAACAAGTAATGAACCTAAACTAGCATAAAGCATAAACTTATTTCTACTGATATCAACATTTAATACTTTTCTAAATGATCTAAAACTAAAAGCAAACATGATACCAAGGAATGTCATAGCTGTAAATATTACACCTCTTGCACCAAAAATAGGTAAATCTGTAAACTCTAATGCCCAATAGAAAAATCCAAGGACAACAGAAGTTCTTAATAAACCAGTAAAGATAGTAAGAGCGGTTAATTGTTTATCAAAAAGCGGAGCTCCCCTGTCTTTTGGCTTCCATTCCATGATATCATGAGAAGAAGGATTTAATGCAATTGCAATTGCAGGCATATCATCAATTATTAAATTAATTAATAAAATTTGAAGTGCAGTAAAAGCAATTGGTAATTTAAGTAATATTGATACAAAAATAGCAATTAATTCAGCAATATTACAAGAGAAAAGAAATGATGAAAATTTCTGTAAGTTTTCAAATATATGACGTCCTTCTTTAATTCCTGTAACGATTGTACTAAATTTATCATCTTTTAAAACAATTTCACTTGCTTCTCTTGCTACTTCTGTTCCACTACCTAAAGATATCCCTATATCGGACTTTTTAAGAGCTGGAGCATCATTAACACCATCACCAGTCATTGCAACAACATGATCATTATCTTTTAAAGCATCAACTACTCTTAATTTTTGCTCTGGTTTCATACGAGCAAAAACTCTTACATCTTCAATAATTTTTGAAAGCTCTTCATCACTAGTTTTATCTAACTCATCTCCAGTCATTACCTTATAATTACTTTTTGATTTATCTATTAATCCTACAGAATCGGCTATTGAAGTAGCAGTTTTTTTGTGATCACCAGTAATCATCATAACATCAATACCTGCTTCATTTGCAACTTTAATTGATTCATTTACATCTTCTCTTGCAGGATCAATAATAGCAACATATCCTAAAAAGATAAGATTATCTTTTTCTAATTCTTCAAGATCTTTTTCATTATCTCCTTCTCTAATTGCAACTGCAAGAACTCTATAACCATTTTCAGATAAACTATGAGCATCATTTTTTAGTCTATTTTTATATTTTTTATCAAGTAAAGTAATGCTATTATGTCTAACAACACGTTTACAATAAGGTAATATTACATCAATTGCTCCTTTAACAAAAACAGTTTTTTCATTATTTAAATCGTCATTTTTATCTTTTAAACCTAAGTCTTGAGAAATAGTTTTTAATTTATTATTTAAAGAATATTCATTTAATGTACTCATCATTTTTCTATCAGAGGAAAATGGAACTTCTTCGTGTCTTTTATGATTTTTTTCTAATTGATCTTTATTTTTTGAAGCTTTTTCACCAAGAACTAAAAGTGATCCTTCAGTTGATGAACCAATAATACCATAAGTTAAACAGTCATTTGGGGTATCATCTTCATCTGAACGATCAGTTAAACTTGAATCATTACATAATAATAATGAATCAATAAATAATTCAATTTCTTCAGTATCAACATTTTTTACACCAAAATGAATATTTCCTTTGTTATTATAACCTGTTCCTTCAACTTCATACATGTTACCATTGAAAAAGAACTTTTTTACAGTCATTTGATTTTTTGTAATTGTTCCTGTTTTATCTGAACAAATGAAAGAAACTTTTCCAAGATCTTCTAAAGAATCCATTTTGTTAACAATTACATTCTTTTTAGACATCTTTTTTAATCCATT
Organism: uncultured Methanosarcinales archaeon; assembly: GCA_964645415.1. GTDB lineage: Archaea > Nanobdellota > Nanobdellia > Woesearchaeales > CAZXZL01 > CAZXZL01. The sequence continues at coordinate 7,638 of CAZXZL010000017.1, read as the reverse complement.
TGCAAGACTCAATGTTACAACGAGTGGTAATCCTTCAGGAATTCCTGCTACAAGCATTGCTAAAGCCATAACTAGGATTGAAGCAATAGATTGAAAATCAGTTATATCTCCTTCTCTAATAAAGAGAATGGTTGCAGTAATAAAAACTAATATTAAAGCAAAACTAGTTAAATATTTTAATGGTTTATCAACAACATCTTCTAATGAATCATCTTCTCCTTGAACCATTCCTGCAATTTTTCCAAATTCTGTATTATCTCCTGTTTCTAATATTTTTACATAAGCATTTCCAGAATTAACATATGTAGACATGAAAACCTTCTCTTCATCATCATAGTCTTCAAAATCAAAGTCATGATGAACATCATCTAATTCAAAAGAAGATTTTGTTTGTGGCTCAGATTCACCAGTAATGATTGATTCGTCTACTGAAAAGTTACTTGAATCTAAGATAACACCATCTGCAGGAACTTTATCTCCATTATTTAAGAATACAATATCTCCTGGAACAATATCAGTTGATGGAACTACTTTTTTCTTTTTGTCACGTATTACTACTGAATCAGGAACTAATAGGTTCTTTAATGCTTCCATTTCTTTGCTTGCTTTATACTCTTGAAAAAAACCCATTAAAACAATAAAAACAATAATTATTCCAATAATTACAGCATGATATGCTTGATCTAGAATTAAAGATAATACAATAGCAGCTAAAAGAATGTAGACCATTAAGTTTTTAAACTGTCTTAGAAATATTTTTAGTGGAGTCACATCACTTTCTAATGAAATTTTATTCTCGCCATATTCCTCTTTTCTTTTTTTATATTCAGAACTAGATAATGAGTAATTAATAGGATCCATACATGAAAATTGTCTAAAATGTTATTTATAAAAAATTTTTTTAATTTTATAGTAATAAAAATTAATATAACACAGATAAATCAAGGTAATTAAAATAAATTAAGAAGGAATTTTATACATAATTAAAGATTCATAAAAACAAAAAATCTGCTGATTTGTTAATAAAAAATAAAAGACGATAAAAAAAATAAGATGAGTATAAAATTCCGATAAAACCCTAAAAGATGAAAAGCGAATATATTTTCTTTAGCATTCTACGAATAAATATTAAAAGAATAAAAAGAAGACAACTTTCGAAGAAGATTCAACGAATAAACATAATTCAAATAAGATAAAACAAGAATAAAAAAATAAAACAAAAAAATAATTTCTAGCATTTTCTTTAAAAAAAGTATAAATGATAACTTAAAAAACATAGAAACCTTTATATATTTAAAAAGAGACTTATCAAATAATATGGAATTTGATTTAACAAGAGTTTTAGGTGGGTTTGTACTAATAATAATTTCAATTTTTTTTATCTTTCCAATTAATTTCAGTTTAGAATTTTTAATTCCTAATTTAATTGGACTATTATTATTAATTTTAGGATTTATTTTAATCTTAAATGAGAATGAAGATAAAATCGAAGAAATAAAATTTTGAGGTGAAAAAATGACAGATATAATTGTTACAACAAGCGAAAATATTCCTGGAAAAGAAGTTACTGAAATATTAGGAATAGCAAGGGGAAATACAGTAAGAACTAAAAATTTTGTGAGAGATATTGGAGCAAGTTTAAAAACAATAATTGGTGGTGAGGTAAAAGCTTACTCTAAAATGGCAGGAGAGTCAAGAGATGAAGTTTATAATAGAATGGTTAATGAAGCAATTGAGATGGAAGCTGATGCAATCATTAATGTTAGATTTGTTACATCTATGATTATGCAAGGTGCTTCAGAAATGCTTGCTTATGGAACTGCTGTAAAATTAAAAGACAAGTAATTACTTTTAAATAGTAACTTTTTTATAAAATTAAACTAAAACAAATAATAGGTGATATTTATGAAAAAAATTGGTAATATATTAAAGAATTTATTAGGTACTGCTTTAGCTTCTGTAGTATTAATTCTGTTAGGAATTATTTATTTTATGGTAACAGTTTGGATTATTAGAGTTGGAGCACACTGGGCAGGATTTACTGCTATTGCTGGTGATATGGCGATTTTAACTGCAGGAATTATTACTGGATCAGCAATTATTGGATCAGCTATTCAAAACTGATTCTTTTTTTATTTTTTTCTTTAAAATTCATCATCACTATTTCTAAGCATATACCAACCAGCAAAAATAGAAATTAAAATAATTAATGAAAGTAAAATATAATTAAAAGAACCATCAGAACTTAATTCAACATCATCTATCGTAAAAACTTCAACATAATTTGGATTATAAATAACATCTTCTCCTAAATCACGACAGTCATTTTCAATACAATACTCAATATTTGATATTATACTATTTGCAATTCTATCATTAAAACCAACAAACATTTGTTCATTAATAAAAGTTATAGGAACTCCTCTAATGTTATCTTCACCAATTAAGGCACCCATATTTTCTAAAACTTCAACATTACTTTGATATCTCCATGTTTCAAATTTTATAATCTCTACTTCAGGATAATCAACAATCATTTCATTAAAAAAATTATTTTGTTCAATACAATATGGACAACCATCACCATAAAAATAGTATATTGTTACTTTTTCAGAATTCTCTAAAGAATGCACAGAATTAAACAATGAAAATAAAAAGAATAATGAAAAAGTAATTAAGATTAGTTTTTTAAAATTATATTTCATAATGTTAAAGGAGGATTTTAATTTATAAAGATTATGAATATGAAATTAAAGAATATAGTACAATTTTAGAATTTAAAAACTTAGAAAAATATATAAAATGTTAATAGATAATAAAAATATGAAAGATATAGCTTTAGTTATTGGAGGAGGAGGAGCAAAAGGACTTTGTGGGATTGGAGTAATTGATAGACTATTAGAATTAGGTGCTGATCCAGATTATATTGTAGGAACTAGTATTGGAGCAATGATTGGAGCATGTGTAGCATATGAATATGACACTGATTATATTAAAAAAATATTTAAACAAAATCTTGGTAAAAAATTTCTTAAATTACTTGATATAAATATTATAAATAAATCTCTTATAAAAGGAGAAAAAATTGAAGAAACTTTCAATGTATTTTTTATGGGTGCAAAAATTGAAGAACTCCCAAAAAAATTTGAATGTGTTTCAACTAAACTTATTGATGGTTCAAGATATGTTTTTAGTAAAGGAGATTTAACAAAAGCAGTTAGAGCAAGTATTTCACTACCTGGTGTTTTTGAGCCTGTTAAAGAAGGAGATAATTATTTAATTGATGGTGGGGTTAGTAGCCCAGTACCTATATTAAGAGCGGTAGAAAAAGGTTATAAAAAAATCATAGTAATTAATTTTTTAAATCATAGTAAAGAAAGTAATGATCCAGACCTAATTAAAACTCTTTCTGCTTCAGCAATTCATATTCAAAATAATATTTTTAAGGAACAATTAAAGGAAGCAAAAAGAAAAGCAGATATTTTTTTAATTGAACCAGATACTTCAGATAAAAACATTCTTGATTTTTTCAGTATTGATTCAAGTTTTGAATATGGAAGAAATTTAATGGATAAAAAGATGAATGAAATTAAATCTTTTCTAAATCATTAATTACTTTTCCTGTAACACTTCTTAACATATGATCAGTTACTTTAACATCATAAGGTTTTCCTAACTTTACCCTTCTGTTTACTCCAACAACGATAGGATATGTTCCAAATTGTCTACCAAAAGATTTTTTTCCATCATATACTTCAAAATATACATTTTTTAAAACTCTATCTTTAGGAATTACTTTTTTTAACATTTTATTATCAATCTCTTTTCTAATTTCTTTTTTCCATTTCCAATAATATTTTTTTGTATCTTTAGGAAGATTCATATTACTAATTGGAGCACCCTCAAAAGACACAACTTCTCTAATATTTATTCTTCTTAAAAATAAGTCATAATCTAATATTTTTTTTAGATATCTCATATTATAACTATGTGTTTTTTTAGATTCACCAGGTAATCCAAATAATAAATTTAAACCAGGTAAAAATTGAGGCATCCCATTATCACCAACTTTTTTTCCATATTCATTTAATATTTTTATAGCTTCCAAAGAAGTTTCTGGAGAAGAGTTTAAATTATTCAATTCACAAACATTAGGATCAAAAGATTCAACACCCATCGCCGCAATATTTCCAGAAGTAGTATATTTTACTATCATTTCAGTGATTTTCTTACCTTTTTTTGATACTATATGACTAGGATTTGCATTATCTATATGTACAACCTGAGGGTTAGATAACTTCCAAACACCAGTTAAAAGTTTCTTTAATTTCTTTAAGTTAAAGTTTTGATAAGAATAAAAACAAGTTTGTTTTCCAAACCTTATTCTACTAACACCTTTTTGAAAGAATAAATCTAATTCATTTAAAATATCATCTGGTTCTCTCCAGAAAAGATTATTTTTAAAAGGTTCTGTACAAAAACTACAACCTTTATTACGAATACAACCTAATCCGGTTTCAATTTCAAGCATTACTTCCCAAGGAATATGATCAATTATTGAAAAAGCATTTTTAAAACAGATCTCTCTATCAACATCTAATTTAATTTGAGATATAGAAGATTTACTTGCTTTTGAACCACCATATTGACCACTTCCATAAATTAAAGGTCCAAAAATAAAAGATTTTTTAAAATTTAATGAATAATTATCAATCTCTTTTCTAGTAGCAGGTTTTGCACTTAAATATTTTCCAGGAGTGTGTACACCACCAATAAAAATAATATTAAAATCATTTAATTTCTTTAAGGAAATATCTTTAATATTTCCTGTTGAATGTAATAATTTGATATTGCTACTACTAGATTTTCTTATTTTATAAGTTTCTCCTTTTAAATCATCATTGAATTCTAATTTAGACCTTAAATCATCAATTGTTGAATATATAACCTCTTTATTTAAATATTTTAAAGCACCATAAACTAACCTAGGATAAATTCCAAGGTATGGTGGAACACCCAAACCAGAAGGTTCATCAGTATAACAATCAACAATGATTGTTTTTCCTTTTAAATTTGAAATATTCATTAATATGTAATATCCTATTTATTTATAGGTTTTTTTATTAAAAAAGAATTAAAATAATAAAAGTATATTGGTATTAGTTTAAAAATTAAAAAGATTTACATAAATTATAAATAAAATATTAACTACCATTAAATAGAAAATGGATTTAGTAGAAAAAGTTAATAGTCTAAAAAAAAAGTATGACAAAGTTACATTTAAGTCATTTTTAAATTTTAACAGAGATAATAATTATAGTTATTATATAAAAGAAAATTCTAAATCAGGCCATGAAAACAGGTTGTTCAATAAATTAAAAAAAGTAAAAACTATGTTAAATTATGATAATGATTTTGTTTATGATTTTTTAATAAATAATTATAATAAAGATTTTGGAATAGTTAATCCTGAAATGTATTCTTTAGGATTAAGAAAAATATACTACCAAAAAGAGAGCTTAGATTATTCTTCAAATTTAACAGATATATTAGAATCTAATATGGATGATGAATATAATGATAATCCCGAATTTACAAGAAAAGTAAATCCAGCTAATAGATTAATAAATAGTTTCTCATATGTTATTCTTAATTTATTTACAGAAAATGATGAGTTTTTAAATGAAGCTAAAAATAATTTATCAAAATCTAATAAGTATTATTTTGAAAATGATAAATTTTATTCTGATTTTATACTAAGATATTCTATGAAAGGTTTAGCTTCTTTTAAATTACAATATTCTAATTCATTAATTGATTTATCTTATGCAGGTTATCATTTACTTGATAAAGAAGAAAAAAAGAAGATTAAATATATCATTAAAGATTCAAAACAATATAAAAGGTACTTAAAAAGAGAATTATAAGTTAAATAAGAAAGATTGATTTTTAAAAAAATAAGAAATATATTAAAATGAAAATATTTAATAAAATCTCAAAGTTAAAGAATAGAGTTTATAAAGCATATTACGAATCCACTTTACGTAAAACTAGATTAAATTCTAAAAGTAAATTTATTCCATTAGAAAATAAAAGTAAACTTGAGGAAATATTGTTTGAAAAGTTTAATGAATCTGAAAAAAGATATCGTTTTGAGCCAGATTATATTTTTAATATTTTAAAAAATAATTTTAACCAGAATTATGGCATTATCAATCCAGAACTTTTTTCACGAGGAATGAGGAGTATATACTATAACACCATGGATTTTAATTATTCAAACAAGATTAATGAAATGATAGAAAATTATGAATCAAATTTCAAATCTAAAATAAATCCAGGAAATGAAGTTATTAAAGGACTATCAAACTCAATTAAATATTTTTTTTCTAGAGATAAAAAATTTTTAGAAAAAAGCAAAAAACAGATAGCTAAAGCAAATAAATATTATTATAATAATGATTTTTATGAAAGTTTTTTAGATGAATTCTCTGACTTTGATTTATGTGAATTTAAAAAGCAATATTCTAACTCTTTAATTGATTCAGTATATATGAATTTAGAATATTTTAATAATAATGAACTAAATGAAATTAAATCTGTTATTAATGACTCCAGTAATTTTTGTGATTCAAAAATTTACTGATAAAGTCATAAGAGTTAAAAACTAATTTAATTATAAAATATTAATAAAATGAATAAAACAAATTATAGTTCTTATCTTGAAGGAGAATTACCTGAAGGTTGTAAGTATTGTGTAAAAGGTTCTAAAGTTGTAATTTATGTTACTGGATTGTGTCCAAGAGACTGTTGGTTTTGTCCTCTAGGTGAAAGAAGAAAAGATAAAGATGTTATTTGGGCAGATGAGTGGCCAATTAAAAATGAAAAAGAATTTGATAAAATAATAAAAGAATCTGAATTAATTGATGCAGAAGGTGCTGGGATAACAGGAGGAGATCCTTTATTAAAACTAGATAGAACTTTAAAAATTATAAACCTCTTAAAAGATAGATTTGATGATTTTCATATACATCTTTATACTTCATTAAATTTAGTTGATGAAAATAAACTAAAGAAATTATATGATTCTGGATTAGATGAAATTAGATTCCATCCTAATTTTGATAATAAAAAATATTGGGAAAGAATTAATTTAGCAAAAAAGTATGATTGGGATATTGGAATTGAAATTCCTTTATTAGTTAATAAAAAAGAAGAGATTAAAGAATTAGTTGATTTTTCACAAAATACTATTGATTTTTTAAATTTAAATGAATTTGAAGACCCTAAGAAATTTGATAAAGAGTTATCTAAAAAATCTATTGAGTTGGGTAAAGAAATAATTGATTATTCTAAAAAGTATAATCTTAACATTCACTTATGTACTATGAGTTTAAAAGATGGAGTACAATTAAAAAATAGAATGAAAAGAAGAGCAAAGAATGTTGAAAAACCTTATGATATTATTGATGAAGGATTATTAGTTAGAGGAACAATTTATTCTAAAAAATTAAATCCAAAAACTAAGAATTATAATAAATTAATAAATAAATCTAATAAAGAGATTATAGATGATTTAATTAAATTAAAAGATGAATTATCTAAATTTATTGAAGATAGTCTAATTGAATTAGATAA
>CAZXZL010000016.1:8457-19243 GCA_964645415.1 uncultured Methanosarcinales archaeon | reverse complement strand
AATTAAAACTAAATAAAAATGATTCCCCATATAAAATAAAATATACTTGAAACTAAAATATATACTAATAGTAACAGTTATTCAAAATATAAAAAAAAATGTAATTATGTGTTAATAGTAACTAGTTTATTTTATAAATAATGTAATATTTTCATTAGATAACCTCATTAAGTTATATTGAATTTTTTTTGGAAATATTTAAAATAATGTATGGTTTTAAAAAATTAGTTTGGGTCTGTGATGTAGTTTGGATAGCATAAACGGCTTCGGACCGTTTTGCCTGGGTTCAAATCCCAGCAGACCCATAAATTATCTATAATTTCTGAATAATTAAATTGAATTCGGTTCATTTTCACTTAAAATTTTTTTTCCTTTTCCATGATTTAAGTGTTCCCTCATCTTTTCTCTACGAGATTCTATTCTTTTGAAAACATAAACTGATATTCCAGAAACAATAATACTAATCAATACAAATATAAGAACTGTTGGTAAAAGAAATGAGTATTGATCGAATATTGAAAATAATGTAAATGCCGCAATAGCTGTAGCAATTCCTTTTGGAGCATTAAAAGTGAGAAATAGTATTTTTTCAAAACTTAGTTTATTTTTATACAGTAAATATGTTAATATGAAACGTAATAAAATAAATGCTAAAAATAATATTATTGGTCTTAAGATATCTATTAATGACATCTGATCAACTCTTGTTACAATACCTAATAATACAAAGATTAATATTTTTAATAAATTTGATAGAAAAGAAGAAAATTCATGAAGGGTTTCTTTTTCTTTTACATACATGTTTCCAAAGAAAATTCCTAATGTTGTAACAGCAAGTACTCCATTTCCACCTAAGTTTTCAGCTAAAACATATGATAAAGAAGCTGAAGCTAAAAGTAAGAGAGGTGAAATCTTTTCTGAGTAATTTCTTCTCATCCCTCTAAATACAATTATCCCTACTACAACACCTGCACCAATACCGGTAACAACTTCCTGAAAGAAAGGAGAGATATAACCAGAGAGTAATACTTCCATTGAAAAATCTGTTGCTCTAAGTCCAAAATCAATAAAGATAAATGGAAGAATTAAAGTTAAAGGACTATTTATGATAGATTCTATTTCTAAAAAGTCCATCTGAACTTTTTTTTCTTTGAGATAATTAAACATTGCTTCAACAGCATCAGGAGATGATCCAATGACTAATGAACTTAAAATGAGAGATAAATGAAAAAATTCAAAACCAAATAAGAAATGAATAAAGATACTTAAAAAGACTAAAATTGAAATAACAAATAAAAATATATACTTCATAACTTCTCCACTTAAAGTGTCAAAACTCTTTAATGGAAGTCTTGATGTGGAATCAAAAACAATCATTGCTAAGGCAAGTATACCAATTGAAGATAAAAATGCATCTGGAAATGAGATTAAATAAGAACCATTATAAGGAATTACTCCCAAAATCATTCCAAATATCATTAAATAAAGAATATCTGGAATTTTTGTTTTGTCAGCAAGATACTCTGATAAAATCCCTATTAGTACCATTAAACTGAATATAGTTACATAAAACAAGCCGGGGTCCATAAAATAAAATCATAAGTAATCTTTAAAAATCTTTCTAAGAATATTATATCAACTTTTATAATGATATTTTTTTAAGAGGATTTTGCCCTACACACTGCACTTTAACGAAGAGATAATCTTTAGCATACTAGATATATATTTTAATTTTCTTTTGAGATATAATTATATTTAGAGTTTTTATAAGAAATATCTTTGATTAACTCTTTTTCTATAAAATATGAGTGATGTAATTTATCATAATATCTTTCAGTATTTTTTAAAATTAAACTAACTTCATATACGTTTCCAATTTCAGCCCTAATTAAAGCATTATCATGATAAAGTGAGACTAATTCTTCGATATCAAAATGTTTTTGAGAATCATAAATAAAGTCATCTATATCCTTACCTAAACTTTCTGAAGCTTTTCTAATTTTTATTAAAGACATAATTAAAAATTCTAAATTATTTGATTTAATATAACTTTGAAGTTTCTTTTTGTTCTTTTTTAACATTTTAGGATACATTTTCTTTTCTAGTTGTTTTAGTTGTTCTGGATAATCAACATCTATTTTTTTTGAATAAATTTTAATCCTATTAGAATAATGATCAAAACCTGAATAATCACCTAATTTAGATTTTCTTTTAGCTTTTTCTAAGTAGTTAGAGATAATCTTTTTGTAACCTAATTTTCTAATGTTATCTATTTTATCTACAATATTATCTTCTAAATCATCGTAATCTAAGCTTGAAAGATGGTTCTCCATTTTAAAAACTCTAGAACTTTTAGCATATTTTTTAGCATAATCTAATGTCTGATTAATAGAAGGTTGGGGCATTTTAAACACCAATAATTAACTAACTTATAAGTTAATTTAAATATGAAAGTGATAAAATTATAAAAATATTGTTTAAATAAGAAAGTTTTCAGAAAATTTAAATAAACAAAAAACAAGAATCAGGAAAATGGGAGAGATCTGTATTTCACAACATTGGCATTTCTATCAACCGAGAGGAAACGATTATTGGGCATCACAAATAAACAATGAGTGCTATAAGCCAAATTCTAACTCAGGTATATTAGAAAATATTAGCTTCAATATTGGCCCAACATTGATTGAGTGGTTTAAAGAGAATGATAAAGAAACTCTTGAATCAATTATTCAGTCTGATAAAGGTCAAGCAATTGCTCAACCTTATAATCATCGAATTATGCCCTTAATTAGATATGACGAAGACTTAAAAACACAAATTATTTGGGGGAAAAAACACTTCAAAAAATATTTCAAAAGAGAACCAAAGGGAATGTGGCTTCCAGAAACAGCAACAGATAAGAGAGTGTGTAAAGAATTAGTTAATCAAGGAATTGAATACACTATTGGTTCTTGGAATCAAAAGAGAGGTTATGGAAATTCATCAAAACCACATAAAATAGATTTAGGAGATAATAAATCAATAATATATTTTTTCTTTAATCCAGTTAGTAGTGATATTGCATTTAACAGAAAAATAAGAGGGGATACAAGATATTTAGATAATGCTGACATAGCTCTAGATGAGTTAGTAGAGAACAGAGATTCTGATTTTATGCTTTTAGCATATGATGGTGAGACTTTTGGGCATCATCATGAGTTTGCAGATAAGTGGGCAGCATACTTTCCAGAATCAGTTGAAAAGAGAGATTATGTTGAAATGAAAACTTTAGATCAGATTATTAAAGAAGTAGACCCAATTGAAAGTGACATTCATGAAAGATCATCTTGGAGTTGTTTATGTGGAAATTTAAGTAGATGGACTGACGGATGTGATTGTGCAGGAGGAGAAAAAAATTATCAAAGACCATTATTAGATGTTGCAGAAAATCAAGAAGATAAAGTTCATGAAATTTATCAAAATAAAGCAAGTATGTATTTAAAAGATATTTGGAAAGCAAGAAATGAATATATTGACTTAAAATTAAATAATATATCAAGAGAGGATTTTATAAGAAATAATTTTAAAGGCGATTATTCAAATGAGATTGAAGAAAAAGTATTAAACTTATTGAAAGCAGAGTATCATACACAATTAAGTTTTACAAGTTGTGGTTGGTTTTTCCCACACATTCACATTCAAACAGGAAATAATATTAATGATCTTTACAAAGCTTCAGATTATATAAGAAAAGCAACAGGTTATGATATTTCAGACAATTTAAAGCAATTAGATTGGATGCTTCAAGAGTAGTAATTTTAGGTGAAAAAGTCTAAAAATATACATTTTTCATCTTCTTTGAAAAAAGCTTCGCCTTATCTTCTTCGAAAAATAGTAGGGCAGAGTCATCTTCGATAGTATAGAGATCAAAATCATCCAAAAGCAAAAAAGAAGAAGCTAATAAAACAAAAATAAAAAGAAATAGAAATTTATAGGAACTACCGTGCCATACAACGTATGGTACTATCCTAGTCAATTTCTATTAAATCTTTGATTTAAAGATTCTAAAAACTTTGTTTTTAGTAATTGATAAAAATTGAGGGATAAAAATAAATAAAAAACTGTAGTATTTAACATTAAATAAATATGGACTTTTCAATAGATGATTACAAAATACCTAAGGAAACTGGATGTTATTTATATAAAGATAAAAAAGGTAATGTGATTTATGTAGGTAAAGCAAAAAATCTTAAAAATAGAGTTAGAAGTTATTTTGATAACTCAAAAAAAAGAATTAAAACAAGAAAACTAATTGAAAAAATAAGTGATGTTGAATTTATGATAACAAAAACAGAAGTAGAAGCATTATTACTAGAACAAAATCTTATAAAAAAACATAAACCAAAATATAATGTACTGTTAAAAGATTCAAAAAAATATCCTTATCTAGTTATAACAAAAGAAGAATTTCCAAGATTAATTGTAACTAGAAGAAAGAATCTAAAAGGAGAATATTTTGGACCATATACTGTTAACGATTTAAGAAATAACATAGTAAGATTACTACGAAAAAAATTCTTTATTAGAACATGTAGAACATTTCCAAAAAGACCATGTTTAAGATATCAAATAGACATATGTAAAGCACCATGTGTGAATAAAATTAGCAAAGAAGAATACTCTAAAAACATAGAGAAAGTCAAAGATTTTCTAAAAAGAAGAAAAACTAAAGAAATAATTAAAGAAATAAAAAAAGAGATGAAAAAACTATCAGAAGAAAAAAAGTATGAAAAAGCAAAGCAAAAAAAAGAACAAATAGAAGCAATAAAAGAAATAGAGAAAAAACAAATAATTGAACAAAAGAAGAAAAGTTATCAAGACGTAATAAATTATATTGAAGATGAAGAAAAAGTTACGATAATGGTTTTTTATGTGAGAAATGGGATACTAACAGGAAAAGATAGGTATACCATAGATAAAACTGAAGATTATTTAGAAGAGTTCATAAAAACATACTACTCTGATAAACAAGTACCTAAGACAATAATAATCCCAGAAAAACTAAAAGATGAAAGTATAATAAATTATCTTGAAGCAAAAGCCGAAGAAAAAGTAAAAGTAATAAGTCCAAAAAGAGGTCTAAAAAAAGACTTACTTGAACTAGCAAAAAAGAACATAAAATCAAAATATAAAGAAGAATACAGACAAATGATACAATTAAAAGAGAAATTAAAACTAAAAGAAGAACCAAGAATAATTGAATGCTTTGATATATCTCATACTCAAGGGAGTGAAACAGTTGCAAGTATGGTTCGATTTAAGAATGGTAAAAAAGATAAAAATAATTATAGAAGATTTAAAATTAGAACAGTAGAAGGAGTAGATGACTTTAGAGCAATGAAAGAAGTAGTTCATAGAAGATATAAAAGATTGATAAAAGAAGAAAAAGATATGCCAAACTTAATATTAATAGATGGAGGAAAAATACAATTAAAATTTGCAAAAAAAGCTCTTAACAAGTTAAACTTAGAAATTCCAATAATTTCAATTGCAAAAAGAGAAGAAGAAATTTTTACACACCATAAAAAAGATCCAATAAACATAGATAATAATGAACCAATGATGAAGCTTTTAATAAATATTAGAAATGAAGCACATCGATTTGGAATAAATTACCATAAGCTAAGAAGAAAAAAAAGTTTGAAAGATGAACTCAATGAAAGTTAATTAGAGAAAAATATATAAAACACCGAATATTTACAAATATTGTAACGGCCATAGTGGTATGGTTACACCGGTACCCATTCCGAACACCGAAGTTAAGCATACCGACGTTTTCAGTAGTACTGATTTTATAATTGGGAGCCTGAATTCGCCGTTGTCTTTCTTTTCATTCTAAATTCTTAATATAACTCTAATATAATAATAAAATACTTCTGTAAATAATAATTATAATAAATTAAGAAAAACAAAATATAATACGAAGAAAAAACTGAATAAAAGTAATGAGAACAAATAAAAACAACATAATAAATTCTTAAAAACTAGTAAAAAGAAATAACTTTTGAATTATCAACATTTAGTTTTTTTAAGCAAACTTTAATTGACTCTTCCATAGGTTTAGGACCACACAATACAAAATGTTTATTACTTAAATCTTCAACTTTTTTCAATAAAAACTCTTTATTTATTCTACCATCTCTTTCTGTTACTATAAAATCAACATTAAAACCTTTAAGGCGATCTTTGAAAAAAATATCTTTCTTAGTAGAATTAGTAAAGAAAACTTTGAAATTATCCTTATATTTAGGATAAGAAAGTAATATTGAAGAAAAAGGAGTAATACCAGTACCTCCAGCAATAAAAACATATTTTTTGTTAGGATTTGGATTAATCGATAAATTACTCTTCATAGGACCTTCTACTTCAAGATAATCTGAAACAGAGATATTATTAAACAAATTTGAAGTGACATAACCTACTTTTTTGATAGTAAAATCAATAAAATTAGAATCAATAGAACTAGAAATTGTGAAAGGTCTCTTAGCACCTTCATAAATAATAAAACAATGTTCTCCCGGATTAAAATCAAATTTTTTCTCAAGCCTAAATGTTTTAACATTATAGTTCTCTTTTATAATATCCTTAACTTTTAATTTATATCGCATTTTGACAATAAATAAACCATAATTAATGATTTAATAAAGATCTCTAGATAAATCTAAAGTATAAAAAAGAGATATAATAAAAAATTAATTATAAATTATTTCTAATTTTAGTACTTGAAATTTTTTCAGTATATGGGAAAAAGATAACATCAACACCCTTATTTTTAAAAAAAGATTTGAGTTTTCTCCATTTTTCAGTACCCTCCCAATCATCACCTTTAAAGATACAATCAAACTTCAGATAATGATAATCCTCAATTTCATCTATTTTTTTTTGAGGAATGACTACATCAACATATTTAATACTTCTAACTATTCTTGAGCGATCTTTATATGAAATAATTGGTCTTTTTCCTTTGATTTTCTCAGTTGTTTTATCAATAGTAACTCCAACAATTAAAATATCACAAAATTCTTTTGACTTCTTTAATATATTCAAATGACCAACATGAAATAAATCAAAAACCCCTGTAGTATAACCTATTATTTTACTCATTAAAAACACCCTAATTAGTTATTTAAAACATTAATAAAAACTCTTTTTGAAAAACCACCATTTTGAAATTTATGGAATTTATTTTTAAAAGAATTATATTTTTTCATGTTACTTTCAGAATAAAACCAAGATTCATTTTCAATGTGATGAATAAGTTTATCTTCATTATTAATCAAAGGTCCAGGAAGAAGATCCAATAAATTGTCATAATAAAACTCTCTTGAGTTTTTAACATAATTTTTATAATCATAAATATAGAACAAAATAGGTTTATTAGTAAAAATAAAACTTGTAATCAAACTACTATAATCACTTATTAATAAATCAATATCAATCAAAAGATCATGAACATCAGAAATAAAAGGAGTAATATCTACGATATTTTCATAATTATTAGGGACTTTGAAATTATCGTCATAAGGATGTTTTTTTATTAAAAAAAAGTAATTTTTTCGATCTAAAAAACTACTTAATCTCTGATAAAAAGAAGAACTGAATGGTTCAATAAAATTATTATCTCTGAAAGTAGGAGCATAAAGAATAATTTTATTATAAGATTTAAAATTTAATTTTTTACCATAATTAGTTTTAACCAAAGTCTTTTCAAAGAATATGTCATCATGAGGATTTCCAGTTATGATAACATTATCATTTATAAAAGCTGCTTGTTTTTTAGATTTATCACATTCTGAAGAAGCAATAACCTTATTAATTGTTGAAGATCTCATGAAATAATAAACTTTTTTAATAAAATTAACTTTTTTATCTTGATGTACTATTTTTTTAAAACCTGTACCATGCCATAATTGTATTACATTAAACCTTCCTAAAAAACTAAAAACATTTGTAAAAAAAATTCCTTTTAAAGAATTATCAATAACAAATGATTCACTTCTTAGAATATAATATATGTGTTTAAGCGAATATGTATAAGAACATTTTAAGTTTCTTTCAAGTAAACTTTTATAAACTTCTTTAGATCTTGTTGCCCAAATAAATAAAAAATTACCTTCATTAAGTTTATTTTCAAGATCAAGATTACTATTTAAATACTCAAATAAATATTTACTATTATTTTTATACTTCTCTCCATAGTGCGATGTAAAAACAATTAAACCTTGTTTTTTAGGTATTAAGTAGGATAAAAAAGATAAAAGAATATCTAAAACGATATATAAAAAAGAACTAATTATTTTTATTAACATCATTTTAACCACACAAAAAATTAATTAAAAAGGTCTTTAGACTTATTAAGGTCATCATAATCATCAATTTCAATCCAATTTAAATCATTTATCTCAAAAGGTAAAAAACAAACATTTTCATTTTTTAATGTTTTATTTAAAGCAAATTCTGTCCAAACATCAAGTTTTTTATCTATTTCAATAATTTTTTTCATTATTTCTTTAAAAAAAATTAATTCATTTTCCTTAATTAAATAAATATCGATAGAAGACCCATAAGAATGTTCTTCAGAAATCTCTTTTGAAATTGATTTAACATAACCTGAATCATCTAGCTTTATTTTCATTGACTCTTTAAGATAATTATTTTTATCTACTGCAATTTGACTATAAGGTTTTTTAATCATACCTTCTAATATTTCTTTATCAAAAATAACATCTCCATTCATTAAAAGGATATCTTTTTTCAAATATTTTTCAGCTAAATAAAGACTATATAAGTTATTAGTAGATTGAAGATTAGATTTATTTATAAAAGTAAAATCAACATTTGAATAATTTGAATTACAAAATTCAATAATTTTTTTACCTTTATAACCGACACAAATAATTATATTAGTAATATCTAAATTAATTAAAGCATTTATTTGATAACTTAAAATTGGAAAACCTGATACTTTAACTAAAGGTTTAGGAATTTTTTTAGTTAAAGGTCTTAATCTTTTACCTTTTCCAGCAGCTAATATAATGGCTTTCATATGTTAATCATCAAACTCTAAAACAACAGATTTTTCTTTTGAATTAATATTTTTAAATGGAATGTTATTTTCTTTTAAGAAATTCTTTAAACCATCAACACCTTCTTTTTCAAACTTTTTTCTCATCATCTTTAAAATCTCTTCTATCTCTTGATAGTTATGATATAAAAACTCAGCTTTTTTCTTATTTAACTTCACACCATCATTAATTTCATCAATTCTTCCTTTTTGATCTCGAAGAGATTTTTTTAAAGCTTTTTTTTCTTTATTTTCTACTTCATAAAATCTCTTAGTTAAGTCATCTAAAGCAGCAGAGAATGTATCAAATTCTTTCTTTTTAAGATTAGAATAATAATTCAATTCTATTGGTGAAATGTCCTTAATATCCTCATCTTCCCCTTCTTCAAAATACTGTATTCCTTTTCTCTCACGTGAAAGTAACTCCTTCCAGTTTTCATACCTTGATTTATCTTCATTAAGAGATATCTCATGTGCTAAAACTTTTCCAAAACCACCTTTTATCACTTCAAAAAGATCTACATCTTCAAACTTTTCATTAAAGTCTTTTTCAGAAAGTTCAAAGAGATTATCATAAGGATTATCAAGATTATAAGTTTCTCCTTTCTCAAAGCTACTACTACCTATTTTTGAATGATAAGCACCAATAATTTCTTTATCTTCATTAGTAAGAATAATATTTCCCTTACTAAATAGTTCTACAAATAAAAAGAAAACCTTGCCTTTAGAGACTAGTTTAAAATAAACAATTCTCTCACTTCTCAATTGTTTCACTTCTTTTACATATGCTCCCTTTATTCTTCTTCTCAAGAAAAGAGCAAAGTTACCACTTCTATCAATATTTTCTCTTTTATGAGATAAATAGATTAAATTAGGAAGAATAATTCTAATATAATATCCTTTTTTTAACTTTACTAAAAAAGTATCATCAATTTGATAAATTTGACCAAATCTAATAGGCATCATTTCTTCAATCTCTTCTTTAATAGTATTTATTTCAAGAAAATTCATTCCTTTTTTCATATTATAAACTTAAAATCAATGTTCTTAATAAAATTATTTGTATTGAAATTCTAAATAAGTTTGATTAAAAACAAATAAATTCTTTTCAAAATAAGTTCATAATTTGAACAGTGTTCAAGAGTGTTCAAAGGTGTTCATGAACAGTGTTCAAAATATTCAAATAATCACAAAATAGCTAAAACCTACATAAAACGACAATAAAACTAATATGAGAAAACAAATACAAATCTTCTGTTCAAGAGTGTTCAAGAGTGTTCATGAACTGTTCATGAACGTTCAAACAGTGTTCAATAATGTTTGAACAGTAATGAACAACAATGAACACAAAAAGAGAGAAAGCCTCTAACACACATAAAATAGACATAAAGGACTTTGAACAACACATGAACACAAATGAACAGTGATTGAACACATGAACACAAATGAACAGTAATTGAACACATGAACACAAATGAACAGTGATTGAACACATGAACACAAACAAAAATTTAAAGAATACAAATAAAAACAATCAAATTTAATTACTAAAAATAGAATATATATTATATCAAAAAATTAACAATATATCAAAAAGAATTTAGATTTATAATAAGCAATTAGATAAGTAAGTAAGTAAGTAAGTAAGTAAGTAAGTAAGTAAGTAAGTAAGTAAGTAAGTAA
>CAZXZL010000016.1:0-8357 GCA_964645415.1 uncultured Methanosarcinales archaeon | reverse complement strand
TAAGTAAGTAAGTAAGTAAGTAAGTAAGTAAGTAAGTAAGTAAGTAAGTAAGTAACAATAAATAAGGTAAATTGATAATTAAATTAACTAAAAGGAAGAAACTAATTATAAAGTAATTAAAATAACATAATAGAATATGTAAAGTTGAATATTAGAAAGCAGAAAGTGAGATAAAAAAGTTAAATTTTACTAATAAAACGCTCAAAAAGACGTTTAAAACTAATATTACGACTCATCTCATAATTTTCTCCAATTAATTGAGCAGAAAACTCTTTAAAATCATAAGAAATATCGTGATCGTAGTATTTTTCAATGAAAGGAACTCCATCATCATAAGATTTCTCAAATTTTGAAGAATAAGGTATGTATAATAATAAATTATAATCACTATCAATTGATTCTCTTTTAAACTTCTTTTTTGTATTATTATTAATGAAGGTTCCTAAAAAAGATACATCGTTTTTAATATTATTTATCATCTCTAATGAATTATTTAAACTAGTACGATTTAAATTAGATACTAAAATACCATAATCAACATAATCTATTACTTGATCATAAATAGAAGTATGATAACTTGGCATATCAAAAATAACAATCTCAGAAGAATTCTTTATTTGTTTTATGAAAGGATCAAATGTATTTAAGTTAATTTCATTTATTTTATTTAATCCACCAGGAATAACTTTTAAAGTAGGATCATAAGCATATATTACTTCATCTCCCGATAAATCCCCACTACTAAGCTCACTTAATCCAGGAATACTTTCATTTCCAAAAAAATGTGATAAATGAGGACTTCCACCTTTAAAATCTATTAAAGAAACATTTCTACCAAAACGAGATAAGGAAACAGCTAAGTTAACTGAAACAGTTGATTTTCCAACACCTCCTTTGGATGAAAATATTCCTAATATATTCATTCTCCTACATTACCTCTTACAGATTCTTCCTCACTCAAGATAATATCTTGAGCAGATAAGAAATGTTTTTTCAATAATTCAAGCCACTCTTTCATTTGGTCTATATCAAGCATGTAAATATAATTATTTTCTAAGAAATATATAATACCAAAGAAACGTCTATATCTATTTTCAATTAGGTTCTTTTGGTTTTTTAAATGTCTAATAAATTCATAAAAATTTGACGCTTGATCTAAACAATGTTCTTCTTCAAGTTTATTAATAATATCTATCCTTTCACGAATAGTTTCTTTCTTTTCAATACCGTCCTCTTCGAGTTTAAAGTAATACAATGAATTAAAAATAGACTCATAAGACTTCACAATTCTTTCAATAATACTTTCCATAATCTCAACATTTCTAGCATACCTTAAACTCACATAAATTGAATGTTCTGCCCTTTTAAGTTCGCTTAAAGCTGTTTCGAGAGAATCTAAATATTCAGTCATTATTTTTCACCAAAGCTTTCACTTTATTATAAAAGGTATTAACGATATTATAAAAATGTTTCACCTTATCATACTTTAAAGTTGTTGCATCATAGTCGTCATCCCAAATAACAAACTTTTCTTTTCTTGAGAATTCAATTGAACTCTCTTTATGTTTCATCAGGATATCTTTTATTTCACGAATTGTTTCTAATTCTTTTTCATCAAAACGATATTTTTGTAAAATGTTTTCATTAAATACACGATATTTTGATTCAAAAGAGTCATGAAATGGAGGAATATTTTTTTTAGATCTTTCTAAAATTAAAAGAGACTCTATAGAACAAGTTGAAGCAAGGAATAAATTTTCTACAACTCCTAAAAGAAGTTTTCCATCTTCAACTAAAGGATATGTTACATTAATAAGATGATTTGTATTTTTTAAAAATTTTTCAGCATCTTTTAACTTATCCTCTATTTTTTCTTGATGTTTCATATTAATAATTTGATTCTTTATTTATATAAAATTAACTTTTCAAAATTTCATAGTATCTAAAACATTATGAGCATTATTGTCTGAAGAAAAAAGGTTTTTATTGTTAGTTGCTCTAATAAAAGACTTAATTAAGGAAATCTCTTTATTTGTGATTCTTGCAAATTCATCTACTTTTATTAAACCATAAGGATATCCTAAAAAACTTGAATCATTACTAATGTTTTTTAATATTGAAAAAACTTTAGAGCTATCTTTAGTGTTTTCATTAAATAAATCTACCCTAAATATTTTTGATCTTGGATGAAAGTTTGCAAAATAAATACTAAAATTTTCTTTTTCAGAAGCTTTAATGAAGGATTTTTCAAAATTTAACCTTTTTAAAAAAGATTGAACAGATTCATCATTTTTTGTAATTAACTTTGTTGTCTTAGATATTCCAACAAGGTTACAGTTATTTTCTTTAATATTTTTAAATAATTTTTGCATATAAGGTTTTATTGGTTCTTTTTTATAATCTAAACTTCCATCAATTACAAGAAGAGAATCATTTTCTTTATAAAATTCTTTTATTTCAAGTATTCTTCTAATTAAGGAAGATGTAGAAGAAATTGGCATCATATCTCTTCCATATCTTAAAGAAGGATCTTTAGGATTAATTATGAAATTATCAATCAGTTTACTATTATTAAAATCAAATAAACGGCAATGATACTTCTCATTTTTTACTTTTGTTATCAAGAGGTAATCTTTTTTTTCAACATTTTTTAACTTTAAATTTTTATCTTTCAATCGATATTTTACATTTGCAATTCTCAAAAAATCAGTAGATAATGCACCATTATCAAAAATATTAGAGTTACCTCCGTCTACAAACATTAATTTATTTGAATGATTAGTATCTAATATTTTTTTAAAATTAGATTCTTTTAAAGGAAAGTTTTTTGCTTTAATATTAAGTTTAGAAGAATTAGTAGTTTTTTTTATTTCAAATTCCTTTGAGATTAAATCGACAATTTCTTTCATAAATATCAATCTACTGTAAAAAGTTTATTATCATGATCAACATCGAAATAACCTTGTCTTGCTCCACTGTCAAGCCAACCATGAGCGTAATTAATTGCACCAAAAGACCTAATATAGTCTCCTTGTTTTTTAAAGTATTCAGAATCATTTAGATAATCTTTTGCCATTTTCTTTATATCTTTAGCAATTTTATAAAAATGAGTTTTTTTAGGTACACAGATTTCTGCCTTTTTTAATGCTTTTTTTGTAGTTTTTATGTATTTATCTAACTTCTCTTCTGTTACCAAATTTTTTTTAGAATCATCTTTCATTTTGTATACATTAATGTTAAAAATAAAAATTATAAAAAATTACCTCAAAAAAATTATTAATTTATTCTCAACTAGATATTATAGGCTAATAATATAAGAAAAATATTTATACCGATTTTTTTAAGTTTAAATATGAATAATCCATATAGTGAATTAGAAAAAAGCATTCTTAAACAAAATAGAAAATTAAAAGTTTTAAAGTATTTAAGACCAATTAATGAAAGTAGAGAAAAAGAAAAATTTCTAAAAGAACAAAAAGAACCTAATTTTGAGTATCGAACTAATCCAAATTTTAATGAAAAAGAAGTTAGAAAGTCATTTAAAAAAATAGTAATCCCAATTAAGCCAGATTATAGATTAAAAAATATGGCAGAAGGAATTGAAAGAATGTATGATTATAAAGTTAAATTTTCTAACAAAAAGATAAATAAAACATTGAGAAAGTTATCTATTCCATATTTAAATGTTGTAAAAAATATTTTTGCTAAAATTAAGATATTAAATAATTTAGGTAATTCTAAAATAATCAAAGAAGAGACTGCAAAAATATACGGAATTCCAAGTGAAGATACAGTAAGAAAGGCAAAAGATGTTTTAAATAACTTAAAAAAATGTGAATCTCCCAAAAGTGATATTAAACCAGAATATGTAAAAAAAGTGATGTATGACAAAATTAAAGAATATGGGTTAGATAAAGATGGTTGGATTTGTAAAATCTCAAAGAAAAAAAGAGCTACTCTTACTTCTTCTTTATCAAAAGAAATAAAGATTGGAAATAGAATGTATCCAAAAAACATATTAAATAGTCTTGCGGTACATGAAGTTGGAGTCCATGCAGTGTTAGCAAATAATGGTGCTAAACAACCATTCAAAATATTTAATTTTGGATTCCCTTTACAATCAAAAACAAATGAAGGACTTGCAACGTATTTTGAAAGAACTAAAGATTGTTTAAATGATTTTAAATTAAAAAAGTATGCTGTGAGATGTTTAGCTGTTTATAACGTTCTTGAAGGAAATTCATTTAAAAGTACTTTTAAAAAACTTAGAAGTTATGATTTAGATGAAGAGATGAGTTGGGAGATTTCAATGAGAGCTCATCGTGGTGGAGGTTGTATTAAAGATCATATCTATTTTGAAGGACTTGAAGAAATTAAAAACTATAATGGTAGTTATAAAGTTTTATTTACTGGAAGAGTTTCATTTAATTACGTTGAATTAATAGAAGAAATGATGGAAAAAGGTTTTATTAAATCTCCTGAAGATGAAGGAATGATATTTCCAGACTTTGCTAAAAAAGTAAATCAATTAAAAATATTAGATTTTTAAATAAGATAAATAAAGAAATGAAGAAATAAGAAAAAAAAGAAAAAAATTATTTATTTTCTTGATTTTCAATATCTTCAAAAGTCATATCTCTTTCAACTAGTTTAGTTACTATTTCCCTTATTTCTGATATTTTAATTCTTTTTTGTTCTTCTGTATCTCTGTCCCTTATTGTAACTGTACTATCTTCTAATGTATCAAAATCAACAGTTACTGCATAAGGAATTCCTTTCTTATTTGCTCTAAGATATCTTTTTCCAATATTTGATGATTCATCATAAAAAACTGCAAATCTTTTATTTAAATCATCTTTAATATCTTCTGCAACATCAATTAATTCGTCTTTTTTAATTAATGGAAATATTGCAATAGGAATTGGAGCAATATGAGGACTAAGTTCAAGTGTTGTTTTTCCTTCACTTTCTTTTCTTTTTTCATAACTTAAATCAAGTATGGAATAAACAATCCTATCAACTCCTGCTGCAATTTCAATAATATGTGGTTCTATAATTTCACCATCTTTTTTAAAGTTAAGATCTTCATGAGAATGTTCTGAATGTTTTTTCAAATCATAATCTGTTCTATCATGAACACCACATACTTCAATCCATCCAAAAGAGTTCATATTAATTTCAACATCCCAAGCATCATCTGCATAAAATGCTTTCTCATCATCACCATGTCTTCTCAATCTAATTTTATCTTCAGAAATACCTAAGGATCTAAAGAAATTATAAGTTTTTATTAAAGCCCAAGCATAAGATTCATTGTTTAAAATGTCATTAATCATTTTACTAACTTTTACTTTAATTAAATCACTACTATCATCTTTTAAGATAGGTACTTTTTGATCTTTATTTAAGTCATCAATTTTATCAAAGTTGTGCTTTTGTTCTTCAGATAAAAATAATTGTGCTTCTGCTTGAACAAACTCTCTTCCTCTTATCAAATGTTGTCTAGGGCTAATTTCATTCCTATAAGCTTTTCCAATTTGGAAAACACCGAAAGGTAATTTTCTTCTAAAGTAATGATAATATCTTTTAAAAGGAAGATATGTAGTTGTTGCAGTTTCAGGTCTAAAATAAGCTTCTCTTTCACCGACTTCTGTTTTTATCATTAATGATTTTAAAGAAGCTTTACCTAAGTTTCCACCACACTCAGGACATTTTAAATTATTTTTTTCAACCATTTCATTAATTTCATCAATTTTTGCAGGACATTCACAATTTAGCTCATTTTCGATAATTTTATCGACTGCAAATTCTTCTTTACATCTTTTACAACTTGCCAAAGGATCATTAAATTCATCTAAATGACCTGATGCTTTCCAAACTTCTCTTTGCATAACAGTAGGCATCTCAACTTCCCAAAAATCATTTGATGAGAAAAAATTCCTAATCTGTGATTCAACTCTTCCTTTTAGTAATTTACCAAGAGGAGCATAAGCATAAAATCCTGAAAAACCACCATAAATCTCTGGACTTGGTCCCCAAATAAAACCATTCTCTGTCATAAATCTTGTTAAGTTTTTAACTTCTTTTTTCATTTTATTCACCTTCGATTATTATATTTTTATAAAGATTATAGTTATCTAAAACCTCTTTCTTTGAAATATTTAATTCTTTTGCAACTTTTTTACTATGATCAATCATTTTTTTATATTTTCTTTTAGCAAACCATTTCTTAAGGTTAATTTTTGATTCTTTTATTCCTTTTTTTGTCTTATTATTTGGTTTAGCATAGTCAGCGACATTTGTAATGTATTTAAAAACATAATATAAAAGTCTCCAGTATTGAGTAACTTTAATATTTTTCATCATGTTAGAAGATTTTTTTAACCAGTAATAAGATTGATCTAAGTTTTCTTGTGTTTCTTTTAAGTTTTCATCAAGCCATGATATTAAGTTTTCAGCATCAACATCAATTAATTTATTTTCAATAATCTCACTATTTGCATAAAAAAATAATTTAACTAATTCTCTGATATGTTCTCTTTTCTCTCTTAAAACAATATTATCTTCATCTTTAGTATCTGAAACTCCAAATACAAACAAATTAATTAATGCACCTCTAAAATCACCTTCACTTTTTTTAGAAATCACTTTAAGTTTACTATCAGTTATGTTAAAATTCTCTATTTTAGATATTTCTTTTAACTTTTTATAAATTATAGAATCAGGAATAGGTTCAAATCTTATAACTTTACATTTTTTCTTTATTTTATTATATTTATAGTGATCAACATTATTTGCAGTAAGAATAATAGGATCAGAAGATTTTTTTATAAATCTACCAACTTCATTCAAACCGCCTCTATCTTGCCTTGTAAAACTTTCAATTGTCTCAATTAATACTAACCTTTTTTTCATAAATAAGCTAAATTGTCCACTATTTTTTTCAATTTCTTTAATCTTATTTTTATCTCTTTTTTCATCACTTGAAACTACTTTAAGTTCATAATCTTCTAAGTTAGATAC
Organism: uncultured Methanosarcinales archaeon; assembly: GCA_964645415.1. Taxonomy (GTDB): domain Archaea; phylum Nanobdellota; class Nanobdellia; order Woesearchaeales; family CAZXZL01; genus CAZXZL01. Next base: position 1,334 of record CAZXZL010000016.1, on the reverse strand, counting down.
AGTTTTTACAGCAAGAGTTTTACCAACACCACTAGGACCAACTATTAAAAGACCTCTTTTTTTCTTATTCTTTGAATATCTACTTTTAAATCTCTTCACATAATCCTTTACTTTATTAATATCATTAAAAAGAAAGTCATCATAAGAATCCAAAGGTTTCATGAATTTATTTAGCATGGTTAAATAAACAAACATTATAATAAATATATTTTGATTAAATTTTCAATGTTACATGAAATTAAGAAAGTGTTTTTTTAGTTTTTTATTAAGTACTTTATTATCCCACAAAATCACAGGAGTGTCTTTTGAATATTTTTTTGAAAAAAGTTTAAATGTTGATTTAGTAATAATTATCACATAATTAAATTTATTGGATTTTGATATTTTAACAGCTTTATTAATTTCTGTTTTTCCTATTTTTGAGGGTTTACTATAAGTAATGATTCCTACTTTTTTATCATCAACATTAGCTTGAATATCAACACCATTATTACCTTTTATAACACTTGCTTCATGTCCCATTTCTTTAAATAGAATTAAAATTAAGTAATTAAATTGTTTTTTATTGAAGTTTTTAAAGTTTGTTGAAACACCAATATAAGCATTTCTTATTTTCATAATAGACTCTTTTCTTGCCCAAATTCCTTTATAATAGTAGTATTCTTCTTTTTTAAGCTCTTTTTTTAATTTTTTAAAGAAGTTAATCAAATCAGTTTTATCATTAAAATAGAGTTTTTTTATTATATTTTTTTTATTTTTTTCTCTAAATTCAAACGTTTTGAACCTTCCACCATAAGATAAAACTTGTGAAACATCAATTTCTAATTCTTTTATAATTTTTAAGTAATCAGGGTCAATTCGATAAAAAACTACATTTTTTCCATTTGTTGTAATAAGGAAATCATTTTTTTTCCCACTACAGACATGAAATATCTCACTTTTGATATCATCTTCAATTAATTTTTTATCAGCATTTTTTAAAAGCATTCTAATATCATATTTAGTCCATTTTTCTTCTTTAAAGTACCATATTCCAAGAGTAGAAACGACAGAGAAAATTCTGGTAAATGAAATTCTATTTAATAGACTCTCCTTTGGTTTATTTAGATATAAGTTAAAAGTATTTTTATCAATTTTTTTTAATTCCATCTTTCTATCTCACAAAGCAGGGTTCTTTAAAGTAATATATTATTATTTCAAATTATACAAATAAATATGTTTTGATTAATCATCATAATTTACATTAATTATAAGTACCAATCAAAGTCCCCATAATATTCTATTCCTTTTTATTTCATTCTTTTAAGTTACTTTTACTTAGATGATTTTGCCCT
>CAZXZL010000015.1:0-19495 GCA_964645415.1 uncultured Methanosarcinales archaeon | reverse complement strand
ACTAAAGTTTAGAACTGTTAAATTAGAAATTTAAAAGTGAATAAAATCAGAGATTTTAAGAGTATGTAATCGAAGATTACAAACTGTAATAAAAGCTGAGCTAAAGAAAGTAAAAATCAAATTAAGTAAAATAAAATCAGGTAGAAAGTTATGGGAACTAACGTGCCATACGAAGTATGGTACAATCCTAACCAATTTATACGAAAAGCATAGCTTTTCTATACTCAAAAAAATTTACTTTTTTTTTGGTTTTAAAAGTTACACTTTTAATTATTCTAAAAACTTTGTTTTTAGTAATTGATAAAAATTGAAATAAAAAGAAATAAAAACTTATAAAAATAATACAAAAATATTAAAAGATAAGATATTATTATATTAATATGAAATTTAAAGATCTATCAAAAATATTATCTGAGCTTGAATCTAACTCTAAAAGACTTAAAAAAACTTCAATTTTGTATGAATTTTTTGATTCAAAAGAATTTAAAGAACTTGACGATAAAACAAGAGAACATATCTTTCTTACATTTAGAGGAAAAATATTTAATGAATGGAATGATAAACAAACAGGAATATCAGATGCTTTAATGATAAAATCACTTAATAAAGCAACAGGTTATAGTGAAAAAAGAATAAAAAAAGAACTTGCACAAACTGGAGATTTAGGAGAAGTTTCTAAAAATATTTATTCAAGTAAAAAACAATCAGTACTATTTTCAAATAAAATTAATGTAGAAAATATATTTAAACAAATAAATAGACTTGCAAATGTATCTGGAAATAAAAGTAGAGAAATTAAAATCAATATTATTACTAAACTATTGAATTCTGTAAACCCTGATGATACAAAATATATTGTAAGAATTCTTTTAGAAAATATTAGAGCTGGTGTTGGTTCTTCAACAATTAGAGATGCTTTAGTTTGGACTTTCTTTCCTAAAATTTATCCATTATTTAAATATTGTAATAAATGTTCAAAATTCATTTATAATAATGATGAAAAATGTATCTCATGTGATAATCAAAACATAGAAGAGCTTAATAATGATATTGAAGAAATTGAAAATTTAGAATCATATAAAAAAATATTAAAAAAAGGTAATTTTAAAGATAAAAAAATTACTTTAAAAGATAATAGTTCAAGAGAAGCATATAATATTGCAATTGACATAGTAGAAGATGCATACTCTGTTCTAAATAGTTTTAATGATGTTTATAAAATTTTAAACGAAAATTCTGAAAAAATATTTGATGTTTCATTGATATTAGGTAGACCATTAAGATCAATGTTATTTAAAAAAGCTGAAGATATTAAAGATGCTTTTGATAGTGTTGGTAAACCTGCTGCTGTTGAATTCAAATATGATGGTTTTAGGTATCAATTACATTACAATAAAGAAGATAATTTAAAAAAGATATTTACAAGAGGATTAGATGATGTAACAAAACAATTTCCTGAAATAGATAAATTAATTAGTCAAATTAAAGCAGATAGTATTGTATTAGATGGAGAAATAGTATCTTATGATTTTGATAAAAACATTTATCTTCCTTTTCAAACAATTTCTCAAAGGATTATCAGAAAATATAAAATTCATAAAATGGCAAAAGATTTTCCAATTAAATTTGTAATCTTTGATATACTACATTATAATGGAAAAGATACAATAAATTATCCTTATAAAAAGAGAAGAGAATTAATTGAAAAAGTTATTTCAGAAAATGAGAAAGTTATGCTCTCTGAAAAAATAGTTACTAAAAATATAAAAGAAGCTAATGAATTTTATAAAAAAGCAAAATCTAAAGGAACAGAAGGAGTTATGTTTAAAAATATTAATGCAGAATATAAACCTGGATCTCGTGTTGGTTATGGTATGAAATTAAAAGAATCACTTGAACCACTAGACTTAGTTATTTTGAAAGCAGATTGGGGAAGAGGAAAAAGAGGGAAATGGTTAACTAGTTATACAGTAGGATGTAAACATAATAATGATTTCTTAGAAGTAGGAAAAGTCTCAACAGGTCTTAAAGAACTTGAAACAAGTGGTTTTTCATTTAAAGAAATGACTAAGTTATTGAAAAAACATAAAAAAGGTGAAGATGGAAATACAATGTTATTAGAACCAAATGTAGTAATTGAAGTTGCTTATGAAGAGATACAAAAGTCACCAAATTATAATTCAGGTTATGCACTAAGATTTCCAAGATTTTTATCTTTAAGAGAAAAAAAATTAAATGAAATTGATACACTTGAAAATGTTAAAAGAATATATAATTCTCAATAACAGTTGTAAGAAAAATAAGAAGTATTTGAATAATAATAATAATAATAATAATAATAATTAATAATTGATATAACTATAATTTTTTTTCAAAAAATAAATTAAGATCGTCTTTACCATAAATACTATAGTTTAAGTCTTTATAAAATTTTATAGCACCATGCCAATTTTTTCTAGTATCAAGAACAATTCTATCAAAACCTCTTTTTATTGCTCTTTTTTCTAATTCTTTCATAATCTTTTTCCCTATTCCTTTTCTACGTAAATCTTTTCTGACTGAGACCCTAACAACTCTTGCATAACCTTCTTTAGTTTCTATTAATCCACCTGTACAAACAACTTCTTCATTATAAATACCAACTAAAAATAAGTGTCCATTTCCATTATAAGTTTTTATTATTCTATCTAAATCTTTATTTCGACTATGATCATAATCATCAAAATATTCTTTTAAACAAGACACGACTAAATTTTTAGCAGAACTTTCAGTCTCTTTACAAACTTCTTTTATTATTAAATTCTCTTCTATTTTCATTGTAATTAATAACTTTAATTAGATAAATTATAATTTAATTCTCTTCTTCTAAAAATGTTATTGATTCAAATACATTTTTAAAATCACTTTTAGATTCATTGAAAAAATCACTATTAATAGAAAAAATTAGAGCATAACCAACATCTCCATCCATAAAAATAGCTTTTTTTGTATTAACTAAAATTTCATTTTCTTTTGATTCAGATAAAAAGTAATATGAATTATTCCTAAAATAATCTCCCTCATCAATTAAACTTGAATCATTATCTAAATTTTCAATAATATAATTTCTTAAAACATTAACATATTCATCAAAACCATCATTAAATCTCCCATCTCTTATAAGATACATTTTTGTTTGATAGCCTGCTTTTGTAGGACCATAAGAAATAGCCTCATAAGTGTAACCCTCTTTACTAACATTTAACCTTGAAGTCCAATTAACAGGAAATTCAATTGAAAATCCTAATTCTTCATTAACTAAAACTTCATTTTCAGTCTCTTTTTCTTCACAACCAATTAAACTAAAAACAAAAAAGAATAAAAAAAATAATACAAAGATCCTATTTAATTTAAAATTAAGATTCATAGTTCTTCAAGTGAATTTAAAACACTTTCATAATCAGATATTATTTCATTTTGTTTATTTAAATACTCTTCTCCACTAATATCCCCATCAATAAATTCATTATCAGCTTCTTCATAATTTTGATTAATTTCTTCAATTTTATTGACTATTTCATTAACTTCTTCTTCATCAACTTCTTCTTCATTTAATTCTTCTAATAATGTTTCAATTTCGTCAGATATCTCAATTAACCTTTCTGTATTCTCTTCAATCTCTGAAGCTATTCTTGGACTAACACAAGCAGATAGTAAAAAGAAACCAATCATTAAAACAGATATAATTATTTTTTTATTCATTTTAAAACCCCCATAATTTAAATGAAATTAAACTTATTATTTATAAATAATTCGAATAAAATGTGATATCTTTATAAACTACCTTTAATTAATAGTTTTATGAAAAAAATAATTTATTTAATTTTATTTTTAACATTTTTTTTAAATAGTTGTACTCAATATGAAATGATAGAAACTGATAAAGATGAAGCAATAGAATTAATTAGAAAAAATATTACACAATCAAATAAATTTGAAAAACTTGAAGGTCATAGTTTACTTTTAGTAAATGTTAATGAATATAAAAAAAGAGATTGTAAAAATTTGTTTTCAAAATTTAATGATAAATATTTAAATTGTTTTGAAATCACATATAGATATAGAGTTAACTCAAGTAAAATTGATTATTTAATTGTTGATTCATATATAATAGAAGACAAAATTAAAAATATTTCAATTACGGAGGTACCAGGATGAATATGCATAATTTAATATTTGGACCAATACTACCTTTTTTAGGTATGGGATTTTTTATATTTATATTAGCTATGTTAAGTTTACTTTCTGTTGTTGCTGTTGTTTGGGCAATTGTTGATTGTTTAAATAGTAACAAAGATTCAACAGAAAAATTGATTTGGGTTCTAATTATTGTTTTCTTAAATATAATTGGAGTTTTAATTTATATTATATTAAAAGATGAAAATATGACTAATAAATTTTCAAATCAAAATAAAGTTTTAACAAAGAGTAAAGATAATAAAATATTTTTTGGTGTTTGTGGGGGTCTTGGTAAATATTTTAATATTGATCCTACAATTATAAGGTTATTTTTAGTTTTACTTTTCTTTTTTAGAGGAACAGGTTTATTATTGTATATTGTTGCAGCAATAATTATTCCTGATGAAACTTCTTCAAATAAAAGTGAAAAAGAGGAAGAAAAAAATAAAGAAAGTGAAAATGAAGATAAAGAAGAATTAAAAAAAGATAGTAATGAAAAAAAAAGTCTAATTTGAGTTTTATTTTAATCTTTATTTTCATATTTGTATTAATTATAATTTCAATGGTTATGTTTATTGGATTTTTCACATACACTTATACTGAATCTCATGATATTATCTCAGATAGTAACATTGAGGATTATCAATCAAAAACACTAGACAATTATTATAACGTAGATGAATCAATAAATATTGCAGAGAATTATATTAAAAATCATTATGAATATAATAGACTTAAAGGATATGATTTAGTAAAAATCAAAGAAAAAGAGACATATGATATTGAGTGTTTTTCTAAAGATTGTTATCAATACATATTTCAATTTAAAACTAAACTTGATGAAACTTTTAATATAAATATTTACATTGATAATTATAATGTTCAAAAAATAAAATATGAAAAAATTAATTAGATAATTCCTTTAAATTATAACTTATAAGCTTTATAAGTTGATTTAACCATTTCATCTAAATCTCTTTTTGGAGACCAACCTAATAATTTTTTTGCTTTTTCATTAGAAGATATCAATTTAGATGGATCACCTTCTCTTCTATCACCATACTCAAATTTAAATTTACCTGCAACTTTTATAAATGAATCTACTAATTCTTTAACAGAATAACCATTTGATGTTCCTAAATTTATAATCTCATTTGAAACATTTTTATTATTTAAAGCTAATATATGAGCATCAACTAAGTCCCTAACATCTATATAATCTCTTATACAAGTACCATCTCTTGTGTTATAATCATTTCCAAAAATAGTTAGTTTTTCTCTTTTTCCTCTGATAACATCCATAATTATTGGAAAAATATTTTCTGGATCTTTTTCTATATATCCTAACATATCTCCACAAACATTAAAATACCTAAATGAAACATAATTAATGTTTTCTATTTTAGAATACCATTTTATTATTTCTTCAACTTTGAGTTTTGTAAAACCATAATAATTAATAGGTTTTGTTTTGGTATCTTCATTAACTTTTTTCTCTTTAGGGGACCCATAAACAGCTGCTGAAGAGGAATAAATTATCTCTTTAACATCATGTTCAACCATTACATCTAATAAGTTTACTGATCCTCTAATATTATCTGAATATTTAGAAGCATTTTTCATTGATTCCCCAACAGATTTATAAGCAGCAAAATGCATTACAGAATCAATATTATTTTCTTTAAAAACTTTCTTTAATTTTTCTTTATTACATAAATCAAAGTAATATGAAATTGCTCTACGATCTATTAATTTTTTATCTCCATTTTTAAGATTATCTATAGAAATTACTTTATAATTATTATCTAAAAGTTTTTTTACAGCAACAGAACCAATATAACCACATCCCCCAGTAACTAATATTGTTTTTTTCATTTTAACTATTATATTTTAATTATTTTTATATAAATTTTCTTAAAAAAATTAACTAACTTTAAAATTGTATATTCAAGAATAATATATCAATATAATCTTTAATAGAGTTTATTTAATTAAAAAAATTCAAATAATAGATTAGTACTCAATTCCTTCTCTAGCAGGTAATCCTTCAGTACTATATGGATGTTTAATGTTTTTTATTCTAGAAACGTAATCCGATAATTCTAATACTGATTCGGGACAATATAAACCAGATAAAACTAATTCTAAGTTTTTTTCTTTATTTTTGATTAAATCTTTAATTTTTGAATAGTCAAAATCTTTATTAATAGAAAAAAAAGGAACATTTAAAATTTCATCACATATTAAAATGTTATAGTTATTATTCATGTTTTCAATTTCTGAAAAACACAGTTCTGCATGTTTTTTCTGTTTTTCATCTAATCCTTCATTTAAATAAGCCCAATCATGATTACCTGGACAAAAATAATCTACATTTAGAAAGTTTTTTAATACTTTAGAATCATTAGAGTCATTACCTTTCATAAACTGAACATATTTTACAGATAACCCTGAAACTGCTGCTCTAATAGTTATTCCTAAAGTAGAAGTTGTTTTTCCTTTTCCTTTCCCAAAAAGAACATGAACTTTACCATAATCTTCATTAGGTTTTTCTTCTGAGATAATTTTTTCTAAATTATTCATTGTAACACTTATTATCTTTTATTTCGCTCATAAAATTATAATATTGATTATTTATTTTTGATGCAAGATAAGTAAATAATGTTTCTTCTTCTTCAGTTAAATTGATAAGAGGTTCGTAAGTTTTTTTTCTAGAATTACATGCTTTATCTAATAATCTTGCATAATTCATTCTTTCTCCTCTTTCAATAACACTTGGTAAAATATCATTTGAAAACAAATATGAGTTAGAAAGTAAACGTGCAGACCTTCCATTTCCATCTTTAAATGGATGAATCCTAACAAAATGATAATGGTAATGAATAGCTTTTTCAATTGGATCTAAATCATTCTCTTTTAATGTATAATCTACATTAGAAAATTCACCTTGGATTTCATTAGGTGTTTCAGGAGGAATATAATCTCCTTTATTTATTAAAACAGGTCCAGTCCTTAATTTTGAGTTTTTTTCTACTTTAGATAAAATTGAAATTAATCTACTTATTTTAGGAGTTTCTTTTTCTTTAAATTCATCATATAATTCTTTAGAAATACCTACTAATCTTTTTCTCTCTGATTCTAATTCTTCTTCATCAAGTTCAATATTTTCTATTTGATAAGAATTTTTTATACTCTCACTTAACTTTTTAGATTTTTGGTAAGGATAATTTTCTTTTATAAAATGTGTTAGTGTATCATTATTTATATAACCGTTAAATTTCTCTTCACATTTAAGAAAATACATATCAATCTCTTCTTCTACTCTTTTTTTATTTTCATATATTTCCCCAATTAAATTTTCTAAAGATCTCATTTTTATTAAGTTATATTAATATTATTAATTGTAGAAAAAGATTATTTATAAATGTTGTTACTACTATAAGATAACATTCTTTATTTAATTTTATCCTTTGAAAAGAAACTTTTCAATTGATGAATCTTTCATAAGATAGATTTTATTTAAGTCACTATTACTTATTTTAGATAAATCTAGCATTTTAGAATATTTATAACCAATTAAATGACTTTTAATAGAATGATAAGTTAAAAATAATTTTTTATACTTCTTTTCAAGATTTAAGTTATTAGGTGTAATAAGATTAAAAGATCTATTTTCTAGATTACTTTTTAATATGTTTTTAACATTATCCTTATTATTTTTTATTTTCTCCTTTAAACCTTCAAAATAATTTATTTCAAATTTATTTTTTATCATTTCTTTTTCATAATTTTCTAGAAAAGAATTGTATTTTTCAATATGATTTCTAAAACTATCTTTATATAAATCAATAGTTTCAATAATTTCATCGATATTTTCATTATTACTTTTAGAAAGATAATTACTAACCTCATCATTTAAATTTTTATAATAACCTCTAATTAATGAATTAACATCGTACCTTTTTTCTCTAAATAAATTATATTTGTTTTTGATTGAATTATAATTTTTTTCAATATTTTTTTTCTTTTCGTTTAATTTTTTTAAGTCAGGAAATTCTTCATCATAATATTTTAAATGAGATATTTCTTTATTTTTAGATGTTAATTCTTTACCAATTATTCTTCCTAATCCTCCAAAAAACTCTTGTACTTTTAGGTTAATATTATTCTCACTATTATTTGAATTTTTTTTGATATAAGTTCTCAAAAAATGTGAAACCTCTTCAAAATATACAACACCTTTGTTAATATGATCTTTGTGTATAGTTATTAAGTTTTTTTTAGGATTATATAAAGATTTAATATTTGAAATATATGACTCACTTCCTAACTTTATATTTGGTAGTTTATCTTCTTTAACATTTATTAGTATATATCTTGAAAAAATATCAATAACTTTTTTTAGATCATTTTCTAATTTTTCTTTGTTAACATTATATCTTGTTTTTTCAAATTTATCACTATTAAAATTACTTCCAAAATTAATTATATCTTCAAGGGAATCATTATCTTTTTCTAATCTCATATTTGAAGAAAAGAATAATTCTTTAATAATTTTTACTTTATTTAGATAAAGTTTATAAACAATATAGAATGTTAATTAATATGAAAAAAATTTGGAGTAAAAATTGGCTAAAAGAAGATATTGTATATCCTAATGCATTTGAAAAGGATTCAGATTGGATCTTGATTAATCCTAAAACAAGTATTAAAACTTTAGAAGAAATAAAAAAAGAACATCCTAAAAAGAAATTTAAGTTTTTATTAAAATGTAATCCTTCAAATTATAAACCAACATTTTCTATTAAAAATAAACTGATTAAAATATTTAATCATCAATTAAAACGTTATGAAAAAATGATTAACCTTGAAAGAAAAAAACAATCTATTATAAGAAAATATCTTACAAAAAATGATATTAAGTTTTTTACAAATATTGAACTCTCACAAAGAGGAGATTATATGTCTTTTAGAAAGTCTGGATTAAACGAATATTTATCTAAAGAAGTTTGGAATAGGATATATGTAGTTAATATGAAAAATCTCTATAATAAAAAGAATGATAAATTATTTGGAAGAATTAACCAAAATATATCTCTATCAAAAAAATTTGGATTTAGATTTATATTAGCAACATTTTCTAAATCTTTAAATCAAAGAGTAAATATTAATGATTTTGAATTTATAAACTCGTTTCAAAACGATTTAAAAAAACTGGAAAATCATCTTTTGAAATAAACATACCACATGCATGTTCATGTCCTCCAGAAGTACCATCAATATTTTGCATAGCATCATCTAATCTTTCTGGAAGTGAGTATTCATTAGAGCGAACACTACATTTTAAATCTCCTTTTGTATTTCTACATACAAAAATAACACTATCTGGATAAAAATACATTAAGTTATTTGAAAGATAACTAGTATAGCTCTCTTTTCTTTCATAAATAAAATACTTAACCTTTCCTTTTTGATTATCAAATCTTTTTTTAGCTAATTTCAGAAGTTCTTCAAATTCATCAATTTTTTCATTAATTTCACTAAAACTCTCACTTTCATCTAATTCTTTTAACGATTCAAACTCTAAGAGTTTATCTAACCTTCTTTTAATAACAGAAGTTCTTCCTTTTAACATAAATGAAACTTTTTGTATAACTTTACCTATTTTACTATCAAATAAAAGACTCAGTTGATCATTTCCTTCATAGTAACCACTATATCTTTCTTTAAGTTCATCAAGAAAATCTGGGATAAACCAGTCACCAATTATACCAATTGATGCAATCCATTTATATTCATCATAAAGATTTGTATCATTAATATCATCATAAATTTTCATTGTTCTATGAATCCAATAAGTTGTAGCTCGATTATCAGAATCATCATAACATCTTGGATTAAAATAAAACATATTATTAGGCACTTCAAAAGGTTCATGATGATCAATCCAGACAATAGGAATATCAACATTATCAATAAAGTCTTTTTTGAAACCAGGTTTATCTAATACAAAAGCCATATCGTGCCCGTATAAATAATGAGTATATTTTGAATTAAGTAATGGTTTTGATTTAACTATCCTAAATTTATAATCTTTGTTTAAGTGATCAAATATTTTTGATAGTAATAAAAATGATGAAACACCATCTGCATCATCATCAAAGATGATTATAGGATTTTCAGAAGCTTTTATTTTTTCTATAAACTCTTTCAACTTAAGATTAATTTTATTTACCATGATATCATTCATAGAAATACTTAATATTATTTAAAAAATACTATTAAAATTAAAAACATGTTTTATAAGAAAGATATTTTAAAACAGATATATTAGATTAAATATTTTATATTAGATACTATTATAAATAATTACTTTAATACTTATTTAAGATAATATATTTTATTATGTAACAAAAAGTTTTAATCAAAAACAATTATATTTAAAACAAAAAGTTTTAATCAATGATAAAAATATTTATTTTATCTTATTTTACTTTTAATTTTTTTTAAATAATTAATTTTATTATCAATATACTCTTTAATACAAGCATTTATAGTCCTTTTAGATAATGAATAAACATATTTCTTTCTATTTCCAAAATACTTCTCATCAATATTAATAAAATTTAATTTATTTAGTTCTTTTAGATATATATATATAGACTTATAATCAATTTTACTTTTTTCTGAGAGTGTTTTTGCATCATAATATTTCTTATTCTCACTTAATACTTCTAAAATTGTTATAACTTTATCTCCATTAATATTTTTACTTTTTGTGATCCCTAAATTATCCAAAATTTTTGATAATTTTTTTCTTTTCATTTACATTCATTTAATATACATTTTTGTATATTAAAAAGTTTTCGAAATATTTTTTCGATAACTTGAAAAAGTAATTGAAATCAATTTATGAGTAAACAAAGATATTATAGTATTATGCCGACATAGTCTATATTATACAATAAATTATGATATTTTATCGACAAACTACATTAAGGTATGTTTGTTCATGAAGTTGGGGTAATTGATGAAGATGTATGCAAAGTCGGGCAGTTTTAACAAAAATAGTGAAATTATGATATTTTATCGACACCTTAACATTTTTAATAAAAAATCGATAAAATAGGTTTATTTCCTGAAATATAACTTGAAGTTAAAATACTTTATTATTATAATTTTTATTAAATCTATCAATAGTGATATTTTAAAGAATGATAAAAAGTTTTAATCAATGATTAGTTTTTATTTATGTATTCTATTAATTTTAAATTATATCTTTATTGTTTTCAAAAAATAGCTTATTACAAAAAATTATTTCAATTTTAATCAAGATCATATAATTTATTTTAACAAAAATTATTTAATATAAAAGTGAGGATAAATAATAGAAAATGGGAAGTTATAATTTTAAAGAAAAAGATTTACCTATAAATGGTTCTTCTGAAGAAATTGCAAAAGTAATTATAGAAAGATTAGGCTTAGGACCTAAAAAGAAAAATAGTACAAAAAAAATGCATAAAGTATTACTTGAACTTTATGAAAGAAAAAAAAAGGCAAACAGAAATAAAAGAGCTCATCAAGCAATAATGTCTGTCGATGAAATGGCATTTTATGCTGATATTTCTAGACAAACAATGTATGATTATTTACCTAGGTGGTTGAATTTAGATATTATTGTAAAAGAGAATGTTGTTGTCGATGGAAAAAGAAAGACAGGATATAGAATTAATGGAAATACTCTAAAAGAAGCTTTTGAAAAAACAGAATATAAAGTAAATAACTTCCTTTCAAAAACTAAAAAGATAATTAAAGAACTTCAAAGTGAGATTAAAAACGAAAAAATCAGAAAAACTAAACAAAAAAAGAATAAATAAATGTTTTAATTATTGATAAAAACTTTTAGTTGTTCTATTAAATATGTTTTTTAAAATATATTTTTATAAAAACATAATAAAAAAGATATTTAATAATAGTTATTTTGTAAAATATTTAATCTATAAACTATAATAAAAGAATAATAAAAAATCAGATATATTTTAAAAGATATATTATAGTAACATAAAAATACAATAAACTATAATTAAAATAATAAAAAAATATAAGCTTTTAATATATAAAATTAAAAACTTAAAGTGAGAGTTAATTACTATCACTCATAATTAAAGAACTTACACCTTCTGATTTAGCTTCAAGAGTTTTAGCATCAAACTCAATATGTTTTGTACTAAAAGTATTATCTATAAAAGTAACTTTCCAGATAGGCTCTTCATTATTTGAAAGATAATAAATTTTTTTCATCAAGTCTAACTTCGTTGTTTTTTTATTAATTTTCTTTTGTAATTTTTCAAAATTCTTAATTGATTCTTTATCAATTTCATTAATTTCACTGCTTTTACTTCTTGATTCTTCCTCTTCTCGTGAGATTATTTCACCATCAAAGATACCAAAATCAGTAACAGTTTCATTTTCCTCATTATAAAAGCCAAAATGAAACTCATCTTTTCCTGACATCTTAAAAACAAAAGATAGTTTGTGTTCTTCCAAAAAGTTTGAATCTAATTCTTCTAATAAATAATTAAGTTCATCTATTATTTTCATTTACAAATCCCTCTCTTTTAATTTCATCCTCAACATTTGATTGATACTCATTTCTATTATCAACTAATTTCTTTAAATGAGCAACCTGATCATCATAATGATGTGAGGATAATCTATTCATACTAAAAATATTTTTAGCTTTGTCAGTTGGAGTTAAAATTAATTTTTTGTTTATTAAAAAAGCTAAATAGATTATAAATATTAAAAGTGAAATTGTAACAATAAAACTTGTTTTAAACATCTGATTTAATGCTGAATATATTAAAATAATTACAATTGATGCTATAGACATAAATACAATAATATGAATAATTGGTTCTTTTTCTTTTTCTTTAGGCATTTTACATCACAAAAATCATAAATAAATATGAGAGTAAAAACACTGGGACAAAAGGAACTCCTAATTTAATTTTCACTAATAAATTAGGATTATAATCTTTAATTTTATTTATACTCTCTAAATCTATACCACTCTTTTTAGGTTTATAAATTATTTGTTTATCATCTTTTATAGTTTCCATAATCCAATCTCCTTCTCTTAAATATTTAGATTTTATTAACTTATTCATAAAGTTACTTTCAACAACTAAACCAACATTTATCAATAAAAAAAGTGAGACTAAAATAATATAATAATATAAAAATAGATTATTTTCTATAAAAAATAAAAATACTATTAATAAAGTAATAAAAAAGATATTGTATTCTTTCTTTATTTCCTGATAAAATAATTTTAATCCCTCTTTAATATTTAATATAAAAACACCTAACATCCAAATAACAGTATAGATCATACCAATAATCAAAGTTAATAAAATAAACTGTATAAAAGGAGAAAATGATATCATAAAATTAAAATGAGAAAATAAAGTTGGTAAATAAGAAGATGAAATTGTAAATCCTAATAGTATTTTACTATCGCCTCCTCCCCATTGTCCAAATCTATAAAGAATATATGTAATAATAAATACAACAATAAAATAAAGTAAAGGTATGTATGTATATCTAAAATTTAATTCAAGAATTGAAGTATATATTCTAATCATTAAACCTAATAATATTAAAGAACCACTAAAAAAATCATATACTTCTCTTTTTTTAAAATCCATCATACTTGCAAGTATTAATACAAGTAATGTAATTACAAAAAGTATATAATCAGAATATACTATTAACCCCATATTTTATTATAAATCTCCTTATTTTAATACTTTTCTCTTTAAATGTGAATTATAACTTTTATATCTTCACATATTCATAAGTTTTAAATTAACTTATAAATAAAAATATATTATGGACTTAAAAATTAATAAAGATAAGAATGAAAATAATTTTTTAATTATAATATTCATTATTATAGCTATAGTTGTAAGTTTTTATGGTTATCAAAGAAATATACATCGTTATGAAAAATTTACAAGTGATATTAATTATTATAATGAAAGTATAATTGTTTTCTATCAACCAAATTGTCCTTACTGTGTTGAAGAATTACCTTTTATAATAGATTTATCAAATTATTATAATATTGTTTCTATAAATGTTTTAAATAATCATAATAAAGTTGAAAAATTTGATATTAGTAGTGTACCAAGTATTATTCTTAATTTTAATGATACTTATTATGATTATACAGGAGAAATGAATTTAGAGTCATTAAATGAGTCCATAAATCAATTAAAAATGAATAAAAGTGTTAATGGATATATTAGTGAAAATGAAACTACTAGCATGGATTATTGTAATATTTTAATAGATAATGGTGAATGTGAATGATTAATTTCATGATTGTCTTTTTCAATGGAATTCTTGCTGGTTTAAGTGGTTGTATCTTTATGATCTTTCCAATTCTTTTAAAGTATATTTATGAGGAAAAAAAAGATTCAAGAAAAGGACTATTTTTATTTTCTTTTGGATTAATGTTATCACAATTTTTTATTTTTAGCATTATAAACATTTTCAGTAGTTTTCTTAGAAATTATATTGTATTTTTTCAAAGTTTAATGACAATTATTGCAGGAGTTTTACTATTTTTTATATTTTATATGTCTCAATTTAAAGATAAAAATATTATCTCAAAATCAACAAAAAGAAAAAATAATTTGTTTTTATATGGCTTTTTTTTTGGTTTTACATTAACCTCATGTAGTTTTGGATTTTTAGTTGGATCATTAGGTTTTTCATTTGATACAAATATAATAGGAGCCTTACTTAATGGTCTTATTTTTTCAATTGGTTTGATTTTACCAATATTAATATTAGCTTTCTTTTTCAATTCGTTAAATTTAATTGTAGATAAATATCAAAAGCATTATAGAAAAATAAAAACATTTTCTAATTATATATTATTACTATTATCTTATTACTTTCTTTACCAAGGATTTTCTTCATTAAACTTAAATCAAATTTCAAAAGTAAATTTATTTTGGTTAAATGTAGTTATTTTTATTTATGTGATTATTTCTTTATTTTTATCGATATTAAATTTTAATGATTTTAAATTAAGTCTAATTTTAAAGATATTTTCAATAATTGGATTAATTGGGATATTTATTTTTCATTGTTTTTTTAGAAGTGAGAGTTGCATGGTATGTACACTAAGTGATTTTAAATGTCAAATTGAATTAATATTATTTATTTTATTTACAATAGTTGGACTATTTAGTGAAAAAATATCTAATCTATTAAGTTTTAAATAACTTGTATAAATTCTTATTTATTATTATAATCTAATTAATATTAGTTTATCTTATTTTATTTTTTTAAATACACTCTATAAATTGGTCTTATTGATATTACTAAAAAAACTATTAAAAAATACCAATGATCAATTGAAATAATCCATTCCCCAAAATCAGGAAATAAACTAACAATCCATAAAGTAAAAAATAATACACTAAACTTAATTAAACTCATATCAATTACGTCTATCTTCTTTAAAAATTTATTTAAATCCATGTAATATTATTAAATTAATAGTTTATAAATGAACCTAAATAGATCTTTAAATTTCTTTAAAAAGGTATTTTTTACTCTGTACAGTAACAACAAGAATAAAAAAGTTTATATATATGATTGAGATTTTGTTTTATGGTATCAAAAAGAGATGTATTGGACACAATGAAAGAGTATCTAAAGACATCTGAAGCTATGGATTTATATAAAGATAGTTTAAATTATCTAATTAAAATAGATAATGTAACTGAAGATAAATCTGAATTAAAAAATATTTATTCAAAAATTAAAAATGAATTTAAAAATAAAACTTTAAATTTTTATAATAAATCAAATGAAAGTACATTAGAAGAGATTATTTCTCCATTTGAAAATATTATTGAAGAATTTTCCAATAAAAGTTCTTTTCTTGATGAACATAATTATTTTAAGGAAGCCAAAAAAGCTGCAAAATTATATACTGATATTGGTGGAAGCCCTGAATTGTATAAAGTTGCAGAGAATAAAATTGATGAAATTAATCAATATAATAAAAGATCTAATATTAACAAAAAAATCAAAGAAAATTTTATTGAAGGAATTATAGCAATTAAAAAAAATGAAGAGATTGGAATTGGTTTAAAAGTTGATTCAGAAGATATTAGTTACAAAATTAATGATAGTATTAAATCAATAGATAAAAAAAGTAAGAGTGTTAGACCAATATATACTGCTATGGAAAGTAATAAGAATAGACATTAATTACTATTCTTATCTTTTTTATTCAAAAAAATACTTATCTGTTATGTTAAATTAGAAAAAAAGAAAAAATAACTATAAGTAATTATTACTTATAGATTCCCCAAGCGGTTAATGCTTTTTTTGCTGTTTCTCTTCCTTTCTTATATTCATTTACTACACTTGGAATATTCTTTTCAGAAACAATTTCCATATCATTTAAAGAAGATTTTATCCTACCGATTAATTTATTTTTATAATCGTTATTATTTAATTTATCTGGCTCTCTTGCAGCAAGTCTTGTTAGCCACTCTTCTCCAGACTCTGCTGTCAAATAAACTACGTTTAACTTATCTTCTAAAGGAGAAAATCCACTTAATGATTCATATTTCATTTTTAATAATGTTGGAATTACTGTTTCAAGATACATTAATTTGTTATCAGCTTTTTTTATATCTTTTTTTAGGATAACATTAGAAGCATTAGGTCTTGATTCATATTCATAATAGATATCTTTAGGATGATATACTTTATTAGTATCTCTACATTTAAAACTATTTTTTATTTTGTCAACAAAGATATATGGATCTTTATGACCTTCACCTTCCCTTTTATCTCTCATTCCTAAAAGATAAATTCTTTCAAAATCAATGTTATTAGAATCTAATTCATCTCTAATAAATTTCATAACATAGGACTGACCTACTCCAGAAGCTCCATTTAAAGCAATAATTCCTTCAAGTTCGGAATTTTTATCATTATAATTTCCTATTTTACTTACTATATTCATATTAGTAAGTAATTTATTATATTTCGATGAATGTTCATAAAGATTTTTTAAAAAATCAACTTCTTCTGAAAAAATCTTATTAATTTTCTTTCTATCCTTAGCATTTTCTAAAGCTCTTTTTTTCAAGTTTGATTTAAATTTTTCATATTCCATAGTCTACCTCTTTTTAAAAAAGGAATAAATCTACTTTTTATTTTTTATTTCAGATTTAATCATTTTCTTAAATTCACTTAATTCCATTGATTCTTGATCTCCAGAATCTCTATGTCTTACATTAATTTTATTATTCTTCTCTTCACGATCACCTACTACTATAATGTAATTTACTTTTTGTTTTTCAGCATTTCTTATTTTCTTACTTAATGTTTCAGATTTGTTGTTAAGTTCTACTCTAATTCCTTCTTTTTCTAAATCTGATTTAATTTCTTCACAATACTCATTATTTCTATCAGTAATAGGTAAAATTTTTACTTGAGTTGGATTAAGCCAAACAGGAAATTTTCCTGCATAATGTTCTATTAATATACCTAAGAATCTTTCCAAACTACCATAAATTGCCCGATGAATCATAACTGGTCTATGTTTTTCTCCATCACTTCCTTTATATTCTAAATCGAATCTTTCAGGCATTTGAAAATCTAATTGAACTGTTCCACATTGCCAACTTCTATTTAATGCATCTTTAAGTTGAAAATCTATTTTAGGACCATAAAATGCACCATCTCCTTCATTAATCTTATAATCATAACCTTCTTCATCAAGTAACTCTTTTAATTTTCCTTCTGCTAATTCCCAAAGCTCATCATTACCTGTAGATTTTTCAGGTCTTGTTGAAAGTTCAATATTATAATCAAAATCGAATGTTGAATAAGTAACATCTATTAGTTCTAAAAGAGCTTTTAATTCATCCTTAATTTGCTTTTTAGTACAAAAAACATGAGCATCATCTTGTGTAAAACATCTAACTCTAAATAAACCGGATAAAACTCCGGAAAGTTCATGTCGATGAACTAATCCAAATTCACCAGCTCTTATTGGTAAATCTCTATATGAATGTGGATTATTCTTAAAAACAAGAATATTTCCTGGACAATTCATAGGTTTTACTGCATAATCGTCATCATCTATTTTTGTAAAATACATGTTTTCTTTATAATGGTCCCAGTGACCACTTCTATGCCATAAATCTTTATTTAAAATAATAGGGGTTTTATTAATTTGATAATCTCTTTCTTCCATTAATTCAACCATAAATGTTTTTAATTTATCCCATAAAATTCTACCTTTATCATGGAAGAATGGCATTCCTGGAGCTTCTTCATGAAAACTGAATAAGTTTAATTCTTTTCCTATTTTTCTATGATCTCTCTTTTCTGCTTCTTTTCTTTGATGAATATATTTTCTCAGTTCTTTTTTTGTTGGAAATGAAATTCCATAAATTCTTTGAAGTTGTTCATTCTCTGAATCTCCTTTCCAATATGCACCAGAGATTTTAGTTAATTTAAATGCTTTTATATATGAAGAATTAGGTACATGAGGACCTTTACATAAATCAACAAAATCACCTAAACTATAAATAGATAGTTTTTCATCTTTATATTCTTTAATTAATTCTAGTTTAAATTCATTATTTTCAAACATCTCTTTTGCTTTATCATAACTAACTTCTCTTCTTTTAAAATCTTCTTTACTTTTAACAATAGCTTTCATTTCTTTTTCTATTTCTTTAAAATCATCTTTATTAAATCTCTTTTTTGATTTTAAGTCATAATAAAAACCATTATCAATTGCTGGACCTATAGCTAACTTTGTATTAGGATAAAGTCTTTTGATAGCATAAGCCATAAGATGGGCTGAAGAGTGCCAAAATACTTCTTTTACATCTTCAAATTTTAGAAGTTCAATATCTTTTTCATCTGTAACAGTGGTAGTAGTTAAATCTTTAAGTTTTCCATTAACTTTTGTTGCAATAAAGTCTTTATAGTTTCCAATGTTTTCTTTCATAAACTCATATAGATTTCTTCCTTTTTCAATTTCATATTTTTTGTTATTTATTTTAACGTTTGGCATACTACCACCTACAATAAAAAAATAGTTTAAATTTATAAACTTAATGTTTTATTAATTATTTTATGATATTTTATTTATTTTTATTTTTGATTTTATAAACTTCTTCTTTTTTGTTTTTAGATGATTTGATCTCAGCTTTTATCA
>CAZXZL010000014.1:0-19769 GCA_964645415.1 uncultured Methanosarcinales archaeon | reverse complement strand
TAAATTAAAAGAAGGTCGTTTCAAGATGACCGAAATATATATAGATGAACTTAAACAAGTACTTAATAAGAATGGTTAATATAAAATTTATAAGGAATTTTGTATTTATTTTTTTAGTTCTCACATTATTCTTTTTTTCAATTTCAGTTTATTCTTTTGAAGGTGAGTGTGGAGACGGAATTTGTTATGATAATTTAGATTATTATAGTTGTCCTGAGGATTGTGAAGGGTTTGATGCTAGTATCTCAAGTAGTCTTAATATTATCAGAGGACACTCTGTAACAATACCTGTTGAACTAAGACAATATCAAAATCATTCAATTGATTATCGATTAAATTTCTCTGAAGAGTTCGAATCTGTTGTTGAATTTGAATCTGAAAATTTAACAATTGAAAATTCTGGTATGCATCTTCTTCCTGTTACATTTAATGTAAGTGAAGATTTACAAGAAGAAAACTTATATGGTAGTATCTACATCGAAACAGAACATGATTCTGTTGAGCTACCTATCTCCTTAGAAATAATTTTTGAAAGAGATCGTTCTGTATCATTATCAAATGAGATATACTCTTCTGAAGTCTTCTTAGGTGATGAATTAATTTATTTCCTTAGTTTTGATTTTTATATTCCTATTGACTTTGAAAATGTAAAAATAGAGTTACTTGCTACACATTTAGAATCTGATGAGGTTTTCTATATAGATTCTTATAACATTACTGCAACATCAAGTTTTAGAGATATGAGACAAAAGACACTTGATAGAGAGACTTTTTTAAATGAAGAGGATGGTAGTGAGGTTAATTTAGGAAGATATAATCTTGTTACAAATTTAATTGTAAATGAAACTGTTTATCAGTCTACTTCTGTTTTTACTTTATCACAAAGCTTTTTTGATACTATTTATTTTAGAATAATTTTGATTTTTTTAATAGGTTCTCCACTTTTAATTGTAACTATTAAGGGTTATAATAAGTATAAAAAATATAAACAACAAAAACAAAGATATATTACTCCTGATCTAAAAGATTTACCAAATAAAAATATGAATACAACAATGCTTGAAGTTGGTAAATTAGCTGGTACAAGGCATAAGGCTTATCTTGCTGCTCGTGATTTAACTACCCACGGTCTTGTTGCTGGTAGTACAGGTAGTGGTAAATCTGTTAGTGCTAGTATTATTGTTGAAGAAGCATTAAATGAGAAGATTCCTGTTGTTGTATTTGACCCTACTAGTCAATGGACTGGCTTTTTAAGTTCTTTAAAAGATAAAAATATTTTCAAATATTATCCAAAATTCAATCTAAAAAAAGAAGATGCTCGTAGTTATAAAGGTTTAATTTTTACTCCAGAAGATGCTAACTTTGAACTCAATTTTGAAGAATACTTAAATCCTGGTGAAATTACTGTTTTTAACCTTGCTAATCTTAACATACAAGATTATGATCAAGCAGTTGCTAAAATTATTGAAAAAATATTTGAAAAAAATTGGGAAGAAGATCCTGAACTTAAACTTTTATGTGTTTTTGATGAGGTGCATCGTCTCTTAGATTCTTCTTGTTCTGGTGATGGTTATGCTGGTTTAATTAGAGGAGCTAGAGAATTTCGTAAGTGGGGTATTGGTTTATTAATGGCTAGTCAGGTAAGTAGTGATTTTAAAGGTGAGATTGGCGGAAATGTTTTAACAGAAGTTCAACTTAACACTAAAAATATGAATGATATTAAAAAAGCTGAAGAAAAGTACGGTGGGATGTATGCAAAACGTATTACTCGTCAGGGTGTTGGAGTTGCTATGGTTCAAAATCCTCAATATAATGATGGTAAACCATGGTTCATCCACTTTAGACCCCCTTTACACAATCCTCATAAATTAAGTGAAGAAGATTTAGAAAAATATAATAAATTTACTTCCCAACTTAAAGTTATTAAAGAAGAAATTAAATCTAAAGAAGATTCTAATCAAGATACTAGTGATTTAGAGTTAGATTATAATCTTGCTAATAATAAACTAAAAGAAGGTCGTTTTAAAATGACCGAAATTTATATTCAGAGCCTTCAAGAAAAATTAGGATTAAAATGAATTTAAAAACAGTAGTATTTTTTATAGCAATATTTTTGCTATTTGCCCCAAATGTTTTAAGCGAATCATTTATTAGATCACCATTAATTAATGATAGAATAACTGTTAATAATGAGATTAATGGTAGTGTTATTGTTGATGGTGATTTTGATAGTTTGAAAGCCGAATTAATTTCTCCTTCTTATGATATTTTTTATTCTGAAATAAGCTCAAATGAAACCTTTTCTTTTAATGAAGAATATATCGACCTTCCTGGAACATACAAACTAAGATTCAATAAAGGAAATGAAACTTTTTTTCCTAAGTTTGGTTATTTTAAAATAGATGTTGTAAGAGATGAGTCTTTTTATTTGGAACATTTAAATAAATACGTTTTAAATGATTCAAACAGTGTTTATTGTGAACCATTTAATAATAGTTTTGAGTGTGGTTATGAACATTTTCAAGCATATGAAATAAATAGATTTTCTAAATTAAATCATTTTTATCCTTCTGAAGGCTATGATGAAAAATTAAAAAAATTAATTGATTCAAATTGGTCTGATAGTACTGTTAATCCAACTTGTAGTCCACCTGATTTCAGTTGTGGAGATATTACTGATGATTCTTCTATTGGTGATAATAGAGAATATAGTGGTTCTTTGAGACAAGGTATAATTTTAAGAGAATTATGGGACTCTTATAAATTTAATAGAAATAAAACTATTAAAGAATATGCTATTAACTTTTCTAACACTGGACCAAGTTCTTGTGATATATTTGATGGTGATTATTCTTGTGGTACGAGTGAAGATATTGGATTATTAATTCAAGGTTATTCTAAATCTTATTTAAATACTTTAAATGAATCTTATCTTGATATTGTTAAAGGCTTAATTGATTATATTTCTATTGAAGAACCACATCCTGAATTAGTTAGAGGTTTTTTTAAGGCAAATAAGTTTATTGAAGAAAATTTATTATATGACTCTTTTAAAATGTTAAAAGAATTACTTAATGAGTGTTCTGATTGTGAAAAAAGAGATTACCTTTCAAAACAATTAATGTTAATTGATTCATTAAATTATATCTCTTCTAATTATATTAATTTTCGAGAGTTTGATGATCCTTTTGAATATAAAGTATATCGTAAGATGTTTGATTTATTTAATGAATTTGAATCTTCATGTAGTCATAATCAAGATAATTATTCTTGTAATAATCCAGAAGTTCAAAATTATCAGATTAGAATTTTTAACTCATTAACCTATCATATTGAAAATGTTGAGAGAGGTTTTTTTGATTTTTCATCTAGTGGTATTTATCCTAGAAATAATGCTAACATTTCAATTAAGTTTTCTGGTGAAATTAATGAACCTAAAATAAATATAAGAGATTTTGGTGAAGATGAATTTGAAAGTTATGAATTAAATGATGATGGTGTTTTTGATATCCCTGAAGATTATCTTGATAGAAGTAATTTTGTAGAAATATATTTTTCTGATGGTAATATTAACTTTCCTGAATATGGTTATTTTAAACAATCTGTCCATTTAGAATCACAAGCAAGAGATATTCTTTATGAAATAGGACATTATAATCCTAATAACTTTTGTTCTCCTTTTAGTGAAGATGCTAGTTTTAATTGTAGATATGAATTTATGCAAGGTCAATATTTGTCAGGACTTAATAATTTGAATAATATTGATGAATCTTTTGTAGATGTATTGTCTAATCTTGTTTCTCAAGATTTGAATCCTTGGTTTTCTACATGTGATCCTAATTTAAATAATTATGAATGTTCTCTTTATAGTGAAGATCCTTTTCTTGAATTTATCAAAGATGGGGTTTATCGTGCTTCTTCTCTTTCTTTAGGTTACTTAAAAACTTATTCTAAAACGAATGATAATCGTTTATTAAAAGATGCAGAGATATTGTTGAATCAAGAATGGAGTGATTGTAATTTATTTAATAATGATTTTAATTGTAGTGAAAAAAATCAAGGAAAACTACTTTATTCCTTAAATTATTTATATGAGAAAACTGGTGATAAGTTTTATCTAAATTGGATTGATGAAGTTTCTTCTGAATTAATTGATAATGATTATAATACTCCTTTTGATTTATTAGGTCTTACTTCTGTTTCAGTACACATAGAAGAAGACCATAGTGATTATGTATATGACGGATTAAATTCATCCTTTTATTATTGTAGTGAAAATGATTGTGATTTTGAATATTATTATACTCTTTTAGAATCAGCTTGGAAAGCTTATGGTGTTTTTAGAGAACCTGAGTTTTATATTTTAGGAGTTAGATTATTTGATTTAGGTCCAGAAGGTGATTTATATTGTAATCCTATCTATTCTGAACATTATCCACAAAAATATACTTGTGATTACCCTCATGAACAAGGTAAAATGATATCCGCTTATTCAACTTTACAAGAGAATTATGTTCCAACAGATGACCCTGAAGAGTTAGAAATTATTATGACCAGTAATGAAACTGGTAAAATGGATGATGAACTTAATGTGACTTGTACTGTACGAAATTTAGATGAAGAGAATCCTCTTATTGGTGAAAGAGAGATTAGGTTAATTACCGATCAAGAACTAATTGAACCTGAAAGTCATGAATTAGAGATAGGTAATGACTTAAATGAAGGAGATGAACCAAGAGAATTCAATTTTTTACTCAATTTAACATATGGTGGTAGAAGTTCAAATTTTTGTCGTGTTTTAGGTTTTGAAGATAGTAAACAAATAGTTGTAACTAATATTGGAGAAATTATTGAAACAGAACATAATAGTTATGTAAATGAATTTAATAACGAATCACTTTTTATTAATTTTACAAATTTACATCCTTCAAATTTAGAAAATTTATCTATTTCTTTTAATAGTTCTTTGAATTTTTCATCTATCAATTCCACTGAAAATACTAATATATTTAATGATCGTATAGAAAAAGATTTTTTAGAGGGAGAAGATATATTTAATTCAACATTTAACTTTGAAAATACCACTGATGAAGTTCATAATATTTTATTAAATTCATCATCTGAGTTTGGAGGATCTTCTTATCATAATTTAACTTTTATGACTGTTGAAAATAATCTCTCTGTTTCTTTTGATTATCCAGAAAAATCATATTTGTATGATTTTGATTTAGTTTCTATTAATATTTCTAATGATAAACCTTTTGATTTGAATGATATTTACATTAAAAATTATAATAACCATAGTAAAACTATTTTTAATAATGTTTCTAATCATGGATTTAATATTAAATCTAATGAAAGTAAAGTAATTAATTTAACTGTTGAACATTTAATAAGTGGTTTTAAAAATTTCACAATTGGTTTTTATTCAGACCAAGGAATAAATTATTCTGAAAATATCTCTTTTAACGTTTCTAATGAAATTTTAGATATAGAATCTTTAAGTAAAGATGTAGATTTAAATCAAGAATTCATAACTGATTTTAGTATTCGAAATATTATTCCTCGGAATCAATCTAATATCACATTAGATTTTTATAATTCTTCTAATTTAAGAATCGAGGAAATCATCTTACCTGAATTTTATAATTCTTCTTTAGAAAAAGAATTTTTAGATAGTTCTAATTTTTCTGAGATTGATGAGAATTATATCAATTTATCTAGAGAGGATCATTCAAAAAATATTACTTCTATGTGGAAAAATGATACAAGTTTTTTTATTAATTTTACTTATGATTATTTAGTTAATAATTCAGAATTAAATATTTTTTATGAATATGAGGGGAGTGAAAATGGGACAATTTCTCTTTTAAAGGATAATCAAACGGAAAAACTAAATTGTTCTATTTCATATCAGGAAAATTTTGAAAAATGTAAATTTAGTCTACCTATGAATTCAAATTCATCAGAGTTAATATTTGATTTTAATTCTTCCGGTAATTTAACTTTGAATTATCTATATCTCGAAAATGAAAAACTTATTCCTATAAAAAAAATGGAGAAAGAAGATAATTCTATTTTAATTTATAATTTAAGTCCTAATGAATCGATGACTTTTTCTCCAAAATTAATATCTTCTTCCGATGATCAATATCTTGAGATTAATTCAACTTCTTTAGAGAATGGAACAGGCTATGGTATAATTGATATTTCTGAAAAAACTTATCCTTCTCCTTCAGGTGGAGGTGGTGGTGATGAATCTACTGGTCCAATCTCTTCTCCGCCTCCACCTAGTTTAATTGAAAAATGGAACTATACTTCAATGATTAATACATTTAAAAGTTTAAATTATAATTCTAGTTATTTAAAAGATTATCTCGAAGAAATTAATATTACAAGCATTAACTTCACTAAAACAGAAGAAAACTTAAACTGTATTAATTCTTATCGAGAGTTAAATAAAAGTTCAAATATGGTAAAATTAAGTGTTAGTAATAACTGTAAAAATTTAACAAGTGATTTTTTTATAATAGATTTAATTCCTTATGATGAAATTATTTCTAAATATGATTCTTTTAATTATACTGAAATTCAAAACATTAGTTCTTCTGGTACTATAATTAGATTACCTAATCTAAATTATACTGATTCAGTACTTATTGAATATCAAATTTATAATAATACTCTTAATGAGAATACTACTTATTTTGAAGAATTATATTTACATATACAAAATCCTGAAAATTTAACAAAGCCTTTCCTTGGTCCACCTGAAATGAAAGAAGTGGATGATATAACAAATATTGTTGGAACAAGTAGTATGATATTAAATCAATTTAAATCGGAATATTTTAGTTATTACGTTCCTATGATGCTTGTAATATTTTTAACTCTTTTTTCACTTTTCTTATATAATATTTATTTTTTCATCACTGATCTTTATGAAAATCCTTATAAGTATTTAATGGGTCTTAAAAAGAGGTCTTATTTTTTATTTGAACTAGCTGATAATTATTTAGTTTTCAATAAATCAGGTAGTGTTGTAGACCCTAAAGTAAATAAAGCTTTCTCTGATCTTAATTTGAGATTAAGATACTTAGAAAAACTAATTAAAAGTGACAACTTAAAAGAAGCAAGAAGTGTATTTTCTAAACTTATCGATTTGAGTGATAGTTATTTAGATATGATTAAAGAAAATGAAAATGAAAGTACTAAAGATAGAATGAATTATCTATCAAAAAGGATATCTGATTTAAATCAATTATTATTAATTAAAGAAAAATCTAAAAAAGAAGATTTAGAATCTTCTAAGAGAAAAGAAAAATCTGAAAAAATCAATGAAGATAGTTCTAAAAAGACTGAAAAGTCTAAAGATGATGACTCATCTGAATCTTCTAAAGAATCTAAAAAGGAAGAAGTTAATCCTGAGGAAGAAGATGATAATAAAGAGTTTGATATTTTTGTTAAAATATTAAAGATTAAACATTTAATTAATGATGGAAAACTTGATGAAGCTAGTAGAGTTATTAAAAGAACAGGTTATAAGATAGATGATTTAGATGATATCCTGAAAAAAGATGAAAAAGAGCATTTAGGAAAAAAATTAAATAAACTTAAAAAGAAAAATGAGAACTTAAAAAGAACTTCTAAAAAGTATAGGTTAAAGAAATATTTTGAAAGAAAGAAAAAAGATATATTAGATAAATTTAGTAAAAGTGATTCTGATTTTTAATTGTTCAAATTTTATAAAGCTGTTACCATTCTAACGAATGGCACTATACTTCGTATAGCACGTTGGTTCCAATTAAATTCTATTTATTTATGTTTTTGTTTTTATAAGCTTCTATTTCTTTTTTTCTTTAGATGATTTTGATTTCTACTTCCTTTAGCTAAACACGAATACTTTTTTAAAAATAATTTTTTTAAGAATTATGAGATTATTAAAATCTAAATTAATCTTTCTAATATATTTGCAGGACATACTCTTTTAACACCAGAAATATTGTTTAACTTTTTTACAAATCCAGATAAATCATTAGAATCTTTAAACCAAGCTTCTATCATTAACATATGATCTCCATTAGAGGAGTATAACTTTAAAATTTCATCAAAATCTTTTAATTTCTCTATAACTGAAAAATAGTCCTCTGGTTCAGTATCTAATCCTACTAAAGCATTAACATTATAACCTAATTTCTTAGGATCTATCTCAACAGTATAACCTAAAATAATATCATTCTCTTCTAATTTACTTATTCTTTTTCTTATTGCAGTTTCACTTACATCAAATTTTTTAGCCAAATCAACATAACTAATTCGACCGTTTTTTACTAATTCATCAATAATTTTTTTGTTTGATAATCGAACCATATACTTTATATATTAAAACTTATTTATAAAATTGTCGAACATTTTAGGTGATATATATGGAAGAAACAATACAAAATTTAACAAAAGCTTTTATTGGTGAAAGCCAAGCAAGAAACAGATATACAATTTATGCTAGTATTGCAAAAAAAGAAGGATATCCACAAATCAGTGAGATTTTTTTAGAAACTGCTGATCATGAAAGACAACATGCAAAATGGTTATTTAGATTAATTAACCAACTAAAAGAAGATAGTGATGAAGATTGGGATGAGATTGATGTTGATGCTTCTGCTCCAACAATTCATGGAAATACAAAAGAAAATTTAAAAGCAGCTATTGAAGGTGAAAATCACGAACATACAGAAATGTATCCTGATTTTGCAGAAATTGCTGAAGAGGAAGGTTATGAAGACATTGCAGAAAGATTAAGATCAATTGCAAAAGCAGAAAGTTATCATGAATCAAGATACAAAACATTATTAGAAGAGATAGAAAATGATACTTTCTTTGAGAAAAATGAAAAAATTTATTGGGTCTGTCAAAAATGTGGATATATCCATGAAGGAAAAAAACCAATAGATGAATGTCCTTCTTGTTCACATCCAACAGAATATTTTAAACCAAGAGATGAGAATTATTACTAAAACATCTCATTTTTTTTCTTTTTTATTTTAACCACTATTCTATAAATACAAAACTTTTTAAGAAAAATTTGTAATATTTATTTATGATTAAAAAAGAGATTGTAGAATATCTAGAAAAAAATATTGATAATTATCCATTATCTTCTATTGTTATGAGAATTTATGAAGCAGGATATGATTATAGTTCTTTTATTGAAAGTTATAAATATTTTTTAAAGCAAAAAAAAGAGAAAGAAAATATAAAAGTAAAGAAACAAAAAAATACTACCAAAAATAAATCAAAAAAACTAAAAAATAATTTAAATAAAAAAATAAAAAATGATAGAAATAATAATTCTATAAAATGTCCTAATTGTAATAATAAAGTAAAAAGGAACTATAATTTATGTCCTTATTGTGGTAATAAGTTGAAAAATATAAAAAAAAATAAAAAAAACATTGAAAAGGACCTTCAAAAGTTGAAAAACATAGGTAAAATCTCTAAAAATTAACTACTGGTAAAAAATAAACTAATGTAACATTTCAGTAATGAAAACAAAACTTTTTAAGAAAATTTTTTCTAAAATAAGGTATGATAGAGCACGAGATTGTAGAATATCTAGAAGAAAATGCAGATAAATTTCCTATCGCTTCTCTTATAGCAAGAATTTATGAAGCTGGGTATGATTATAAGTCTTTCATAGATAGTTATAATCACTTTTTAGAAAATTCTCCAAAAAGTAATGAAATAAAAAATAGTAATAATAGTCCAAAAGAGGAATTTAAAAAAAATAGAGAACAAAATATTCCTTCTATGAACAATCAAAAAGAAAATGTTCAAAATGCATTTATAGAATGTCCTAATTGTCAATCTAATATAGATAAAGAATCAAACTATTGTCGTCGTTGTAGTTATCCTATTAATGAAAGTAAAATGAGGTCTTTTTCTCAATCAAATATTCAACTAAAGGATAGAGAAAAAGATGAAAAAATAAAAATATTAAAAGAAGAGATAAAAAAGCGAGATGAAATCCTAAAAGAAAGAGAAGAAATTATATCAAAACTTCAATCTGATATGAGTGATTTAGAGAATTTACTTAGTAAAAGAAAAGATATGAAAAAAGAAAAGTTATATTCTAAAAAGATTAAATTAAAAAATGAAATATCAGTAATTGAAGAAAAATTAAAAGATCTAACTAAAAAAGTTGATTTAAAAAGAGAAGAGTTAGATGAGATTACTGAGAAAAAGAAAGAAAGTGAAGAAAAAGATAACCAAGAAAATAATTCTAATAAAGAAGATAGTAAAGATAAGAACAAAAAAAACAATAAAAAATCAAACAAAAAAAATAAGAAAACAGCTAATAAAAATAATGAAAATGAAGAAATTAATGAAATAAAGGAGATGGTTAAAAAATTAAGTGAAAAACTTGGAACAACCATAGATGTAGATGAAATTGAAAAGGATAATATAAAAGAAAAATTAGATAGTATAAGTCAAGATAACGATAGTAAAAAAGAAGAAAAAACCAAAGAAGATAAAAGTGAAAAAACACCTGATAATAACAAAGAAAAAACCAAAGAAAAGAATTCTAACTTAGAAAAAGATTTAGATGACTTAAAAGAATCAGTAAATAAAAGAAAGAAAGAACTAAAAGAAGTTAGTGATAAAGAAGAAAGTAATGATAAACAAAAGATCACTGATGAAAAAGAAGAGTCCAAAAAAGAAAAGAAAAAAAGTGAAAATAAAAAGAAGAAAAATAAAAACTCAGATAAGAAAAAAGAAAGTGATAAATCAGAAGAAAAGAAAGGAGAAGATTTAAAAGATATTGAAGATGGTTTAAATGAATTAAAAGGTAAATTAGAATTTCAAATTGATGATGAAGATGAGGATGAAAAAGAAAACAATGATGAAGATAGTAAAAATAAAAAAGATAGTAAAGAGAAAAAGAAAAATGAAGATAAAAATAAAAAAATAAAAAACGATCTTGAAAAACTAAAAAATATTGGTAAATCAATTTCAAAGAAAAATAAAAAACCAAAAAAAGAAAAAGAAGAAGATGATGATTCTGAACTTTCTGATTTAGATTTTGAATTATAATAAAAATGGCAGGAATTGTAAAAAAAACAATTGAAAAAGCCCGTAAAGGCGGATTTGATGATGAAAAAATATTGAAAAAGATTATTGATTCTAATCCTCAAAAAGCTGATACATTTCAAAAAGCATTAGATAGAGGTGCATCACCAACTAAAATATTAAATAAAATTATTGAACAAAATAAAGATAAAAATAAAGAATCTAAATCAAATAAAGAAACTAAAAGTAAAGATAAAGAAGAAAAATCAAAAAAGAAAAAAGATAGTAAATCTGATAATAAAGAAAAGAAAAAAAAGAAAGAGGATAAAAAAGAAATTAGTGATGAAGAGAATAAGGAAAAAGAAGAGAAAAACAATGATGACGAAGATGAAGATGATGGAGGAGATGAAGAAGGTGAAGGAATAGATAGAGATGAAAATGTTTTTACACAAGATGATTTTAAAGAACTTGAGCAAGAAGAAAAGAAAAAAGGTTTTATTTCTAAAATATTTAATAAAGATGACGAAGATGAGGGTGAAGATGATGAAGATGATAAAGATTTCTTTGATGTAATGTCAAATAAAGAATTAAGTAGAAAAATAAAAGAAATTTCTGAACAAGTTGAGGATCAAGACGTAGAACAAGGTAAAATAAGTGGTAAAATTGATATTATTAATGAAAAATCTACAAATATTGATGAACAAATACAAACAATTAATGAAAAAGTTGGAGAGTTAAGAAGTACAGTTATGGGAAGAGAAAGGATGATTAATAAGCTTCAAGACGAATTTAATACAGTTAAATATACAGTAAATACTTTTAAACCAGAAAACGTAGATAAAAGATTTAATGATGTAAATTCTAAAATACTTAATTTAGATAGTAAATTAGAAAAATTAGAGTCTCAAGCAAGCTTAAATAAAGATAAAATTTCTGAATTCATAAAACTAATGAAAAGGATAAAAAGTTTTGAAAATGTTATTAATCAATTAGATAAAATGAAAAAAGTTCAGAAAAGAGTAGAAAAGTTAAGTATCGATAATGAAAAAGCTAAGTCTAAAATTGAAGTAATGGTTCAAAATGTAAAAGAAAGTCTTTCTAAAATTAAAAAATCATATAATGTTGCAGAGAGTAATAAAGAAGCAGTCAAAGATTTAACTGTATCACTTTCAAAAATAGAAGCTAAAACTGATTCTTTAGTTAGTAAAGAAGATTTTGAGTACCTAAAAGATGATGTAGAAGTTATAAAAAAGACATTATTTGAATCAGATTTTAATAAAAAATAAAAAAATAAAAAATAAAAATCAATTAAAGATCTTTATAACAAAACCACCAATCTTTACATTCAATTTCTCCATCTTTTACTGATTTGTATCTCTTTTCTTTTTCTTTATCACTTGATGCTGGTTCAATTATAACTTTATCATCTAATAATTCATTTTTTGGCCAATTATGTGGCATTGCTACTTTTTTCTCATCACTTGTCTGTAAAGCTTTTACAGTTCTCAGTATTTCATCAACATTTCTGCCAACTTCTTGTGGATAATAAATTGTAGCTCTTAATTTTCCTTCATCATCAACTATAAATACTGCTCTTACTGTGTTTGTTCCTTTTGCAGGATGAATCATTCCTAATTTCTTTGAAACTTTTCCCATGTCGTCTGCAATAATAGGGAACTCAATTTCTTCATCAAAATGTTCTTCAATAGATTCAACCCATTTCATATGACTGAATACTTGATCAATACTCAAACCAATTAATTCTGTATTTAATTCTCTAAACTGGTCATACCTTTTTTGGAAAGCTACAAATTCTGTTGTACATACAGGTGTAAAATCCCCTGGATGACTAAATAAAACATACCATTTTCCTTTGTAGTCTTTTGGTAAATTTTTCATTCCTTTTGTAGTTTTTACTTCCATTTCTGGCATTTTTTCCCCGATGAGTGGCATATTATTTTCCATTTTATTCACCATTCAAATAATATGTTTTGATTTATATAAATTTATTGTTCGAATATCAAACTTTTCACTAACATTTCTAATCACTTCTGTTTTGATATCTCAGATATTTCTTTGAAGGAATAACTGTTTTACCACAAACTTCTTTAACTTCTTGTACTGTTGCAATAACATCTAATTCACTTAGAACCTTCTTAAGTTTTGGTAATTCTTTTCTAAGTAAAATTCCTTGATATATACATCTCTTTTTTCCTTTATGTGAGTAATTATATTCAGATTCTACGAAGATAAATCCATTCTTTTTTAATTTCTCTTTTAACTTTTCAGAATCACTTTCTCTTATTTTTATATTCACTGTTACTTTACCGAGAGCAATTTTATCTTCAATAAAAGTTCCAATATTATATCCTGTTAAATATCCTGCAATTAATGATGCAATAATAGGTGCTGAAAGTTCTTGTGACAATATATCATTAAATATCAAGATAAAAAGTATTGTATCAACAGAAATTAAAAACATACTAAGAAACTTATAACCTTTAACTTCTGAAATAAAACGTATCGTACTTATACTTTTAATAATAACTCCCATCAAAAAAATATATATTATTCTATAAATCATTTTTTCACCGACTTGTTGGAGATTATTGGGTTTTTTTAAAACTATCTATTTTTAATGATTTTTAGTTTATTTTCATAGAATTTTATTTTCTTTTCTTTTAATCTTAATGATCTCTTTTTTTAATTTAGTATTCGTATTTATGCTAAAGAAGTGTGTCTTCGCTAATACATCTTCGATAATTTATCTTCGCTTTTCATCTAATTCATAGAAAAATAATTTTTTTAGAAATTTAAGGTAAAATAAGATATTTTTAAAAATTTGAAAGTTTTGATTGTCTTTTTTTCGTTTTTCCTTTGTTTTTATATTTATACTCTTTTAATTTGTTTCCTGAAACCTTTTCATATATTTTATCTCCTAATACTTTTCTAGCAACTTTGGATTTTTCTTTAAAATCACTAAACTTTTTTATTCCATTATTATAGAGTTTTCTTGCTCTAATTTTTCCAATTCCTTTTAATTTTAATAATCCAACAAGTTCTTGTTTTGTTCCATACTTTGTTCTCAATCTTAATTCATCTAATTCTTTTGTTAAATCGTTTTTTACAATTCTTGAAATCTCTCTCATCACATATATAATCCAATCTAAATTAGTTATTTTATAATATAATTGTCCAGGTCTTAAGTTGAATTTTTCTAACATTTCTTCTTCTTTCTTTTCATTAATCCAGTCAAAAAAGATTTGTGTTTGTTTAATTGCCTTCATTTTCTCTTCGTAATCATTATCATAAACATCCATTTCCTCAAACAACATTTCTTCATTTTTATAAATAAATTCTTGAATTTCATGCCATTCACTATTTCTAACTCTTGGAAGTGGCCTCATCTCATAAGTTCTTGATGCAATATATAATAAAGAAATAACTCTTTCTGACTTTCTAAATCCATCTAGCTCTTCAAATGATTCTATTATGTATTTTGCTGAAAATGGGTCAATATAAAGTTGATTTATTCTTTTTCCAACAGGACTCAGTTTAAGTTTATTTTTTGTTTTTATAATAAAATTAGCCTCTATTAGTTCACTCATTATTTTTTCAATTAATTCTTCTATTTTATTTATATCTTTAAATTGATGTGCATAAAAAGTGTCTGAAAAAAAATCCATAATTTCTTCTTTTGAATTCATATCTCTTTCAATTAAACTTAATAAGAATTTTCTTAAAGTTGGTTCAACTGCAAGCTTAGAGTATATCTCTTCAGCACTTGCAAAGCAATATTTTTCAAATAATTTATCAGGATCATTTTTCTTTGAAACAATTACTGCTTCACCAATATCTTCTTTTCCTCCTCTACCAGCTCTCCCTGACATTTGGTGATACTCAAAAGTTGGTAAAAACCTCATTCCATTATCACTATATCTTTTTATATCTCTAATTATTACTCTAAATGCCGGTAAATTTACTCCTTGAGCAAGTGTTGGTGTTGCACAAATAACTTTTATTTTATCATTTTTATATGCATCTTCTATAATGTTTCTTTGTTTTGGAACTAGTCCAGAATGGTGAAATGCACATCCTCTTCTTATTATTTTAGCAAGTCGCCTACATTGCTTAGTTGGTTTATTTAGTGCTTCTAATATTTTATTCTTTAAATTAGGATAATCATATTGTTTGAGTAATTCTTTTGCACAATCTTCAGCTACTTTTTCTGCACTTCTTTTTGAGTTTACAAATACAAGAACTTGTTTATTTCTACTAACAGCATCGAGTATTAAATCTAAAACTTCATCTTCACTTCTTTTATCTATTTCAACTTCTTCAATATTCATTTTAATTTTTTTTATATTAAAGAGAACTTTTCATTCTTAATAACTTTTATTATTTTAACTTGATTCTAGTTAAGTAAAACACAAAAACTTTATAACATATTTTGAATTAATGATTATATGATTAAAAAGCTTAAAAAATTACTTAAGAAACTAAATAAAAAAAAGCATCCTATTACAAGTAAGAAAGTTAAATTTTCTTATAAAAACGAAGAAGTATTAAGGAACATAAATTTATGTATAAAAGAAAAAAAGATTTCTGCAATTGTAGGTAAATCTGGGAGTGGAAAAAGTACTTTTTTAAAATTAATTGCAGGTGTAATTTCAAGAAAACACGGTGGGAAAATAAAAATATTTGGTAAGTCAAAGTCGTTAAGTAAAGAATATTTTGGTTTTATTACTCAAGAAAATTCATTCATTCCTGATTTAAGTTTAGAAGATAATATCAAAGTATTTGGATTAAATGAAGGAATTACTGAAAAAGATGCTTTAAATAGAGCAAATAAATTAATGGGTCTTTTAAAATTAGAAGTAGATCTAAATAAAAAACCTGACCAGTTATCTGGTGGACAAAAAACAAGACTTAATATAATTCTATCTATTCTTCATGACCCTCAAATAATCATACTTGATGAACCATTTACTGGTTTAGATTTTAGGAATAGAAGACTACTTTGGCATTTTTTAGAAAAATTGAATTCTGATGGAAAAACAATTATTTTAACATCACATTTACTTGCTGAAATTCAAGAACATGTTGATAGGATAATTATTTTAAAAGATGGAAAAATATTTTTTAACGGAAAACTAGATAGTTTAAAGAAAAAGTTAAAAATTAATCATATTTATGAAGTAAGATTTTCATGGCTTGCAAAAGAAAAGTGGAAAAAACTAAAAAAGTTTTGTATCTATGAAGAAATTCAAATATTAGAGAAATATGAAAAATATATTATGTTTTCTTTACCTTCTGAGAAGAAAAGAAAGAAATTAGATCGAAAATTTAAAACAATAGGATTAAAATCTAATGTTATTAGTTTTAGAGAACCAAATCTTGATGAGATTTTTTTAAAAACATAAATTAAAAAGATGATAAAAAAATTTAAACAATTTTTAGGATTAATTAGAAAATTTTATGGATATTTAAAAAAAGATTTAATGTTATTTTATCGGAGAAAAAAATATCTTTACATGTTCTTATTATTTCCTGTTTTGATTGCAATTATTTTCTTAATACTTTTATCTCCATCGACCTCAGAAATAGATGTAGGGATATGTAATCTTGATGAATCAGAAATTATTAAAGATGTTTTTTCGGATATTGATGGTTTTAATACAAATTTTATTGACAGAACAGATTGTGAAGATAAATTATATGATAACATTGAAGAAGGAAAATATCCTTTAGGTTTGATAATTGGAGAGGATTTTTCTAAAAACATAGATGATTTGAAACAAGCAAGTTTAACTGTTGTTTATGATAATACTGATATTGCATTTTCTAATTTTGTTTCATGGAGTATTGATCAATCATTAAGACCTTTTAAAAAAGAAATAATTGATCAATTTAATCAAGAATTGAAATCAAGAGTTAGTGTTACAAGAGATAGTATCTCAGTTGCTTTAGATCTTTCATCAGATATTTCTGCTATTTATGATCGTATCTTAGATGTTGATTCGGATTTAAAAAAAGTTGAAGAATTAGATACTGATTTTTTAGTAGATCCAATTGTAACAAGAAGAGAAGGTATTTATGATATGGGGAAAATAGAGTTTATTTCACTATCTTTCCTTTTTCCAATTATCTCTTTATTTTTAGTTTTAATGTTAGCTTCTACTTCTTTAATTTATGATAAGAAGAATGGTTTTATTACTAAAGTTAAAACTTCAACATCACCAATCGTTTATTTGATATCTAAGTTATTTTTCTTTTATCTTTTAACTTCAATCGTATTAATCTCATTACTTGCTATATTCTTTTTATTTGGTATTTCGATTAATCTTAGTCTTTCTCATATTCCAGAATTGCTTAAATTAATTCTTTCTATCTCGATTATAAATACATTAATTGGTCTTTTAATTGGTTTAATCTCAGAAAATGAGGGTGTTGCTGTTTTAATCTCTTTAATAATATCTTTTCCTTTAATGCTTTTGTCTGGTTTATTTTTTCCTGTTCAAACAATGCCTTCTTTTATACAATCTTTTTCAAAATTTCTTCCATTACATTATCAAATTGAAGCTTCAAAATCGATTTTTTTATTTAATCAAAATCTTAATTGGTCTTGGATTTATTTTGGAATTGTCTTGTTATTTTTAGTATATTTTTTAATAAGGAGAGATTAAATCTTAGTTAGTTTTAAATAATTAATTAGTTTAAATAAAATAATGAACCCATATAAAATAATAGAAAAATATTATCAAAAAAATTCTAAATCCTACTATTTTTTGGTAGAACATAGTAAATCAGTAATGAAAAAAGCTGTTTCAATTTCAAAAAATATTGATTATGATGTAGATATCGATTTTATAAAAGAAGCTTCACTTCTTCATGATATTGGAATTCTATTTACAAATGCTAATGAAATTGACTGTAATGGAGATAAACCTTATTTATGTCATGGTGTATTAGGAAGAAAAATGTTAGAAAATGAGGGTTTTAATAAACATGCTTTAGTTTGTGAAAGACATGTTGGTGTAGGAATTACTAAAAAAGATATTATTGAAAATAATCTCCCTCTTCCTAAAAGAGACATGGTTCCAAAGACAATTGAAGAAGAAATAGTGTGTTTTGCAGATAAGTTTTTTTCAAAAAGTAATGAGGATTTATCTCAAGAAGAATCAATTTCTGAAATTAGAAAAGGTCTTTTAAAGTTTGGAAAAAACAAAGTTGACATTTTTAATAGTTGGATTGAAAAATTTAATTACAAATTTTAAAGATATTTTATAAATCATTTTCTCTTTCTTTTATATAATGAATAAATCTAAAAGAAGTATAGGAAGTGGAATAGGTTGGATGATTTTTTTATCAATCATCTTATTTTGGTTACCTTTAGGTCCTTTTATTGCTGGATTTATAGGGGGTAGAAAGTCAGGTAGTTTAAAAAATAGTCTTTTAGCTGCAATCTTTCCTTCATTGATTTTAGGATTAATCGTTGGTTTGATTTTTAGTTTAGTTTCTCCATCTTTTGGTTTATTTTTAGGAAGTGCTGTATTTGTAGTAGTTATTTTACAATCTTTTTCACTCATTTTTGGAGCTTTTTTAGGTGGCTTAACTGTTTAGATCATTTTAATTAATAATATTTATTAATTATAATTATATTCCATATATAAAATGATATCATATATTCTAATTGGGATTTTAGTATTACTATTATTTTATGTCATTTTAGCGTATAATAGTTTAGTAAAGTATAAAAATAGGGTTAAGGAAGCTTGGTCTGATATTGATGTACAATTAAAAAGAAGACATGATTTAATTCCTAATTTAGTTAATACTGTTAAAGGATATGCAAAACATGAAAAAGGAGTTTTTGAAAAAGTAACAAAAGCAAGATCTGAGGCAATGCAAGCTAAAGAGAAAGGAAATCCTGAAGAGATTCAAAAAGCAGAAAATAATCTTAAAGGAACATTAAAAAGTTTATTTGCAGTCTCTGAAAATTATCCTGATTTAAAAGCATCTGAAAATTTCAAAGAGCTTCAAAGAGAGCTTACTGATACAGAAAATAAAATTCAAGCAGCAAGAAGATTTTATAATAGAAATGCAAAATCAATGAATATTAAAATTGAGAAGTTTCCAACAAATATGATTGCAAATATGTTTAACTTTGAAAAAAGAGACTTTTTTGAAGCAAGTGAAAAAGAAAGAGAGAACGTTGAAGTTAACTTTTAATTAAAAAATGGGAACATTCTATAATGAAGCAAGAAAAAATAGTATGAAAACTTGGTTTTTACTTTCTTTTTTTTCTTTATTTTTGATAATTGTAGGTTGGGCTTTATCTTTTGCTTTTGGTGATATGTTAATTTTATATATTGCTGTAGGTTTTGCAGTAATTTCATCATTCATTTCATATTGGAAGTCTGATAAAATTGTTCTTGCTATGAGTAATGCAAAAGAAGCTTCTGTTAAAGACTATCCTGAGATACATAATATTGTAGAAAACTTAGCTATATCTGAGGGTTTACCAAAGCCAAAAGTTTACATTATCAATGAAGATCAACCAAATGCTTTTGCTACAGGACGAAATCCTGAACATGGTGTTGTAGCTGTAACAAAAGGGTTAATTGATAGGTTAGAAAAAAGTGAAATCGAAGCAGTAATTGCTCATGAATTAGCTCACATAAAAAATAGGGATGTATTGG
>CAZXZL010000013.1:0-22676 GCA_964645415.1 uncultured Methanosarcinales archaeon | reverse complement strand
AGCGGGATAGAGCAGTCTGGAGTGCTCGTCGGGCTCATAACCCGGAGGTCGGTGGTTCAAATCCACCTCCCGCTATTTATTTCTAATTATTAAAAAAAGAATTTAAAATATAACTTATTAATCCAAGACTAATTATTACATCACTTAAATTAATATAAGTTAAAATAAATGGAATATAATCTATGACAAATCCATAAATAATTCTATCTAATATATTGCCCATCCCACCTACAATAATAAAAAATAATGGTGTCTTTAAGTCATTAAAATAGATCCATAGAAACATTATTATTAAAATTAATACAGAATTAATAATTAACCAATTTATATTAGGAAGTAATCCAAAAGAAATTCCAAAATTTCTTAAATAGAATAATTCGTTTTTATAAAAAATATTTTTTAAAATAATATCTAAAATAAAGAAAATAAAAGCAATATATACTGAATAATTTATTATAAATAAATTTAATTTACCAACGTTTTCTTTTATTATTTTTCTGTTCATCTTTTGCAATATCTTCAATTACACTTAATCTTTGATCAATTGATCCAACTTCTGCTCTTAATGTATCTATTTTAGAATTAATAACTTCTAAATTTTTATTTATTATTTGAAGAGAAAGATCTTCTTGATTTCCTTTTTGAACATTATTTCTTTTTTCTTTAAAATTAAAATCATTATTGTTTTTTCTATTTTTTAAATTATCATAAGATTCTTGATTACCAATGTTATTTTTATTATTAAATTCTTTATTAAAAGGATTACTATCATCATCTTTTAATTCGTAATCTTCATCATTATCATCTTGATCTGTTGAATTAATTAAATCTTTAATCGATTTTTTTTTCTTAAATGGCCACCACATATATATACACCTATAGATAATTTTTATTTTATGTTATTAAATTTTTCTCTTTACATATCCTTTCTTTTCTTCAACTAAAATACCTTTTTCTATTAATTCAATAACTTTTTTATATAAAATATTTTCATTAAAACCTCTTTGTTTTCCTTCAATCATAACATCCTCAATTGATACTGGTTCTGGTCTTGTTGTAAAAGATGAAATAAATGAAATTAATTTAACCTCTTTATCTTCTTCAATTCTATTAAGAGAATCATTAATTAAATTTTGTATATCTTGAAGATTAAGATCCATTTTTATACCCCCATTGGTTACAATAACCCTAAACCCTATATATATAAATCAATATTAATTTATAAATATTGTGAGGTTTTTAGTAATTAATATACATTTTTCTATACTATTTCTATATTTTTTAACTAAAAATATTTATATGTAAAATAAATAATTACTTTATGTTATCAACTTTTTTAAATAAAATAAAAAATGTTAAGTTTTCTAATCGTGAAGTCTATCAAATTTTAATTGTCTCTTTAATTGTTTCTTTAATTAGTTCCTTTCGTCTTTGGGGTGATTCAGGTTCTGTTGATGTTATTTATGGATTTCAAAATTTGATATTACATTTTATTTTTAATTCATTTGTTATTTGTGTATTTATTTTTTCAATGAAATATTATGGTTCACTTAAAGATTTAGAAGTTATTTTTCATTATAATAAAATAGGGATCCTCTTTTCTTTTCTTTTAGCATTAGGAACAAATGGAATATTACGTTTTTATGCATTAGGTTTTATTAATATGAAAATGACTGATAAAAGATTAGGAAAAATCAACTATAAACCAAATATTGATATTTATTCTAAAATTTTATTTTCGGGAATTATTTCATTAATCATCTTGCTCTTTTTATCAAGTAGATTACCAAGTATTTTTACAAATCAGATAATTATTCTTGGAATATGTTCTCTTATTCCATTTCCAAAGAATTTTGGTTTATTTTCGGTATATTCTGATTTTAGTCATCATTTAATGATGTTTTTATTTTTTATTTTAGTGGCTTTATCATTTAATTTTATGCCAATGATACTTTCTATCTCTTTTTCAATAATCGTTGCTTTTATTATCTCTAATTTCTTTTCAGATAAATTACTTGAATCAATTTGACAGTATAATTGATTGAATCCCTTTTTCTATTAAATATATTGCAAATATCACTTGTAAAATATTTTGTAGGCCTAACATAGAGAAAACAAGTAAAACACAA
The DNA here is from genome assembly GCA_964645415.1 of uncultured Methanosarcinales archaeon. GTDB lineage: Archaea > Nanobdellota > Nanobdellia > Woesearchaeales > CAZXZL01 > CAZXZL01. The sequence goes on along the minus strand of CAZXZL010000013.1, from coordinate 20,547 downwards.
ATAAGAATCTCTATATAACTTGCAAAACTATCAGGAAACATTAAGAACTTAGTAAATAAATATATCATAGGAAATACAAGTTTATTCCAAGATACAAGTGAAAAATATTCTAAACCTAAAATTATTCCTGTTAATACATCAAAAAAACCTAATATGAAAAGTAACATTTTATTATTTACAAAAAGTAACAAATATTTATATAATTATCTTTTGATATTTAACCAATGATTTTTTCTTCGAGTTTAGTAAGGGGGTTAATGTATGTCGTAGTAGTTATTGTTTTTGCAATCTTCTTTTTATGGATCATTTTTGATTTATACAAACATATTTTAAAATCTGGTAAGTATGAAATGATTAAACATGAGCATTCAATATTAGATTTTTTTTGGATAATATTTTTTGGAAAAGAGTTTCCATTAACTAATAACGATCATAATGTTAATATAGAAAAAGATGAACTAAAAGATGAATTTATGGGTTCAAAAAAAGAGAAATCTAAAATGAATAAAAATAAAAAGTCTAAGAAAAAGGAAAATAAAAAAGAAAAAGTTGATGAGTATGTTGAATTAAAAGAAAAATCAAAGAAAAAGAATAATCCAAATAAAATTAAAAATAATCCTCTTTCTAAACCTAATAACTCTAATCCTTCTGAAAAAGAACAAAGTAGAAAAAATAATCGTGATAATAGAACTAATAAAAACGTTAATAATGAAAATAAAAATTTATCAAAATCAATTAATAATCAAAAAGAGATTAAAGAAAATTTAAGAGAAATCAAAAATAATTCATCTGATATTAAATCTAAAGAAGAAAAATTGCATGAATCTAGATATTTAATTCAAAAAATAGCTAAAGAAATTAGAAAGGTTAAAAATAAGTTAAAAAATGATAAATCAAAAGAATTTGAGCCTGGTTTCCACTATAAAGATATAGAGATAAATACCTTAAAAGAACTATCAGATACAATTCGTAAAATGCCTAAAAGTGATTTTAAAAACCATGTCAATAAAGAAAAAAATGATTTTCTTAACTGGATAAGAGATGTAGTTAATGATGAAGTTCTTGTTAAAAAATTATCTGATATATCATCAAAAAAAGAAATTTATACTAATATTAAAATAAGATATTATTATTTTATTTACTTAAAAATTATTCTAAAGAAAGCTAGAGAGAAAATTAAAGAATTTAAAGAATCAGATAAGATTTCAAAAGATATGGGTTTAATTGATTTAGTATATGATTTAGAAATATCCCCTTTTGATTATGGAGACTTTTTATCTGAAGTTGAAGCTATTGTTCAATATCTTGAGCTTGCAAAAATACAAAATGTTAATCCTGCTAAAATTGATCAATCTATCTTGAATATGGGTTTTAATAAAATATTAATTGATGTTGCGAAAAAAGTATTTAATAATTAATTCTTTTCAGAACTTATTTATATCTTAAATTTTAATTAAGTTTAGTTAGGTGATTTTTATGAATGATAAAAAAACAAAAAAAACTTCTAAAAAAGAAACTGAAAATAATTTACAAAATGAGAATAAACAGCTTAAAAATCAAATTGAATCATTAAAAAGAGAAAGTAATCTTTGGATGATAACATCTTTTGTGCTTGGTGGTCTTTTAATAATAAGTGTATTTACTGCTGGTTTTAATTTTCAAGATGATGGTGTTGATGAAGTAGTTAATGAGATTAATGATATTACATCACAAATAGAAGATGAAAATTTAATTGAAGATTTAGAATCTGTTAAAGATCAATTAAATAATTTGGAACCAAAAATAAATTCATTAGATGATGAATAATTTGTTATTATACTAACATTCTTTTTATATAGTAATTAATTAGTTATTTAGTTGTGACAAAAAATGACTAATGATGAAAATTTAGAGGGTATTTTATCTTCTGAAGAGATTGAAAGAATAATTTCTATGGAAAGATGTAATGATGAGATTCATTATTTAAGTACTTCTGAAAATGAAGATATTGATTGTGTTTCTGGATATCATATAGAAAATATTTTTGGTAAATCTAAAAGTTTTTATAATTCTAAATCAACAGAAAGCCATTTGAAAGAAAAATTTGATTACTCAAATAGTGATTCATATATGTGATTTTTTCTTTTACTTTTTTTTTTTATAATCACTAAATAAATTTAAAATTCTTTTAATTATTAAATAAAATATTTATATCTTTAATTATACCACTTTCATATGGGTTCTAAAAAGAAACAAAATAATAATATTAATGATGATCAGATAGAATTCACAAAACATCTTGATTTTAGTGATACCAGTGAGATAGATATCTCTGGAAACTTAATTGAGCAAGTAATTGGTCAAGATGAAGCTGTTGATATAATTAAAAAAGCATCAAAACAAAGAAGACATGTTCTTTTAATTGGTGACCCTGGAACAGGAAAGAGTATGCTTGGAAAAGCACTTGCTGAATTATTACCTGTTGAAAGGTTAGTTGATGTTTTATCTTTTAGTAATCCTAATGATGAAAATAATCCTTTAATTAGGATTGTTAAAACAGGAAAAGCAAAGAATCTCGTTGAAAAATCAAAATCTAAATCTGAAAAATCTAAACAAGGACAATTATTTTTCTTATTATTTATTGCAATAATTACTATGATTCTTCCTTGGTGGGCAAGGTCAAGATATGATAGTGATATAATGTTTGCAGCTTTCTTTATTGGTGGAACGATGGTTTTTGCTGCTTTAGTACTATTATTGAATGTTGGAATGAATTCAATGATGGGTGGTGGTGACTCAAAAGAACCAAAAATTGTTGTTGATAATAGTGAAAATGATCAAGCTCCATTTTATGAAGCAACAGGTGCACATGCTGGTGCTTTATTAGGTGATGTTTTACATGATCCATTTCAATCTGGAGGTCTTGGTACACCTGCTCACAAAAGAGTTGTTGGTGGATTAATTCATAAAGCTCACTTAGGAGTATTATTTATTGATGAAATATCTACATTAGGTATTGAAACTCAACAAGAACTTTTAACTGCTCTACAAGAAAAAGAGTTTCCTATAACTGGGCAATCCGAAAGGTCTGCCGGTGCTATGGTAAGAACTGAACCAGTCCCTTGTGATTTTATTTTAGTTGCAGCAGGTAATTTAGATACCTTAAAAGATATGCATCCTGCTCTTCGTTCTAGAATTAGAGGATATGGTTATGAAGTTTTCATGAATAAAACTATGAAAGATACAAAAGAGAATAGAAAAAAGATTGCTAAATTTGTAGCTCAAGAAGTTGAAAAAGATGGAAAAATTGCTCACTTCACAAAGGAGTCTGTTGGATATATTATTGAAGAAGCTAAAAAAAGAGCAAATAGAAAAAATCATTTTTCATTAAGATTTCGTGAGTTAGGTGGTATTATTAGAGCAGCTGGAGATATTGCTGTTGAAGAGGAATCTGATTTAGTAAAACCAGAACACATTAAAAAAGCAAAAAAACTTGGAAAATCTTTAGAATACCAAATCGCTGATAACTTCATTGAAAAGAAAAAAGAATATGAAGTTATTGCACTATCTGGAAGTAAGATAGGACGAGTTAATGGTCTTGCTGTAATGGGTTCAGAAAGCGTTTATTCTGGAATAATCCTTCCAATTGAATCTGAAGTTACTTCTGGTGAGAAAAAAGAGTTTATCGCAACTGGAAACTTAGGTGATATTGCAAAAGAGGCAATTACAAATGTTTCGGCAATCGTAAAAAAATTATTCTCAGATGATCTTGATAAAAAAGAGGTTTTTGTACAGTTTCTTCAAACTTATGAAGGTGTTGAAGGTGATTCGGCAAGTATCGCAGTTGCAATAGCTGTTATTTCCTCTTTAAAGAATATTCCAATAAAGCAATCTCTTGCAATGACTGGTAGTCTTTCCATAAAAGGTGATGTTCTTCCAGTTGGTGGTGTTACTCAAAAAATTGAAGCTGCAATTGATGCTGGCTTAAAACAGGTAATTGTACCTAAATCAAATATGGAAGACATTGTAATATCGAAAAAAGATCTTTCTAATATTGAGATAATATCTGTTTCAAATATCTATGAAGTTCTTAAACATGGTCTTGATTGGGAAGGGCACGAAGAACTTTATAATCGTGTAAAAAAGATGTTGAAATAGTTATTTTTATTTTTATTTTTTTCTAATAGTAACAAAATTATTTAAAGTTATTTCAAAGTATATATATTAGATTCTTTAATAAATGGGGTGTTTTTTAATGAATATTGATAGTTCAAAAGATGTTTCTAATATGGATAAAAAAGAAATTGAGTCAATCAAAAAAATGATTAATGATGTAAATAAAAATAATGTGAATAAATCGAAGAACAAAGGCAAAAATAAAGGTTTATTTTCAAAAGTTAAAGGAATTTTTAAGAAAGATTCTAAATCTAATTCTGATAATCATTCTGATCGTGTAAATAAATTGATCAAAAAAACTAAGAAAAATGAACTTAATGATTCTGATTCTAATCTGAGTGGTATGAGTTTAGATGAACTTGAAAAAGAGATTGGTCAAGATAATTTTAAACTTAATTCACATGAAGATCTAAAATCAAAAGATGATTCTAAAACTAAGAAGAAAAAGAAGAAAGTAAATAATAACTCTTTAAATAAGAAATCTAGATTTTCAAAAAAATCTAAAGTAAATAAAAATAAGTCAAATGAAAGAAAGCAAAAAATAATGAAAAATATGGAAAAAGATATTGATAGTATCGATAAATTATCAAAAAGTGAAAAAATAGACCATTTAAAAGATCTTGATGATGAATTTGATTTAAGTGATGTCGATAATGGTTTAGATAAGTTAAAAAACCGTGTTAAACAGATAAAAGGTATGTTAGATGATGATTTAGAGTTAGATGATTACCTTGAAGAGGATGATTCAACAGAGAGCGATAATACATTTTCTAAATCAAATTTAGGAAAGAATGAAGAAATCAAAAATAATAAACCTAATTTAAATAAAAGCAAAGATCTTGATGAAAGTAAGTCTTTTAATAAAAAAAGTAAGAATCACGAAAAAAAGATTGATTCCAATTCAAGAGGAGATTTATCTGAATGGGAAATGAGATTAAGAGAAAGAGAAATTGAATTGAATGAAAGAGAAAAAGAAATAAATGAAAGAGAAATTGAATTAAATGAGAAGAGAAATGAGATTTTAGATAAATTTAATTATGTTTTAGAAAATTTTGATGCTTTCAAAAATTTTGTTAAAACAAATGGTGGAAGTGATTTTGTAAAAACTGATTCATCTTTATCTGAACATGATGATAAAGTTAGTTCTAATAATGATTCTAAAAATAATTCTGAAAATTCATCTTCTGATGAAAAATTAGCTAATATGAGCTTTGATGAAATTTTCAATCGTTGTAAAAAATTAATTGATGATCACAAATTAGATAATGTTGAGGAATTAATTGAATTATTGAAAACAAAACAAGAATCAAAAGAAGAGGAATTACATATTCTTGAATTAAAAAATGATTTTAATTTAGCAAAAATTAGTCAAGAAATTGTATAGTTATTTCCATAAGTTTTACTTAAAGGTGCTCATATGACAAGTTATGAAGTTATAAAATCATTAATAAAGGAATTAAAAGAAGTAGATAATACTGATTTTAAGCGTAATAGAGATAGTTATATAAGATATGTAAAAAACAAGGCATCTAATTTTATTGATCATGAAGAAAAAATTGAAGGTGCTGAAGAGAAAAATGAATTAATTAGATATTTAAGATTAGCCTTAATTAATAACATGTCTGATGGAATTAATGAAGAAAATTCTAAATCAGAAGAAAAAGATTCTGAAAAAATCAAATTAAAAAACTCAATAAAAGAATTAGAAAGTGAAATTCTTTCAGATGATGAGATTAATAGAAAGATAAATAATCAAAGTTTTGATATTAATTCAAAGTATGATCAAGAAGAAGATGTTAATCAGTCTAAAAATTCTAATAACTCCAATAATAATTCAAATGTTTCAGAATCTGATTTTTCTAAGTCTAAAGAAAAAGTATCTTCTCTTATTTCTTCATTGAGGGATAGATTAATTCAAGTTACTGCTAGAAAAGATGCTTTAGAATATAAAGTAAAATTAATGGAAAAAGAACTTGATATGAAAGAAGATATGGTTAATAAAAAATTAAGAAAAGCTTATCAATTAATACAAAAGACTAATCAAAAACAAATTGCATTAAATGAAAAAGAAAGTGATCTTGAAAGACAAAGTGATTTTCTTGAAAACTCTTTAAAAGGTTATAATAATAAAAAAGAAAAGTTAATTAATAAAAAAATAGGATTTTTAAAAGAAAAATTAATTGAAGTTTTAAATTCAAGTATCGAAAAAGATAAAAAGATTAGTGAATTATCTTCTGAAAATAAAAAATTAAAAGAAGAGTTAAAATTCAAGGAAAAGTTCTTTGAAAATCATTTAAATGAAATTGAAAAGAAAAAAGGCAAATTAATTGAAAAAGAAAATAATCTGAAATTAATGCTTAATGATTTACGTATGGAAAAGCAAAAGTTTGAGAAAGAATCAAAAGCTAAGCTAAAATTAATAGAAAGAAAAGAAAATGACTTAGAAAATAGAGAAAAAATATTAGTTAAAGAAATGGAAAAATTAGGTATTACTACTCATTATATTGATGATAAAGAAGTTGAAGTTGCTAAAATTCCTTCTGAGACAATTATTGAATACGATAAGTTAGGAAGTGAAATTTCTTCTGAGTTAAAAAAGATAAAACATGAATTGAATAATTTATAGGTGTTTTAATGTTTAATAAAACAAAAACTGAGGATATTAGTACTATTCCTAGAGATTTAGAAGGGATTTTTAATGATTTCAAAGAGACTAAAGAAATAATCTCTAAAAAGAAGCAAGAGTTGAAAAAAGAAAAAATAGAATTAATTGATAAAAAACAAGAAACTAAAAAATTAATTGAAAAACAAAAAGATGAAGAAAGGAGAATTAATAAACTAAAAAATGAACTTGATGATAAAATTGATAAGTTCAAGCATTTAAAAGAGCTTTACAATTCTTTAGATTATATGAAAGCTGAGAAGAAAAGATTAAATTTAAAAATTAATAATAAAAAATCTGAAATAAAAAAATTTGATAATATTATTGAAAAAAAAGAGAGAAAACTTTCTCGTATACTAGATAAAGTAGAATCTGAAAGTTCTGAAATTTATGAGTTAAAAGATAGTTTACATTCTAAAGAGCAAGCTTTGAAAGAAATGAAATCAAAAGTAAAATCCGAAAAAATTCATCTTAATAAATTAAAAGATAGAATCAAAAAAAAGGAAAAAGAGATTGATGAATATTTTAAAAAAAGAAAAAAAGAGCTTGATGAAAGAGAAAGTCAAATTAATGAAAAGGAAGTTAAACTATTTAAAGAGAGTCAAGATTTAGATTCAAAAAAATCACTTCTTAATAAAAAGGATGAAGAGATAAAGATAAAAGAAGAAAAACTTGACAAAAAAGAAATTTTAGTAGATAATTTGAAAAAAGATCTTGAAGATAAAAAAGAAGAATATAGACTATTGAAAAAGAAATTACTTGAAGAAAAGAAAGAGATTGAAAAAAGAAAAGATGAACTTGATAATTTAGAAGAAGAGATTTATGAAAAACATAAAAATTTTAAGTTAGAAGTTGAAGAAGAGAGAAATAAGATTAATTTGAAATTAAATTCACTTGATAAAAAAGAGAAAGATTTTAAGAAAAAAGAAGAAGAGTATAATAAAAATTTAAAAGAATTAAAAAAAGAGAAAGAAAGTTTATCAAAAAGAGAAGAAGAGTTAAATAATCAGTTTGAGTTACAAAGAAAAGAATTAAATAATTTTGAAAAACATCTAAATAAAAGAGAAGATATAATTTCAAATAGAGAATTAGAAATTGAAGAAAAAGAAAAAGAAATTGAAAGTAAATTTAACCAAATAAAAAATAAAGAATTAGAACTTTCTGAGATTGAAAAAAACCTATTTAGAAAAAAGAAAAACTTAGATGAAAAAGAAGAAGAGTTAATTAAACTAAAAGAGAAATACAATAAAAAAGGAGAGGATTTAATTGATTTTTATAAAACTCTTAAAACAAAAGAAAATGAAATAGAAAATAATGTGAAAAAATATTCTCTTAAGCTTAATGAAAAGATTCAAGATATTAAAGAATTAAATAAGAAAAAAAATAAACAGAGATTTAATTTAATAAAACAAATTGAAAACTTAAACCAAAAGATAAATGATAAAAAAGAGAATTTATCCATATTAAGAAAGAAACTTACTTCTCTTGAATCTGAAAAATCTAACTTAAGTAAAGAGAAATCTGAAATTCAATCTGAAGTTAATGAATTAAAAGAAAATAAAATTGATCTTTCAAGAAGTAAAGATAACTTAGAAAATGATATTCGTTCTTTAGAGTCTAAAAGAGATAGTTTAAAGAAAAACATTGAGCGTAAAAATAAAAAAATTAATGATTTGATTTCTGAGATGAATTCTCTTGAAAAAGATTACCATGAAAAGAATGATGAATTAAACTCTAAACTTGATAAAAAAAGAGAAATTATTAGTGATTTACGAGAAGAGATTTCTACTATTGAAAGTTCTTATAGTCACTTTAATAAAAAGATTAATGAAAAGAAATCTAAATTATCTTCTTTAAAAAAGAAATTATCTAATAAAGAAACTGAATTTGAGTCTTTAAATAATAAATTAAACAATAAAGAGGAAAAATTAATTTCTATAAAAGAAGAGTATGATTTAATTAAATCAAAGACTCATGATTTAAATGAACTTAAATCTAATCTTTGTACTGAAATTGATGATTTAAAAGAGAAAAAAGAAAATTTAATCAAAGAGAATAATAAAACTAAACATAATTTAAAAGAAGAGATAGAACATTTAAACCAAAAGATAAATGATAAAAAAGAGAATTTATCCATATTAAGAAAGAAACTTACTTCTCTTGAATCTGAAAAATCTAACTTAAGTAAAGAGAAATCTGAAATTCAATCTGAAGTTAATGAATTAAAAGAAAATAAAATTGATCTTTCAAGAAGTAAAGATAACTTAGAAAATGATATTCGTTCTTTAGAGTCTAAAAGAGATAGTTTAAAGAAAAACATTGAGCGTAAAAATAAAAAAATTAATGATTTGATTTCTGAGATGAATTCTCTTGAAAAAGATTACCATGAAAAGAATGATGAATTAAACTCTAAACTTGATAAAAAAAGAGAAATTATTAGTGATTTACGAGAAGAGATTTCTACTATTGAAAGTTCTTATAGTCACTTTAATAAAAAGATTAATGAAAAGAAATCTAAATTATCTTCTTTAAAAAAGAAATTATCTGATAAAAATAAAGAACTTACTTCTTTAAATGGAAAAATTGAACGTAAGGAAGAAAAATTAGAAAAATTAAATATTGAATATAAAAACTTAAAAAATAATAAAAATAGTATATTAAGCAAAAAAAATAATTTATTATCTCAAATTGAAAATTTACAAGATAAGAAAAATTCCATTCTCAATGAAAAACAAGAAAAACAAAAGGAGTTAAATGATTTAAAATATAAATTAGAAGATATTAGTGAAAATTTCTCTGAAAAAAATAACTATTATAATAAATTATTAAATGAAAAAAGTGAAAAAGTAGAGAATTTAAATGAAAAATTATCTAATATAAAAGAATCTTATGAACAATTTGTTAATGATTTGGAAAATAAAAAAATAGTTCTTTCAGATATAAAAAAGAAATTAGAAGAAAATAAAGAAAAAAATAATGAACTAACTTCTAAATTAGAAGTTAAAGAAAATAATTTGAAGAAATTGAATGATGAGATTATAGAACTTGAAAAGAGAAAAAATGAATTAAAATCTAAAAAACAAAAATTATCTTCTAATGTTAAATCTTTTTTAAACAAAGAACAAGAATTATCAAATGATATTGATGAAAAGAAATCTAAAATAAAAGATTTAAAAGATAAAATCAATGAAATTGAAGTAAATTACTCTTCTAAAAAAGAAAATTATGATTCTGAATTAGAAAATAAAGAAAATAAGTTAAGCAATCTTATTTCTGAAATCAATACAAAAAAATCTGAATTAGAAAAAGTAGAGGATAAACTTTCAAAAGAAAAAGAATTATATGATGATGTTTTAAGTAAGTTAAGTGCTAAACAAGGAAGGTATGAGTATTTAAAAGAAGAAATAAGTCGTTTAGAACTAAATAAAAGTGATTTAAGTACTGAACTAAATAATATAAGAAATAAAAAATCTTACTTACAAAATAAAATATCTAAAAAAGAAGATAAGTTAAATTCATTAAATAAAAAAGTTAAAAGTGTAGAAGAGAAATATGAAATTAAATTAAAAGATTTTAATCAAAAAATTAACTCAGAAAAAGAAAAACTTGAGAGAAAATCAAAATTAATTGAAGAGAAAATTAGTTCAAAAAAAGATAAAATCTCAGAGTTAAATAATAAAATTAATTCATTAAAAAATGATTATAAGATTAAAGAAAATAATTTAGATAATAAAATATCTAATAAAAAAGAGGAATTAAACGAACTTGAATTAAAAATTTCATCTATGAAGGATAAAATTGAATCATTTAGTTCTAAACTAGAATTAAAGCGAGATAATTTATCTAATTTTAAAAAAGACTTAAATGAAAGAGAAGAATCAATTGAAAAAAAGAGAGAGAAAATATTAAAGAAAGAATCCAATGTTAAATCTTTAGAGAGAAAACTTAGTAAAAAAGAAAAGAAATTAAATAAAAAAGAAGAAAAACTAAATGAAAAAGAGAATTATCTTCTTAAAATGATTGATGAAATGGATAATAATCATTTACCTTTAAAAGAACTTCCAAAAATAAAATCAAATAAAAGAAAATCAATGAATAATAACTCAAATTCTTTAAATAATTCTGAAATGAAGGATAATAGTAATTTTAATACTATAATGAATGATATTAATAAATGTGAAAATTTAATCAATAATGATAATATTAATGAAGCTCAGAATATTTTTAGAAAGATACAAAAAGATTATAGAACATCATCTTTAAGTAGTTCTGAAAGCAGAAAAATTAAGATTAAAATTTCAAAATTATATACTGAACTTAATCTTAAATTAATGAATTAATTATCTATCTCTAATTACTTTTTCTTTTCTTGTTGTTAAATTAATTACTTTACTCGGTTTTGTTTTTTTCTCCCCTTCATAAATTATAAAGTCTATTTTTTTATAGATTTCTTCATTAATATCATTAATATTTGACATAAATATTTCTCCTTTTCTATTCACACTTGTAGAAATAACTGGTTTATTAATCTCTTGAATGTATTCTTGAAACCAATGATCAATTAATCTAATTCCAATAGTCTTACTATCTGCAACTATTTCTGATACTTTTTTAGAATGTTCTGAATTAGGTTCCATAATAAATGTATGTTGCTTTTTTAATTTTGGAATATGACTTTCATATTCTTCTTTAAAGTGAAGATGATTTTTTATCCAATTTACATCTGGTGCAATAACACTAAAAGGTTTCTTCTTATTGTGTTTTTTTACTTTTCTAATTTTTTCTACACTATCTTTTTTATCTGCAATACAACCTATACCATAAATGGTATCTGTTGGATGGATAAATATTGATCCTCTTTTAATCATCCCTAAAAATTTATCTTTGTTATGCAAAAATTCTTCTTTAGTAATTATCTCTGTCATATACTTTGCAATTATTAATTTTTTAAATAATTATTGTTTATCTTGTAACTTTTTCAATTTTTATTTATAAATATTTATGTTTTTGCTTAGTTTTTTATTTATAAAATGGTAGATGAACCAAATTTTAAGGAACTATCTGAAGGAAAGATTAAACAACTAATGGAAATGCCTATTATAGAGTCCAAAACTCTAAAAAGTGAAAATGGAGATTATATTATACATAAAACAGTAATTACAGATATTAAACCAAGAAAGTATTATGAGAAAGTAATCTCTGATTAAGTCTAGATTTCCATCTTTAATCACGGATTCGGTTTTTCCGAATCCTTTTTTTTTTATTTTACTTACCTATTAATAGTTAAGAATATTTAAAAGTTTATAACAGGGTTTCAGTGTATGGAAGATTTCAAGTACCCTGATTCAGTAGAAGAATCTGATTTAATACACCTTTTACATGAAATTCAAAATCATTTTAACTATATCCCGCGTTCTGTAGCTATTAAAATATCAAAAAAATATGATATTCCACTTTCTAAAATACATTCAGTTATTACTTTTTATGATCGTTTCAAATCAAATAACCGAGGAGAATATTTAATAAGAGTATGTTTAGGTACTGCTTGTTCTGTAAAAAAAGGTGATGAAAGTCTAAATATTATAAAAAAAGTTCTTGGTATTGATGTAGGAGAAACAACTCCTGATAATCTTTTTACTCTTGAAACTGTAAATTGTATTGGTGCATGTAGTCTTGCACCTGTTATTGAAATTAATGGTAAAGTTTATTCAAATATGAATGAAGATAAAACTAAAAAAGTTATAAATAAAATAAAAAATGAAGAATCAAATTGAAATATCTGTAGGATTGGCTTCATGTGGTATTGCATCAGGAGCTGATGATGTATATGATTTTCTTAGTAATATAAAGGATAATACTATTAAATTATCTAAAGTAGGATGTTTAGGTATGTGTTATAATGAACCAATAGTTGAAATAAAAAATAAAAATAATCAAACATTAATTTTTGGTAATGTTAAAAAAAATGATCTTAAGGAGATTATTGAATCAATTCGTAAACAAAAAGTACATTCTAAATTAATTGCCAAAAGAGATGATGGCAACTTTCAAGAAGAATATTCAAATATAGATATAATAGATGATTTAGAGTTTTATCAAAATCAAAAAAAACTAATTACTAAAAATTGTGGTACTTTAAAACCTGAAAAAATTTCTGATTACTTATCTCAAGGAGGATATAGTGCTTTTGAAAAATGTTTATCTATGAAAAAAGAAGATATAATTTCTGAAGTGAAAAAAAGTGGACTTAGAGGAAGAGGTGGAGCAGGTTTCCCTACTGGTTTAAAATGGGAACTTCTTATGAAAAATGAAGGAAATAAAAATTTAGTTTGTAATTTTGATGAAGGTGATCCTGGTGCTTTTATGAATCGTGTTCTTGTCGAATCAAATCCACATCTATTATTAGAAGGTATTTTAATAGCATCCTATGCATTATCTGTCAAAAAAGCTTATATTTATACTAGGGCAGAATATCCTTTAGCTGTTGAAAGATTAAAAATAGCTATTAATCAAGCAAAAGATCATGGTTTATTAAGTAAAATTTCTTCTAATTTTGATATAGAAATGAGATTAGGTGCTGGAGCTTTTGTTTGTGGTGAAGAAACTGCTTTAATTAAATCTATTGAAGGGGAAACAGGAAGACCTGTACCAAGACCACCTTATCCTGCACAATCTGGAATTAATGGTGAACCAACTAATATAAACAATGTTGAAACACTATCAAATCTTCCAAATATTGTTAAAAATGGTTATAAATGGTATAAATCCTATGGTACTGAAAAATCGTCTGGAACTAAAATGTTTTCTTTTTCTGGAGATGTAAAAAGAAGTGGTTATATTGAAATTTCTTTTGGAACTACAATGAATGAAATTTTAGATATGGCTGGAAATTCTGAAGATGAAGTAAAAGCAATTCAGATTGGAGGTCCGTCTGGTGGTTTTATTACTTCTGATAATTTTAATATGCCAATTTGTTATGATACTGTTCAAAAAGTTGATGCAATTGTTGGTTCAGGTAGCATGGTTGTTGTGTCAAATGAAAAAAATATTGTTGATGTTGTTGATTATTTTTTAAGATTCATTGTTAGTGAGAGTTGTGGTAAATGTACTCCCTGTCGTGAAGGTACAACTAGAATTAAAGAGTTAATTGAAAAAATGAAGGAAGGAGATGCTGATATTAATGATTTACTTTTCCTTAGAGATCTTTCTGAATCTGTTAAAGATACTGCTCTTTGTGGGCTTGGAAAGACAGCTCCTAATCCTATTTTATCTTCAATCAAACATATTAAAAAAGATTATCTTAATTTATTAAAAAAGAAACCTATTGGTTCATCACAGTATTTAGAAATTCATAAAGAAGATTGTACTGGTTGTGATAAATGTTCTGATGTTTGTCCAGTTAATGCAATATCTGGAAAAGATTTTGAAATACATAGAATTAATCAAAATGAGTGTATTAAATGTGGTCATTGTTATAATTCGTGTCCAACAAAAGCTATTGAAATAAAGAATCATAAAATCTAAAATGAAAAACATAAAAATAGACGGAGAATTGTATGAAACTGATAAAGAATATCTTTTAGATGTTTTAAATGAATTTGGTTTTGAAATTCCTTCTTTATGTAATCATCCTGATTTAGAACCTAATGCTTCTTGTAGGATGTGTCTTGTTGAAGTTAATGGAAAAGTTGTTACTTCTTGTAATCAAAAAGTAATTGATGATATGGAAGTTATTACTAATACAAAAGAATTAACTGAAAAAAGGAAAATAAATTTAGAATTAATTCTTGCAAATCATAATGTAAATTGTGATGTTTGTTTTATGAATGGTTATTGTGAGTTACAAGATTTATCTGAAAAATTTGATATTGAAAAACTTCCTAAAATTTTAGAAAGTAGTAAGAAAAAGAATCATTATAAAGATAATTCTTCAAATGCAATTAAAATAAATTCCAGGCAATGTATTTTATGTGGTAGATGTGTTGAAATATGTGATAAACAAGGAATCAATACTTTAGATTATTCTAAAAGAGGATATGATACTCGAATTTCTACCTCTTTTAATCTTCCAATTGCTGATACTGGTTGTATTTCTTGTGGTCAGTGTACACTTCATTGTCCAACTTCAGCTCTTTTAGAAAAAGATGATATTAATGATGTATTAAGTATAATTAATGATAAAGAAAATTATGTTGTTGCACAAATAGCACCTGCTATTAGAGTTAGTCTTGGTGAAATGTTTGGATTTGAAGGTAATGTTAAAGAAAAAATTCCTTCTGCATTGAAAAAATTAGGTTTTGATTCTGTAGTTGATACTTCTGTTGGTGCGGATATGACTATTATGGAAGAAGCTATGGAATTAATTGATAGAATAAAAAATAATAAAGAAATGCCTATGTTTACATCATGTTGTCCTGCATGGGTTAATTATGTTGAATTTAATGAAAAGGATTTGATTGATAATCTCTCATCGACAAAAAGTCCTCAAATTATTTTAGGACATATTATAAAAAAGATTTATTCTAAAAAATTAAACATTGACAAAGAAAATGTTAAAGTAGTTTCTATAATGCCTTGTACTGCAAAAAAAGTAGAAATAAATCGAGTAGAACTTAGAAAAGATGTTATCCCTGTTGATTATTCTTTAACAACAAGAGAAACTGCTAAACTATTAAAACAAGTTGGAATTAATTTAGTTGATGTTAATAATTCTAGTTTTGATGAAATTATACCTACCTCTTCATCAGCAGGAGAAATTTTTGGTGCTTCTGGTGGTGTTACTGAAGCTGCTTTAAGAACTGCTCATTATTTTATAAGTGGAAATAATCCAAATGAATTAGAAATTAAACCACTTAGAGGACTTGATAATGTAAAAGTTTATAGTACGAAAATTTTAAATACTAAAATTAAGGTAGGAATTGTTAATGGAGTAGGTAATTTTGAAAAAATTAAAGATTCCTTAAATAATTATGATTTTATTGAGGTTATGGCGTGTCCAGGGGGATGTATTGGTGGTGGTGGTCAACCTCAACCACATAGTATTAAAAAAGTTAACTCCAGAAAAGATAATTTATATAAAATAGATGATGAGAGTGAAATAAGGCTTTGTCATGAAAATCCATTAATTAAGGAGATTTATAACAAATTTTATGATAAACCTTTAAGTGAAAAAGCTGAATCAGAACTTCATACAAAGTATATACCAAAAGGAAAATATCCAGAATGAATATAAATAATAAAAAAGGACAAGTATCTTTATTTTTTCTATTAGGAGTAATTATATTAATTTCATTTACTTTAATTTTCTTTGTTAATGAAAGATTATCTGAATATCAAGAAAGAACTTATTCTTTTGATGTTGACTCTGTATATAATTATGCAGAAGGTTGTATTGATAATGTTGGTTATGATTTAGTTGATTCTGTAGGGTATCAAAGTGGTTTTGTTGATGTTGAGAGAGTTGATCCTTATTCATATGTAGACTTTGGATTTCAGATTCCTGTTTGGTTTCATCTTTCAAGAGAAGATATCCCTGATTTAGATGAAATTGAAGAACAATTAGAAAAAGAAGCTCTTGTTGATCTTAGAAATTGTATAAATGACTTTGATGAATTAACAGATAGATATGATTTTCATAGAAGAGGTGAAGATTCTGTTGAAATAAATATTTTTTCTGATTATGTTTCATTTGAATATAATTATCCCGTAGAAGTTTCTCAAAAAGGAGACTCTGATGGAGATGTTTCAATGGTTAGTAGTTTTAATTCTGAAATAAGAAGACCTCTTGGTAATTTTTTTGAATTAGCTAAAGAAATAACTGAATACCAAAGAGAATCTCGTTTTTTAGAAAATATTACTGAAGAAATTGGATCTCATATCTTTCCTCCTAACATGATTGATGTTGGAATCAGACCTGAAACATGGAGTCTTGAAGAGTTAGAAAGAGATTTTTATTCTTATTTAATTATGAATCTTAATGAAGTTGATTTAACTACTGATTCTGATGATATTGAAGGGTATTATAGTAATTTAGCACATAATTTAGATCTTGAATTTGAAGATTTAGAAATTGATTTAATGTTTTCTTCTGATTTTCAAACCAGATTTGATGGTACTCCAAGGAGAGGAGATGAATTACATTCAATTACTCAAAGAATTCCTTCTGGTATGGGTTTTGATATTCCAATACCAGGATTACAAATAACTCACCTTTTATTTTCTTATAGACTTCCAATTGTTTTTAATTTACATGATCCAAATACAGGATACAATTTTAATTTTGGATTAGAATCTTATGTTGTTAATAATCAACCTCGTGAAGGAACTGGTTGGATGGATCTTGGAACAGATATTTCTTCTTCACAAGCTTGTGAAAACAATGGATCTGATGTAACTTTAAGATTTAATGATAAGTATGATCGTGATAATTATCTTGAGAATGTTTCTGTTTATTTCTTTTGTGGTGCTGACTGTTATCTTGGAAATACTTCATATGAGATGTACTCTAACAGGCCAAGACTTGATACAAAATTACCTGAATGTAATGGTGGTTTTATTTCTTTTGAAAAAGATGGATATTTACAAGACTTTGTTCAAATAGAAGAAACAGGTGAAGATATTGATTTGGATTTAGATTATTCTTTTTTAATGACTCCAATGAGAAATTTTTCATTCGAATTTGTTAATGATGAATATGAGGAATTAAGTATAGAAAGTAGTGATATTTTTGTTGCTTCCTTTGAAAGTAATTATGTAAATGAAGAATTTGTTTTTAATGGTTCTGATATACCTAATATAAAACTTCCTTTAATTGATTTTAATTTTAGTTTATATATAACTGTAACACATGGAGAAGATTTAATTGGAGGATACTTTAATGATAATCTTTCAATTGATTTTGAGAATCATATGGATGATAATCGATTTGAAGTTCCTTTATATCTAGATAGATATATTGATGATGATCCAAGTGACACTTTTTTAGAAATAGAAGAAACGTCAGAAAAATATGAACCGAGGGTAAAATGAAGTTAAAAATATTAATGTGGATTTTATGTATTTTCTTTTTTAGTTCAGTGGTTTTTGCTGAAACTATTGAATTAGATCAATTAGATGATTATTATAATTATAGTAATGTAAATATATCTGGATATTTAGAATGTTCAGATGAATGTGAAGTTTATTTTAGAAGAAATGATAATAATGTTGGTATTAACGAAATCTTTGATTCTGGAAGCCATTCTTTTGATTATAAAATAGATCTAAATGAAGGTTTTAATGAAATAGAAGTATTTTTAGAAGGTGAAGATGTAATTAATGATACAAAGAATACAACAATTGATACAACTCCTCCTGAACTAGATTCTTTTGATTTTCCTGATAAATCTAATCAAAATAATGTTGAATTTAAACTAAAAACAGATATTGAAGCAAATGTTGAAGTTACAGGTAATGGGAGTTCTGATACAACATCTATGGAAACAAATCATTCTTTAGAAATTGACCTTGAAAATGGAGTTCATGATGTTAATTTTACTGTTTGTGATCATTTAAATAACTGTAGGGAGTTTACAAGAGAAATTGATGTTAAAAATAAAGACCTTGAATTAAATATTGATCCTGCAGGTGAACATGGTGATGATGATATTTTTCATAGTCCTTACTTTTTTTCAGGAAATGCATCTGGAAAATATATTAGTATATATAATTTAGAAAATAATACTTTTTCTGATTTTGGTTTTCAATTTGAGAATTTTGATGATGCTTCTCAAATTTTTACAAATAAATCAATCTCTTTGGAATTAGGAATTAGAAGTATTTGGAGTGAAATTTTTACTGATGTAGAAGATAAAGAAATTGATGCTGATGGTTCTTTTAATTATCCTTTAGGTTTATCTGAAGGTGAAAATAATATATTATTTATCACATATGATGATTATGGTAATTTTGAAAAAGAAGTTGTTCAATATGAATATAAATTAGGTGATTCTCGATGGAGTAGAGAAACATCTCATGTTATGCCAAATGAATATTATTTAGAACATATAATGTCTCATGATATGAATATTCAAGTTCATTCTACTTTTAGTTATAGAGGGAGTGGAAGTGTTGAAGATATTGTTGATGTTAGTGTAGGTATTCATAATACTCAAGTTAGAATAGGTGAAGAAGAGGAATATATAACAATAAGAGATGGTATCAGTCCTTTAATAAGATATAATGAAGATGAAAATAAACTAACATTAAGTTTTTCTGGAACAATTGATCATAATTCTTTTGATGGAATAGACTGGAAAGAATTAAAAGATGATGATTTTGAAAAACAATTAAAAATTGTTTGGCCAATTGAGTTTGAATATAATTTAGAGGGTGTTGATGAAGTTGTTGAAGATACCTATTATTTAAAATCAGCAACTACTATTCAATTTCCTGAAATGTTAATCCCACCTGAAGAATTACATGAAATGGCTGATGATTTTGAAAATATATCTAAAGATATGGGAGAAATTACTGAAACATTAAATCAAGTTACTGGTTATCTTGCAATTACATGTGGTGGTTTAACTGTAGCAAATGTAGTTTCTAATGTTGCAGCAGTTGCAGGACATGACCTTCCAGATTTTGAAAGATGGATGTGGGGTTTTTGTGATAGAATTATGTGTCCTTCTGTTCCTTCTAATTGCGATGATGATAATTTTGATATTCTTAATGGTAATGAAATGGAGATGGATGATGGTTCTGTTAGAGTTCATCATTTAACTTCAGAGTCTCAAAGAGAGGAATGGATTGATAGAGGACTAAATTTTGATGATTGTAGTGATGGTGAAAATGCTGCTGTTTTTGAGCATACTGATTCTAATATTC
This sequence comes from uncultured Methanosarcinales archaeon, assembly GCA_964645415.1. Taxonomy (GTDB): domain Archaea; phylum Nanobdellota; class Nanobdellia; order Woesearchaeales; family CAZXZL01; genus CAZXZL01. The sequence goes on along the minus strand of CAZXZL010000013.1, from coordinate 866 downwards.
AAGGAACACGAAGAAGTCGTGAAATTTATTGTGTTGATCCTGATTTAAGTACTGATGAATATTTTAATCAAATTCAAAGTGGAATGGGACCTGAGTGTTATAATGTTACAAGAGATCAAACTAAATGTTTAATTAATATGGCACAAGATGATCCAATTTTTACTAACATTGATCCTGGAAGAGGTTTAGGAAGTGCTACTGCTTGTGGTTGTACTCCAGCAATGGCTGCTTCTTTTTCAATGATTCAAGAGATGTTAAATTCAACAGCTGATTGTTTCAGAGCAGCTGCTGATGGTGAGACTCCTAATCAGTATTGTCATAAGTTAATGAGATTATATGCTTGTGATTTAGTATATGATTTTTTCCGTGGTTTTTTAACTAGTGATTTTTTTGAAAATGTTTTATCTAGTGATGTAATTCGTGATGATTTATCTGGTCAAATTGAAGCTGCTTTAGAGGGTGGAAAAGAAGTTTTTGATGATTTTACTGGCAGATATGATTCAACTATTCAACATGTATTTCGTGATCAAGAGGTTTCTGTAGTACATGCTACTTGTAAAGGATTAATTTTTGGTGATTGGAGTGATTTTGGGTCTATTACTGATTTTTCTAGTTTAGCTGAGACAATTGGTGAAAGATTTGAGCGTGCTGATCCTACTATTATGCCTACTCAGTCTAGTTCACAAATTGAGGGTTATGATTTTATTAAAGGTCGTTTAAGGATTTCTTATCAAGTTAACACTAAAGTATTTCCTAATGGTAATGATATTGATTATGAGTTAAATTTAGTTTGTGATTCTTCTGAGGATGGTGGTGAATATTGTCCTGAAGGTGAAATTAGGAGACATACTTTAGCTTCTGGTACT
>CAZXZL010000012.1:0-22683 GCA_964645415.1 uncultured Methanosarcinales archaeon | reverse complement strand
GAAGCCTTGATTTAATCGCTCAAGTTCTTACAATGTTTTTCTTAATAACATATGCAGTAATAAATATATCTGTATTTATAGAGCAAAATCTAGGATTAAGAAGTTTTAGACCATTATTTAAAGTTCCAAGAATTGTCCCACTTTATGGTGCAATAGCATCAATAGTAATTATGTTATTAATTAATCCTTATGCAAGTATATTTGCTTTTATCTCAATACTAGCAATTTATATCATGATTGCAAATAAATCCATTAATCAAGAAAATGGAGATGTTCGTTCCGGTTTATTTAGATCATTATCACAATGGGCAGAAGAAAAAACAAGAGACCTTCCAGAATCATCGCTTCATGTATGGAAGCCAAACATATTAATCCCAATAAGGTCCTCAAAATCATTAATTGCAAACTTTCCACTAATAAAATCAATGGCATATCCTCATGGTAGGATAACAATATTAGGTTTTAAAATGAGAAAAAACTCAAGAAATGATGATAATTTACGTGAAATACCTAACATTATCGATAAATTTAGTGAAGAAAAACTTTTTACCTCTTATTCAAAAATTGATGCTTATGATTATGTTGATTCAGTAATAATATCAATGGAAGCAATTGAAAGTCAATCCTTTGCAGCAAACATATTAATGTTACCATATAAAGATGAGTTTTTAAACAAAACAGACATAGAAGAAATAATGAAAGCAACATCAAATAATAAATGTGGTTTAGTATTATCAGCAAGAAACGAAGAAATTGGATTAGGAACAGAAAGTGAGATACATGTTTGGATATCTCCAAGAGTATTAAATAGAAATTTATTTGAAGATAGTTATTATGACCTTTCCATGCTTTTAGCATATAGTATAAAGAAAAACTGGGAAGGGAACATTAACGTTTGGATGTGTGTTAATGACCTTAAAGAGAAGAAAAAAGCAAAAAGATACTTAGATAGATTACTATATGAATCAAGATTTCCAAAAAGTACCAAAACAAATGTAATAATATCTGACTTTGAAACAGTATTTAAACAAGCTCCTCGTAATGATATTCATATAATACCAATAGAACCAACAGACTTAGATTCAATTGAAAAAATAAAGAACTTAGATGATAAGACATGTTTATTCATAGAAGACTCTAGTAAAGAAAGCGTGTTATCTTAATTATTTTAATTATCACTAACTTCCTCTTCTTTTAATTTAACACCATTCACTGTTTTATATTTTCTATTCTCATTCTTTTTCATTTTCTTTATAATCTCTTCTCCTAAATCAATACCTACTTTTTCTGCAACACCATATAAATGAATCGCAACATCTGCTAGCTCTTCACCAAGATCCTCTTTTTTCTTTCTCCAAGCCTCAAATGCCTCAGAAACCTCTTCATTTAGATAACAGAACTCCAATGGAACATTTTTAGTATCAAAACCTTTATTAATTTTATTTTTCCATATCCTATCTTGAATCTTTTTAGATAGTTCCTTGAACTTTTTATTTAGTCCCATTTTAGTATATCTTGGGCTAAATTAGTAATTTAATATTTATAAAGATTTTTATAAAAAGTAGAATTTATAACCTGTAATAATCATTTTTATAAGAAAAAATTTTAGATTTTAACTCATTTAGATCTTTATCTTTTTCTTCATTAAATATATCTTTAAAGCTTTTATTATCTTTATTCTCATCAAAACTTGAATAAGAATCTCTTGAATAAAAATCATTATTTAATTTAAGTATCCTCTCAATTGGTTCTATTTTAAATACCATTTTAAAAAAAGATAAAGAAAGAAAAAAATTAATCTTTCCATAAACCATGTACATTACAATATTCTTTTGCACTTAGCTTATCAGTGCTTTCAACTTCAAATACTGCCTTTGGTTCATCATTAGGTTTTAAGAATTTAATATGTTCCTTATCACCTTCATTTAATTGGATCCACATAATATAATGTTTTTCTTCCATAGGATGTTCTTGATTTTCTCCAACAACAACTTCAACTTTATTACCATCTGTTCTAATAGAAGGTACATGTTTTTCTTCAGTCTTATCTTCTGTTTTTGCATTCATTTCATTCATTTCTTCTCCACAACAAACAAGATCTCCAATACCTTCAGTATAAACTTCAACAACATTACCACATAAATCACATTTGTAAATTGCTCTTTTATTAGCCATATATAATCACCTGTATAATATAATAATTTAATTAGTTATATATCTTTTCAAAAATTAACAATGTTTAATAACTTTTTTAAATAATTACTTTAACTATAGTTAATATGGTTAACTCAAAAGAAAAAGAGGATAAATCAAAAGAAATAAGTTTTATGGAATCAAAAATTTCAAATTTAGTTTTTTTTATTTTAGGTATACTAGTTGTAACAATTTTTTTAATCTCTTTTAATATTAGTTTTGATAATGTTTTTGAATCCAACACAATAACAGAACAAGAGGCAAGTGAAAAAGTTTCAAACTTCTTAATGGAATTAACTGGTGAAGATATTAGTGCAATAAATGTTGAAGATGCTGGTAATCTTTATGAAGTAACTGTTAGTTTTCAGGGTCAAGAAATACCTGTTTATATAACTAAAGATGGAGGTTATTTTATTGAACAAGCAATCTCATTTGATGAAGAAACTTCACAACCTCCAGCACAAGAACCAGAAACCGCTGATTTAGATAGTAGTCAGATTGAAGATGAACCTTATTTAGGTGATGAAGATGCGCCTGTAATAATTGTAGAGTTTTCTGACTATAATTGTCAATTCTGTGGAAGACATAATGATGAAACAAAACCATTAATTCAAGAGAATTATATTGATGAAGGTTTAGTAAAATATGTTTTTATGGATTTTGTAGGTGTAGGAACTCCTATCCCTCACGAAGCTACACAATGTGTCCGTGAATTAGGTGGTGGTGATTTATACTGGGAAATGTCAAAATCAATATTAGATAATCAAAATCAAGACATTAATAACATTGATTATTTATCTAACTTAGCAGTTGATATAGGTATAAATCAAGAAGATTTTGAAGAATGTATGGAAAGTAACAGATATGAAGAGCAGGTTATGGCATCAACTTCATTTGGACAATCATTAGGAATTACAGGAACACCTGGATTTTTAATAGGTAATGATGAGGTTGGTTATAATGTTGTAAGTGGAGCTCAACCATACAATGTTTTTGAGCAAGAAATTGAAAGCGTTTTAAATTAAAGCGTTTTTTTCTTTTTTTTCTATTTGAGAATTTATTCGTTTAAAGTTTAGTGTATCTTTTTTTAAGTAAAATTGTATTCGTTCAAGTTTAAGTATATTCGTTGAATTGTCTTTCAGAGTGTGTATTCGTTTTTCATCTTATGAAACTTGTCGGAATTTTATAATCTTTTTATCATATTTTGATTAGTTTTTTACTTTTTATAAAAAAATCCACAGATTTTTTACTATCATAAACTTTTAAAATTAATAAAATTCCTCTAAAAAAGAAATAATAAAAAAGTAAAGTTTAAATAATGAAAGCTTACTAAAGTATTAGGTTTTTGGTTGGGTGCTAAATATGGATAAAAATATGCAAAATGACTTATCATCAACAGACGAAGAATTAGAGGAATTACTTTATTCACAAAAGAAAAGTATTAAAGTTATTGGAAGTGGTGGTGGAGGAAATAACACAATAAATAGAATTCAAGAAGTTGGTATAAAAGGAGCAGAAACAATAGCTGTTAACACAGATGCTCAAGACTTATTATATACTGAAGCAGACAGAAAAATATTAATCGGAAAAGATATAACCGAAGGAACTGGTGCAGGAGCTGACCCAAGTATTGGTAGAGAAGCTACAAAAGAAAACTCGACTGAAATAAAAAAAGCAGTCAAAGGATCAGACATGGTATTTTTAACATGTGGTCTTGGTGGTGGAACTGGTACAGGATCCGTTCCAGAAATAGCAAAAATAACAAAAAAAGTAGGAGCATTAACAGTTGCAATCGTAACCGTTCCATTCGATGTAGAAGGCGAAAAAAGAAAACAAAACGCACAAGAAGGATTAGAAAGACTTTCTGAAGTAGTAGATACACTAATTGTTATTCCAAACGATAAACTATTAGAATTAGCACCTAACCTACCATTAAACACAGCTTTTAAACTAGCAGACGAAATTTTAACAAATGCAGTAAAAGGAATTTCAGAACTAGTAACAAAACAAGGATTAGTAAACTTAGATTTTGCGGATATTAGAACAATCATGAGTGATGGAGGAGTTGCAATGATTGGTGTAGGTGAAAGTAGCTCAGATAATAGAGCTGAAGAAGCAATAGAAAGAGCAGTAAACAATCCATTAATTGATGTTGACTTAAAAAATGCAAGTGGAGCATTAGTAAATGTTGTAGGTGGAGAAAACTTATCTTTAAATGAATCAAAAGAAGTTATAGAAGTAATTGACTCACTCTTATCAGATAACTCAAAATTAATTTGGGGAGCACAAATATCAAAAGACATGGGAAAATTATTAAGAGTAATGATAATTGTAACCGGTGTTGAATCAAGACAAATCATGGGTAAAACTCATTCACTCTCTGATGTAGAAAAATCCGATGTAGAAAATGAACTTGGAATACAATTTGTCGACTAAAAGTATTAAATTCATAAGAGGTTTAAGATGAACATAAAAGAAAAAATTAACCTAGTAAAAGAAGTAGGTGAAGAAGTAATAAAAGAAGAAGAATTAAAAGAAGTATTCAGTAAAAAAGAAAAACCTATCGCATACGATGGATTTGAACCAAGTGGTAGGATTCATATCGCACAAGGTATTCTAAGAACAATCAATGTAAACAAACTAACAAAGGCAGGAGTTCATTTTAAATTCTATGTTGCAGACTGGTTTGCAATGTTAAATAATAAAATGGGTGGCGACCTTGAAAAAATAAAAACCGTTGGAAAATACTTTGTTGAAGTATGGAAAGCATGTGGCATGGATTTAGAAAACGTTGAATTTATCTGGGCATCGGAATTTATAAATAAAAATCCTAGCTACTGGGAAACCGTATTAAACATATCAAAAAATTCAACAATTAATAGAGTTATGAGATGTGGTCAAATAATGGGTCGTAAAGAATCAACTTCAAACCCATCTTCACAAATAATTTATCCATTAATGCAAGCAGCAGATATCTTTCATTTAGATGTAGATATTGCACAATTAGGAATGGATCAAAGAAAAGTTAACATGTTAGCAAGAGAGGTTGCAGAAGACTTAGGTTATAAAAAACCAGTTGCAGTTCATCACCACATGTTAATGGGATTAACAAAACCAAAAACTGACAAAGAATCAATTGATTCATCCATTGAAAATAAAATGTCTAAATCAAATCCAGACTCAGCAATATTCATGACAGACTCAAAAGAAGATGTTAACAGAAAAATAAAAGATGCATATTGTCCTAATGGTCAAATAAATAATAATCCAATTTTTGAATATTTAAAATACATTGTATTTGAAAAATTCGATGAATTTATAATAAAAAGACCAGAAAAATACGGTGGAAATATAACTTACAAAAATTATGATGACATTTGTGAAGATTTTTTAAATGGAGACCTACATCCATTAGACTTAAAAAAATCTTTAGCAAATTATATCAATAAATTACTAATGCCAGTTAGAGAGCATTTTTCAGAAAATAAAAAAGCAAAAGAATTATTAGAAAAAGTAAACTCTTATAAAGTTACAAGATAAAAAATTATAAGGAATTTAACAGATAACATTTAAATATGTAAATAGTTATCAAATAAAGTACTAAAATTCAAAATATATTTAATATAGTAGATATTTCAAGTGGTTAAGATGGGTTTAAAATCATTTATTAAACAATCAATAAGAGTACTTAGGGTTGTCAAAAAACCAAGCAAAGAAGAAGTAAAAACAATCTCAAAAGTAACTGCTTTAGGAATGCTTTTAATTGGTTTAATTGGTTTTTTAATTCAAATAATAATGAACTCAATTATTGCAATGTTTTAGTTTTTAAAAAAGAAAATTTTAAAAAGAGATTGTTTTTTTAAGTAGCAGTTCTTATTTATTTTATTTAACTGGAAGTGAGAAATATGTCCGATGAAGAATCCAATCAAGAAGATGAAGGAATGCTCTATGCTGTTAGAACAGTAGCAGGGAAAGAAGAGCAAGTAATGGATTTCATACAAGAACTTATCAAAAAAGATGATTTTTTAGTTTATTCATTACTTCATCCACATGGAATGAGAGGTTATTTTTATGTTGAAGCAAAAAACATAGATGAAATTAACCGAGCAATTAGAGGAGCTCCTTATACAAAAGGAGTTGTTGAAAATCCTTTCCCTTACACTGAGATTAAAGAAGATCTTAAGAAAGAGAAAGTTGATTATAATATTTTGAAAAATGATGTAGTAAAAATCATTTCAGGTACTTTCAAACAAGAAAAAGCAAAAGTATTAAGAGTCGAAAAAGATAAAAAACAAGTAGTAGTAGAATTTTTAGATTCTCCTACACCAATACCTGTTACTTTATCAATTGACTCTGTAAAAGTTATTAGACGTAATGTTGATACATCTGATATAAATGAAGATAATTAAATATTAAAGGTGAATTTATAATGGCAGAAGAAGTAATTGAATCATTAGTTGAAGGAGGAAATGCAACTGCTGCTCCACCTTTAGGTCCTGCTTTAGGTCCTTTAGGAGTAAATATTGGAGAAGTAATTGCTGAAATTAATAAAAACACAGCTGACATGAAAGGAATGCAGGTTCCAATTAAAGTTATCATTGATACTGAAACAAAGAATTTTGAAGTTGAAGTTGGAAGACCACCTGCTTCTGCACTTATTAAAAAAGAAGCTGGAATTGATCTTGCAAGTCATAACCCTGGAGAAGAGTATGAAGGGGATGTGTCTATTGAGCAATTAAAGAAAGTTGCTAAAATTAAATCCGAAGACATGATGGGAAAAACATTAAAAGATAGAGTAAAAGAAGCAATTGGTACTTGTGTTTCAATGGGAATTACTGTTGAAGGAGAAGAACCAAAAGAAGCAATTAAAAAAATTGAAAACGGAGATATAGAGATAGAAGAATGATTAATGAGTTCTTTACAGAGGATGGATTTAAACATCCTTTTAAAAAGGACAATATTACACTTTCTTTTATTTTTTCTTATTCTGATTTAGCTTCTATTAATATTTTTAACAATTTTAGAAAAGTTTTAAATCTAAATAGGCCAAGTTCAAACAATTTTACGAACAATAATCAAAAAAATCTTAACTTTGATGTTTTTCATACAAAATATAATGATAAAGATTTAATTTTCTATGGTTTTGACAATGAATTAGTAAATCTTAATGATTTAGATCTGAAAGGAGATGCTTTTATCTTTCTATCAAGACACTCTTCAAGTTCTAAAAAACCTTGTTTAACTGTTCACACAACAGGTAACTTTTCAGAAGCTCAATTTGGCGGTTATGATAATAAAATCTCAGAACCTGCACCATTTTTACATAAATCACTAATTTCTTCATTAAATAAATTATCTAAAGACTCTGAAGAAGTAGTTCTTGAGGCAACTCATCATGGTCCTTACATTGAAAAACCTCATGTTTTTATAGAAATAGGATCTGATAAAAAGAGATGGGAAAATAAAGAGCTTTCAAAAACAATTTGTGATTCAATATTTAATACTTTAAAAAATATAAACTTACCAAAGTATTATGGTATTGGAATAGGAGGTTCACATTATGCTCGTGAATTTACTAAAATATCTATTGAAACACCAATCTCAATTCCAATTATTATTCCAAAATATGCATTAAAACATATTGATGAAAAAATGATAAAAGATCTTTCAAAATATTCAAAAAATTTCATATTAGACTGGAAAGGTCTATCCTCACATAAAGATAAAATAATATCTTTAATAGATAAAAATAATTTTAATTATTTTAGAAATGATAAAATAAAAAAATATTTTAGAAACATAAAATCTTAATAAAGATCATAAAAAAATAATATCTTTCATTATTATAAAAAAACATCAAAAAATAAACTATTAAAATCAAAATCAAATAATTTATTAAACTTTTAATATTGAATATCAAATAAGATAATTAAAAAATTATAAAGTGTTCTTCTATAAAAAACAGATAACTTCCCCTCAATAGAATAAAAACATAGTCTAAAATATATATATTCGACAACAATAAAAGTAATATACTATACTTTATTTATAAATAACATAAAATGAGCCAACAAGATATATATAATTTCTTAAAAGAGCATCCTGATGAATGGTTCACAGCAAGAGAGATAAATGAGTACCTAAAATTATCTCAAGGATCAATTAGTAATAATTTAAAGAAACTACGTCAAAGGGATGCCGTAGAATATAAAAGGATTGAGAAAAAAGGTTATATCTATAAGTTTAAAGAAGATGAATAAATTAATTAATTAATTAATTATTTATTAAAATAATCATCTTCAAAGATACTACTTTTATTATCATTCTTATTTTCAAGGTTTTTATTATTTTCTTCATCATAATTACTTTCTTCACTTTTATTACTTTCATCAATTTCTTTCTCTTTTAATTTAATCTTAGTTAATAAATTCTCATTTATGTAATTAAAATCTACTTTTTCTGCATTTTTATTAATAAAAGTAAATCTTTCTTCCAAATATGAAACAACAGATGTTTCACTTATTGAGATTTCTCTTTTTTTTAATTCATCAATTAGTTTTTTAAGAAGTCTAACTTCTAACACAATATCATCTTTACATGCTTGTACTTTTGTAAAAAGATAATCTAAATCATTAGGTGTTTTTCTATTTTTTATCTTAAATTTTTTGATTTTCATCTTTTTTAACAATGTTTTTTGGACAATTAATTATATTACAAATTTCATTTTCAGTCAAACCACAGAAATACTCTGCTTCCTCTTCTAATGAAACTTCTACTTTTTCTTTACAATCATCTTGTATGTTTTTTCTCCATTCACTAATTAATTTATGTTTCTTTTTCACATTATCTTTTTTATTTTTCTTTTCAATATCATTTTTTATTTTGTCTACTTTTTTATCTACATCATCTATTCGTTTTATAACATCATTAAATTTTTCTTCAATAAATTTTGTTACATCATTATTTTTTTTCATCAAATCACCTATTATAATTTAATTAAACTCATTCTTTAAAAATTATTTTATTATCTTTATATACTCCTTGTTTTAATTTAACTGGTCTCCATTCATCATAAATTAATTTTGCATTTAACCATTCACTTAACTCTTTAGGATTTCCTATTGTTGCAGATAATCCAACTATCCTAATATCTTCCCTTAATATATGAGTTATAACAATCTCTAATGTAGGACCTCTATTTTTTTCATTCATTAAATGAATTTCATCAACAATTACAACACCTAAATTATCAATCCAATCTACCTTTTTTCTCAATAATGAATCAAATTTTTCAGAAGTCACAATTATAATATCCATCTCCTTTAGGTAATAATCATTTGAATCATAATCACCTGAACTAACACCAACATTCAAAAAAGGATATTTTTCTGAAAAGTATTTATATTTCTCACTAGCAAGAGCTTTTAAAGGAACAATATAAACTGCCTTTGTTCCAGTTTTTAATATATTATTAACTAAAATTAATTCTGCAACTAAAGTTTTTCCACCGGCTGTTGGAGCACACACAATTAAATTATCCTTAGAATTAATATGACTAATTGATTTTTTTTGAACAGGATACAACTTTTTAATATCTTTAAATATTATCTCTTCTAATTTTTCATGTAACTCTGATTTTAATTTTTTAATATCTGACATTTTATATTAGTTTAATTATAATTTAACTAAAAATTTAAACATCTAATTTTAGTTTTGTATTATCTTCTTTCTTTTGCTTCCAATATTTTTTTAATTCCTTTTCAAATAAATCTGTTTTTATAGGAACTGCAAAGTTAGTAAAAGTTGTAGTAATTAGTGCTTCTCCAATATTTAATGAAGAAATTGCATCAGAAAATTCAGTTAAATCTTGAGCTGATGAATCAATTAAAGCATTCCTTTCAGAACTCATCTCTGTACCCATAATTATTTTTGTATTTAGATTTGCAAGAACTTGTTTTGGAATTAAGCTTGGCATTTGGGTTATCGCAACAAGCCCAACATTAAACTTTCTTCCTTCTCTTGCAATTGTAGAAAAAATATTATTATCTTCTTTTAAAACTCTTGGTGCTTCCTCTATTATCATAGATATTGTTCTATTTCTATTTTCATTTCTTTTTCTTTCTTTAAATACTTCTCTTGCTATCATCATACTTAACATTTTTTCAATATTATCTGACAACCTAGAAGTATCTATAACAACATGTTTTTCTTTTAAAGAATTTATTATCTTTTTCATTACTCTTTTTGAACCATCTTTTTTAAAAACAGAATGTGATCTAATTTTTCCATTCTTCATAGAAATTTCAAGTGCACTCATTATTCTTCTTTTTACTGCATTTAAAGAAGCATCATTTACTTCATCTTCATTCATATCTTCTGATTTCTCTCCTTTTAATATCTTTTCAATCCATCTTTCTTTAAAGTGATTATAATAAATGTACATATGTTGTATCTGTGGATTACTAAAATCAGTTATATCAATTAAATGACCTGGTCTTATTAAACGTAAATCAAATGATAACTCATTTGTATGTGGTAAAGGTTTTAATGAAAAATACTCCAATTTATCTTTGTCTTTAATTCCTTTTCTATAGTATTCATCATGTGGATCAAAAATTAAAAAACTGGCATAATTAATATTTAATGACTTTAATAAGATATTTTTTAATAAATTAGACTTTCCTTTTCCTGTTTGAGCACTAATTAAAACATGATGTGATAAAACTTTTTTTCCATCTAAAATAACTTCTTTATCCAAAACTTTTGAACCACTTCTTAAATTACCTAAATAAATTTCATTATCACAATTAAAGTCTAAATCTTTTTCTTTAATTTCTCTAACATTATTTAAGTAATTAGGAAGCTTTTTACAAGGCATAATATTATTTTCTGTTATAGAAACTAATGGTTTTGCAATAGCAAGAATATAATTTTTTAACTTTGAATCATAAAAATTAATTTCTTCTTTTTCTTCTAAAGAAATACCTGTAATTAATTCTATGTTCTGATCAGATAGTTGACTAGCATATTTTAATTCAACAACTTGCATTAAAATTTTTTTATTAGAACTTTCACTAATAAGTAATTCTCCAAGTTCTATTACTTGATTAGATTTTTTTCTAATTACAACTTTCTGATTATTTCCACCTATTATTATTCCTTTAGTTACCATCTTTTGTTTGGATTTTTGTTTTATAATTTGATGATTTATTTTTTAGTAATACTATTCTAGATCTTTTTTGTTCATTTTCATATTCGTATTTATCCATATGTTTTAACATTTCTTTTGTAATTTTTCTTATATAATTATGTGTTGGCATATTTTGTTTTTTTAATCTATCTCTTGAATTACCAATCCACATATAAGATTTAATTTCTATAAAATCAGCATCATATTTATTTAAAAATTCTGAAAACTCCTCTATATTTTCATCATTTAATCCTTTAATAATTGTAACTCTAATCACAGTTCTTGTATTCATCTTAGGGATTAAAGATAAACTTTCCTTAAGTTTTTCAAAATCACCTTTTGGTGTAATTTTATTAAAAAGTTCTTTATTATGTGCATTAACTGAAAAGTATAATTGTGTTGGTGGGTTCTTTGAGATTTTTTTTAAAGTTTTAGGTTTAGTTCCATTTGTTACTAAAAAAACAGTTCTTGCTTTGTAATCATCATTTAAATAAGCTATAAGTTCATCAATCTTTGGATATAAAGTAGGTTCTCCTGAGAGAGATATTGCAAAATGATCTGGAATTAATGAATCTTTAAAGAAGTCAACATCCATTCCTTCTCTTCCTTTAAATCCACTTAATAACATTTTTCTTTCTTCAATTAAATTATCAATAATTTCTTTAGGCTCATCCCAGTCTTCATCTTTTTTTCTCATATACTCCATAGGTCTCCAACAATAAATACATCTATGATTACAATATATTGTAGTTGGAGTGATTTGTGCACATTTATGTGTATTAACTCCATAAAATTTATCTTTATAACAAGTTCCTTTTTTTCTTAAAGAATTTTTTGTCCATTCACAGATTTGAACTGCAGAATGATTTCCATAAATTCCATACTGTTTATTTTTTAATTTCTCTTTTTCTTCATTAGAAAATGTCATATATATTGAGATATTGTATATAATAAATATTTTATTATTAACTTTCATTTAAGCTTTTATAATTTTAGTAAGTATAATTTTTGGAAAAAAATTTATAATAGTTTTTTCTATTTAAGTTATATGAGTCAATTAAAAATTCATGAAGACAGTAATTATTATGAAAAAAGTAATGAAAATGAATTAAAAAGATATCAAGATTATTTTTATAAAAATAATAAAAAGAATAATGAAAAATCTAATCTATTTCTAATTAATAATAAAGATGACTATTTATCTAAAAAAGAATATTTAACTAATTTTTATCAATCAATACCTCATAAAGAGATACTTAAAAGATATTTAAATAATTACTGTGTTAACTTTTTCATTAATTGTGACTCTGAACTCGAAAAAATAATTAATAACTCTGATAAAAAAACTTTTTTAGATATTAAATCTAATTCACCTTCAAACTTATACCATATTTTTAATCAAGATAATTATCAGTTTAAACATATAGAAAACATTAATCAAAAAGATTTAGTTAAATTGTATAATAATAATAATAATAACAAGTTTGATTTTATCTATTCTGATCATATCTCATTTGATTCTGATTCAAATTTTTTTCATTCATTAAAGATAATTTCTAATTTATTAAATGAAGATGGAGTTTATCTTGCTAATGAACATTTTGATAAAAAAATTAAGTTAAAATTAGATACAAAAGATGATTTTAACTACTCAGATTTATATGATGAAAATTTCTTAAAATCATTAAATTTTAGTTCTTTTAAGAAATTAGATTATTTTAATCCTCCTTATGCTGAGGATGATGATTTTGTTTTTTATCTTTTTAAAAAGTAACTTGGTGAATATATGGAACTTGCTAATTTATTATTCGTATTTATTATTTTTAGTTTTATAGGTTGGATTATTGAGTTTTTATACCGTGGACTTTATTGGAAGAAGATAATTAATCCTGGTTTTTTAACTGGTCCTTATCTTCCTATTTATGGTTTTGGTGCATTAATTATTTACTGGATAACTTTATATTCTAATCATTTAACATTTTTTGGAAGTATAGTTATGTATGCTTTTTCATTATCTTTATTAGAATTTTTTACTGGATTTTTCTTTCATAAATACTTTAAAGTTAGACTTTGGGATTATTCTGATAAAATTCTAAATTTGAAAGGATATATCTGTTTAGAATTTATTATTTATTGGGTTCTATTATCATTAGCTTTTAAAAATAGGATATTTCCTTATATTTATTCTATATTAAATGAATCTGTTTTCACAAAAACAAATATTTTCTTTATTGGCTTTATTTATGGAATATTTATTATTGACTTCATTAACTCTATTGATCTTGCATATAAATCTAGATCATTAATTATTCAATTTAATCAAAAATATCTACATAAGAAAGTTTTAAATATTGAAAAATTATATAATGAAGTAACTCAAAAATTAAACAATAAGGTTAAAGATAATGAAAAATTATCTAGCTTTAAAACAAAAATGTTGTCTATCTCTAATTATTTTAGATTAAGAAGAGATGTAAAAAAGACTTTAAAAGAAACTCTTCAAGAAAAGATAGATCACTTTAATGAAAACTTAAAGAAAAAATAATTTTATGAGGTAATATGAATGAAAAAAAATAAGTTTGTTACAGGAATTTTGATTTTATCTATTATGATACTTTTATTTTTATTAGTATTAAATTTCAGATTTAGTTATAAACCCTTTATATGGGAAGCAGATGAATGTATTAATTATTATGAAGAATGTCTTTGTTTAGGTTTTTTGGAATTTAGGGATAGTTATCCCCCAGACTATCTTTGTACAGGAATTGAACTATGTAAAGATATAAACGTAACTGAATGTCCTGAGGATTAATCATGAATAAAAAATATATTATTATTAGTGTTATTCTAATACTTTCTATGATTCTTATTTTTTCATATGCTTTCGGTGGTACATATGAAAAATTTGAGTATGATGAAGATTTAGGTTGTGAAAAATATTTCGAAAAATGTTTATGTTTGGGATCATTATCAATTTTAGATAGTTATCCTCCACAGTTTTTATGTGGTGGAATTAATTTTTGTTGGGATATAAATAGAGTTGAATGTTATGAAAGTTAATAATTGGAAGGATATAAAGGAGAAAGGATTATTTAGATATATATTAATTGATAGTATTGTCACAAGAATGATTCCTTTAGGAGTTATTTTATTTCTTATCTTTAATATTTTAAATATTTTAAATTATGGTTTTGAATCTATTAATTTTAATTCTTTACTGATTGAGATTTTTGTGGTTTTGATAATCTTTTCTATTTTAGGATTTCTTTTTGGTATCCTTAATTGGAAGTATAATGAAAATTTTAGTAATTTAAATAAAGATGAAATTAAAACAGGATTTATTTTAATAAATGGAATATTAGGTTGGGGAATACCTATTTTTATTATTGACTTTCTTTCTCGTGATGAATTATCTATTTCTTTCTTTTTTATTTCATTAATAATTTGGGTACTTGTAGGATATTTTTTCGGAAAATTTCTTTTTTCTGGAATTAAAGATAATTTAGGTGATTAAATTGAAAAAATATGAAGAAAAACTTAAAGAATTTATGGTGAAGAATAGAATTTCAGCAAAACATATTTCTTTTGAAAAATCATGTCATTCTGTTAAGGAAGCTGCAGATTCAGTAGGTGCAAATAAAACTGATTTTATTAAGAGTTTATGTTTTTTTGATAATAATGAAAAATTAATTGTTGCAATTATTAAAGGAGAGGATAAAGCTGATGAATCAAAAATAAAAGAAATTTGTAATGTGAAAAAAGTTAATATTGCTAATCCTAACTTAATAAAAGAACATACAGGATATCCTTGTGGAGGTGTTCCACCTTTTGGTTATAATGCGTTATTTTTAATTGATGAAAAAGTAATGAAAAAAAGTGAGGTTTATGCTGGTGGTGGTTCATCTCAATCTTTGATAAAAGTATCTACTGAAACTATAAAAGAAGTAAATGATGGAAAAATTGCAGATATTGTAAGGTGATTAAATTGTGCCTATTTTGTGAATTTGTCTCAGGTGAAAGAAAGAATCATAATAATGGATTACCATTAGATTTTGTTAATGAAACAGAAAATACAATCAGTTTTTTATCAAAAAGTTGTCCAGAAGGAAAGAAAGCTCATATTTTAGTTATCCCTAAAGAACATTTTTCTTCAATTTCAGAATTACCTTCTAAATTAAAATATGAATTAATAGATCATGTATCTCTTGCAATTAAAGTAATTAAATCAAAATATGATGGATGTAATATTTTAGTTAATGATGGAAAAGAAGCTGAACAAGTAATTCCTCATTTACATTTTCATATTGTGCCAAGAGAAAAAAATGATGGATATAAAATTGAAGACTGGCCAAAATTAAAGGTTTCAAAAGATCATTTTTTAAAATTAACTGAGGATATAAAAAGATCATTTAATAAAATCAAATAAAACCATTAATAATATCATTTATATAAAATTAAATTTCTCTTTTTTAAAATGTTATACCTTATAGGATTAGGATTAGGTAACCCAAAAGATGTTACTATTAAAGGAAAAGAAGCAATAAAATCTTGTGATAAGGTTTTCTTGGAGTCATATACAAGTGTTTTATCTGATTCTTCAATTAAAGAACTTTCTAACTTTTTTTCAGTTAATATAGAACCTTTAAATAGAGAAAAAATTGAAGATAATAATTTAATTTTTAATGATGCAAAGAATAAAAATATTGCACTTTTAGTTGTTGGAGATGTATTTTCTGCAACAACTCATTCTGAAATTTTAATGAGAGCTAAACAAAAAAATATTGATGTAGAAATCATACATAATGCATCAATTTTTACTGCTGTTTCAACAACTGGGCTTCAACTATATAAATTTGGTAAAGTTACAAGTATTGTAAAACCAAAAAAAAATTGGTTTCCAAAGTCACCTTATAAAATAATTAAGGAGAATTCAAAAATTAATGCACATACACTTTGTTTACTTGATATAAAAATAAAACAAAATTATTTTATGACTATCAATGAAGCTTTAAAATTACTTCTTAAAATGGAAGAAGAAATTAATGATAATTTAATTAATGAAGAAACAAAAGTAATAGGTGTTTCAAGCCTTGGTGGTAATTTTGATATTAAATATGGAACTATTTCTGACTTAATTGATTATGAATTTACCGATACACCTCATTCTTTAATTATTCCAGGAAAGTTACATTTTTCTGAAAAAGAAGTATTAGAATTTTGGAACAATCAATAATTTAATTATTGTGAGTGCTTAAAATAAGCCTCAAGGGGGATTTGAACCCCCGACCCCCAGCTTACAAGGCTGGTGCTCTAGCCGCTGAGCTATTGAGGCAGTAAATGTTAAAAAACAACCCAGTATTTATTTTTTTTCTTTATGGTATATAAAAACTTTTAAAAATGATAACTAGTATTTTATAATGGTGTTTGTTAAATGAAAGTTGAAGATTTAGAAAAAAAGAAATCAGTTGATGAAATTACTCTTGAAATTACTGAAAAAGGTGAACCAAAAGAAGTTAGAGCTGGTTCTTTAAGAGTATGTAATTATACTGGAAAAGATGATACTGGTGAAGTAATTGTTGCTTTATGGAATGAAGATATTGATAAGGTAAATGAAGGAGATAAAATCAAGATAGAAAAAGGATGGGTAAGAGAATTCAATAATAGATTACAAATTTCTCCTGGGAGATATGGCTCTTTTGAAGTTCTTTAGAATTTCATAATAGTTATTTTTTCTTTTTTATCTTATTAAATTATTTTTTGTTTAATTTTTAATACTTTTATTTTGTATTATTTATTCCTAATAATCTTAGTTAGTTTAATTTTTTATTCTATACTATCTTCTTGATTACTATGTTCATCAATTTCTTCTATGAATTTTAATAAGTTCTCTCTTGCTCTACTCAACTTTTCATTTGTTTTCATACTTACTTCTGATCCTTGTATCTGATTAATTCTATCTATTATTTGTCTATATATTCTAATAATATTTCCTTCCATGATATTTGTGTTTTTAATTGCTTTAAAAATATCTTCTTCTGAATATATTGGATGAATCAAAGCAGTCATTTGTTTTAAATTTTTGAATCTTTTTGTATCCCATAAAAATTTATTTGAAGATATCATTTTATATAAACTGGATAGCATTGATGTTTGATACTTTTTATAAAATCGATCATTATCTCTAGTTTCACATGATAGTGAAGCTAACATCAAAAGAATTTGATAATCATTAAGATTATTTACAAAATCAGTTGCAAAAATTTCAGTCATTATCATTTCATCAGAATATATTTTTGATGCGAATTCTCCTTTGTATGTAAGATTATCTTTTGAATCAATGTAATCTCTTTTCATCAGCTTATCTTTAATATTATTAAATCTTCTATGTATTGTATTCTTCTTATTTATATCAAGATTTTCTCCAAATTTTTGATAAACATAAAGATTTTCATTTAAAATTTTATTAATATTTTCGCTAGAATGATTTTTTATTAAGTTCAATACAGTATTTACTGAAAGTTGAAATTGTGATTTAATAGGATCAACATCTTCATCTGTAATTGATTTTATTTTATTATATTCAAAATCTCTTTTATCTAGCATTACATATACAAAACCTTCTTTATCTATACCTCTTCTTCCAGCTCGACCTGCGATTTGAAAGAACTCTTTTGAATTAATAAGTCTAAAATTAATACCATCAAATTTTCTCATAGAATCAAAACATACTGTTTTTGCAGGCATATTTATTCCAACCGCAAATGTTTCAGTTGTATATAATACTTTAATTAATCCTTTAGAAAATAACTCCTCAACAATTTCTTTTATAATTGGCAAGATTCCTGCATGATGAAATCCTATTCCATAAGGGAGTGTCTTTTTTAATGTTTTAACAGCCTTCATTCTATTAATATTATTTGGTAACTTTCTTAATCTCTTTTGAAATAATTGAAGTGCACTCGAATCTTTTTTAAATATCTTCTTTCTACTAAGTTCTAAAGCATGTCTGTAACATTTCTTTTTTGAAAAAGTAAAGAATAAAATAGGATTTTTTTCTTTTATATCTTTTATTAAATTATAATGTTTTGGTCTAAATCTCTTTTTTTTTCTTCTACCTCTTCTTCTTGTTGGAATACTATCTATTTCCTTTATTTTTTCAAGAGATGAAATCCCTATATTTGGATAATAAAATTTAACATGAAGAGGTACAGGTCTATCTGTTTTTTTTATCACATCAACTTTATGTTTTTTTATTTTTTCAATCCATTTTGAAAACTCTTTTGCATTAGGTATTGTTGCTGATAAACATAAAAATCTAGTATGTTCTTTTGAGAAAATAATAGATTCTTCCCAGATATAACCTCTTTCTCTATTATTAATATAATGGATTTCATCAAAAATTACATATTTAATATCATTAATTCTTTGATCTTCTTGAACACACATATTTCTATAAATCTCTGTTGTCATTATAATTACTTGACCTTCAGGATTAATTACAACATCCCCTGTCATCAATCCAACTTTATCTTTTCCAAATTCTTTACTAAATTCTTTATATTTTTGATTTGAAAGTGCTTTAATTGGTGATGTATAAATTACTTCATCTCCTTTTTCAATTGCCTTAGAAATCAAATAATCTGCAATTAATGTTTTTCCTGATCCTGTTGGTGAACTAACTATTACGGATCTATTTTTATTTAAGGATTCAATTGACTTTTCTTGGAATGGATCTAGCTTAAAATTTTTATATCTCATTTTTTCACATATTATATTTTATTAAACTAATTATTTATATCTTTTTTATTTAATTTAAAACTTAGTTTATTAATTAAGCCTTTAGAGGGATTTGAACCCTCGACCCCCAGCTTACGAGGCTGGTGCTCTAGCCACTGAGCTACAAAGGCAACATAAAAATTAAATTTTATTTTATTAAAATACTTTTCGTTTATATTAATTCATCAAAAAAATAGTAAAATATATAAACCAGTCACCTTTTTCATACATGATGTCCGTTAACTACCTTGTGTAGTAGGGCAGGAGATAATTAAAATGCAAATAAAAAAAGAAGAAATTACTGAATTAGTAAGTAAGGCAAGAGCTAATTCAAAAGATAGAAACTTCTTAGAATCATTTGAAGCAATTATCAATATTCGTGATATGGATATGAAACAAACTTCAAACAATTTTAGTTTAAACTTAACTTTACCAAATCTTAATAAGTCTAATAAACTTTGTGCTTTAGTTGATAAACAGACATCAAAAAAAATAAAAAGTCAAGTTGACAAAGTTGTTTTAGAATCCGATTTTGAAGATTATTCTGATGCAAGAGAAGCTAAAAAACTTGCAAGTTCTTATGATTATTTTATTTCACAAACTAACCTTATGCCTAAAGTGGCTAGATTCTTTGGTAGATATTTTGGTCCAAGGAAGAAAATGCCAAGTCCTTCTGCTGGAACTGTTATTCAGCCAGGTGAGGATATTAAAGACGATGAAACAAAACTTAGGAAAATGGTTACAATTACTTTTAGAGATCAACCAGTTATTCAAACACTCATTGGAGATAAAGATTTAAAAGATGAACAAATTGCAGAAAATTTCATGTTAGTATATAAAAGAGTTATTGAAAATTTGCCTTCAGGGCATTTAAATATTGACTCTGTTATTATTAAAACTACTATGGGGAAACCTGCTAAACTTAATTAAAGAGGATTATCATGACAAATGTTGCTGATTGGAAAAGGGAAAAAGTAAAAGAGATCAAAGACAAAATTAATAACTATAATGTTGTTGGTGTCTTAGATTTAAAAGATCTTCCTAGTAGGGAGATGCAACAGATGAGAAAGAATCTTCGAGGAAAAGTTGAGATTCTTGTTACTAGAAAAAATTTAATTGAAATTGCTATTAATGAATTAGATGATGATTCCATTCTAGATATAAGTGAATATTTAGAAGGTATGGTTGGTTTACTTTTCACAAATGAAAATCCATTTAAAGTTATGAAAGTTTTAAATGATAATAAAACTAATACTTATGCAAAAGAAGGAAATATTGCTCCAAAAGATCTTATGATTAGATCTGGTCCAACTTCATTTATGCCTGGACCTATTATTAGTGAACTTGCTCAGTTCGGACTGAAAACTGGGGTTAAAGATGGTAAAGTAGAAATTAAAGGAGATAAAGTTGTAGCAAAAAAAGGTGATGAAATTTCAGATGATCTAGCATCACTACTTAGAAGATTTGATATGAAACCAATTAAAATTGGTTTAAATCTTGTAGCTGCTTATGAAGATGGTACCGTCTTTGAGAAAGATATCTTATCAGTCGATGAATCAAAATATATCAATGATTTACAAAAAGCTTATCGTCATGGATTCAACTTATCGTTTAATGTAGAATTTATAAATAGT
This sequence comes from uncultured Methanosarcinales archaeon, assembly GCA_964645415.1. Lineage (GTDB taxonomy): Archaea > Nanobdellota > Nanobdellia > Woesearchaeales > CAZXZL01 > CAZXZL01. The sequence continues at coordinate 1,890 of CAZXZL010000012.1, read as the reverse complement.
GATGTGATTGAGCCAATGATTTTACAATCTGTCACAGATGCTAAAAAATTGGCTATTGAAGAGAACATTTTTAACAAAGAAGTAATTGAAAATATTCTCATGAAGTCAGTTGCAGTGGCTAATGAGTTGAGTTCAAAGACAGAATAAACTATTTTTTTCAAATTTATTAGGAGGGATTTAATATGAACTATGTATATGCTGCTTTATTGTTGCATAAATCAGGAAAGGAAATTAGCGAAGAGTCGGTTACAAAAGTCCTTGAAGCTGCTGGAATTGATCCAGAAGAAGCTAAAGTTAAAGCATTAGTTGCAGCTTTAGAGGATGTCGATATTGAAGAGACTATTGAGAAAGCATCTTTCAGTGCTGCTCCTGCAGCTCCAACTACTGATTCATCTAGTGAATCTTCAGATGATAGTGGTGATGATGGCTCTGATGATAGTGATGATGAAGATGATGATGATGAAGAAAGTGATGAAGATGTATCTGATGGTTTAAGTAACTTATTCGGATAATTTTATTTTTTATTTTTTTTATTTTTTTATTATATTTATATCTAATTTAATATAGGGAATACCAATGTCTGCGCCAGAATCTTTAGTTAAAGAATTTAAGGATAAGAAATCTGATCTTAAAAAGATTAATAGAGAGATTTCTAAGAAAAAGAAAGAGAAAAGATCATATATTTCTAAAAAGAGATCTGTTAGAAGTAAAAAAGAATCTCTTTTTAAAAAGATTCATTCCATGAAAGATGATTGGAAAGAATTAAAAAGTGATTTAGATAAAAACATCTCTGAAAGAGACAAAGTAAAAAATGAGATGGACAAAGTTAGAAAAAAAAGAGAACCTTATAAAAAAGAGAAGAAAAATATTAAAAGAGACGTAGGTACAAAATACTCCCCAAAAGTTCTAAAAGATAAAATTTCTAAACTTGAATTTAAATTTGAAACCGAAGTAATGGGTAGAGATAAAGAAAAACAATTAATGTCTAAAATTAAAGATTTAAGAAAAGACTTAAAATTACTTAAAAAACATGATGAAGTATTTAAAAAATATAAAGACTTATCTTCAAAATATGGTCTTTTTAAGAAACAATATAGAAAACATGACTCAAAAGTCAGACATTTAAAGAAAAAGATTTATCATCTTAACAAAGACCGTTCAAAAGTTAGAAAAAAAATTGGAAAAGTTAAAGATGAATATTCTGAAATTAATGATACCTTAGATCAATTTAGTAAAGAAATAGATGAATTAATTGATAAAAGAACTAATATTAAAAAAGAGTTAAAAGAATTAAGTGATAAACTTAAAGAATATGGTTATGAAGATAGTTATATTAAAAGACAAACTAAAGAAGAGAACTTAAAAGAGAACCATAAAGAACTAATTGAAAAGATGGATAGTGGTGAAACATTAACAAGAGAAGATTTAATGCTTTATCAGAAATTAGAGAGAAAAGGTCTTTTAAGAAAATATAAGAGACAATTAGAAAAAGAAAAGTCAAAGAAATCTGATGATAAAAAGAAGGAATCAGATAAAAAAGAAGATAAATCAGATGATAAAGGTAAAAAGAAATCTAGTAAAAAGAGTAAGTCTAAAAGTAAAAAATCAAGTAAAAAAGATAAATCTGATAGTAAAAAGAGTAAATCAAAAAGTAAAAAGTCTGATAAAAAAAATAAAAAGAAGAAATCAAAATCATCTAAGAAAAAGAAATCAGATGATAAAGGTAAAAAGAAATCTAGTAAAAAGAGTAAGTCTAAAAGTAAAAAATCAAGTAAAAAAGATAAATCTGATAGTAAAAAGAGTAAATCAAAAAGTAAAAAGTCTGATAAAAAAAGTAAAAAGAAGAAATCAAAATCATCTAAGAAAAAGAAATCTGATAAAAAAGATAAA
>CAZXZL010000011.1:0-23632 GCA_964645415.1 uncultured Methanosarcinales archaeon | reverse complement strand
TAATTTAATAAGTTCTAAACTTTAGTTTAGTAATATGTATTCGTGTTCAGCTAAAGGTAGTAGAAATCTTTTCTTTTATGAGTAGAAATCAAAATCATCTTGTAGTATTCTGTCGGAATTTTATAATGATTTTGTCTTTATTTAATAAGTTTTTATTTTATATAAGCAAATCAGCAGATTCTTTGTTTTTATTAGTTTTTAATCCTTATAAAATTCCTCTAAGTTATAGTTTTATTTTTGTTATATTTATATCTTGAATAAATTAATTTAGAAAAAAGAAGGGATTATTTTTGTCATCTTAAATCTTTTTATTCTTTTTATTGTTTTATTTGAGAATAGATTATATCTGTAATTATTAATAAAATTATTAAATAAGAACACCTTTCTAAACTCTATGAAAAATGTATCAATAGTAACATATGGTTGCTCTTTAAATAATGCAGACTCTGAGATAATTGCAAGTAATCTTGATAGAAGTCGATTTAATTTAGTTGAAAATGAAAATAATTCAGATATAGTAATTATAAATACATGTACTGTTAAAGGACCAACTGATACCAAAATAAAACGACATATCAAAGATTTAAAAGAAAAAGGAAAAAAAGTAGTATTAAGTGGATGTTTTGTTCAAGCACAACCTGAAAAAGTAAAAGAAAAATATGGAGTTCCTGCAATTGGAACATCACAATTCTTAAAAATAAATAAAGTGCTAACAGAAGGAGGAATTCATATAGAAAAAGGAAAAATCCCACAAAAAACATTTCGTTTTGATGAATTTCGAGAAATTGTACCTATCGCAAGAGGATGTTTAGGAAATTGTTCATATTGTATTACAAAACTAGCAAGAGGAAAATTAGACTCTACTCATCCAGATAAACTAATAAAAAGGATAAAGAAAGTAATAAATGAAGGAGTAACTGAAATTTGGTTAACAGCTGAAGATAACTTCATATATGGTCTTGACAAAGACTATTCAATATATGACTTATTAAGTAGAATTGAAAAGATAAAAGGAGATTTCTTCATAAGAATTGGAATGGCAAATCCAAAAGCATTCCTTCGTAGAAAAGAAGAAGTAGTAAAATCATTAAAATTAATGAATGAATCTGAAAAATTCTATAAATTTGTCCACTTACCTATTCAATCTGCTAATAATCGTGTTTTAAATGAAATGAGGCGAGGATACTCTTTTGAAGAAGTTTATGATTTATTTAAACTAGTAAAAAAATTAAACTTTTCTATTTCAACAGATATTATTTGTGGGTTCCCAACAGAAACAGAAAAAGAATTTGAAGAAAGTATTAATTTTATCAAAGAATTAAAACCAGATTTTTTAAATATCTCTCGTTACTGGCCAAGACCTAAAACTGATGCATCAAAAATGAAATATGATGGTGGAATAACAAAAAAAAGATCTAGAAAAATCACAAAAATTTATAATCAAATCTCAAAAGAAATTAATAAAAATTGGGAAGGAAAAACAACAAAAATACTATTAAATGATAAAAAAAGTAATGCATTAGTAGGAAGGAATATTTATTATAAGCCAATTGTAATAAAGAATAAAGAATTTGAAAAAAATAACATAGATAGAAATAAAATGCTTGGAAAGTTTTGTAAAGTAAAAATTATTGACTCAAGTAGAAACTATTTAGAAGGAAAATTAATAGAAAAAATTAAATAGGTATATTTAGGTTTTAAAATAGGTGAAATTCATGATTTTCAAAAAAATTAAAGAAAGAGTATCAAATGAAGATGAGATGTATAAAAATATCGGTTCTTTTTCAGACATGATAAAAAAAGGTTGGAACTTAGCAAAAGATTTAGAAATATCAAAAAGAGATGAGATTACTTTTGTTGGAATGGGTGGATCAGGAATTCCCGGCGATTTCTTTAAAACAATCTTAGAACCAAAAGGAATTAGAGTAAATATTGTAAAAGATTATCATATTCCATCTTATATTGATTCTGGTCCAATTTTTTTAGTATCATATTCTGGAAATACTGAAGAAACAATTAGTTCAACAAAAGATGCTATTTCAAAAGACTTAGAATGTGTTTCAATTACAACAAATGGTGTTTTATCTCAATTATCTCAAGTAAATAACTTACCATTAGTTTTTATTCCAAAAGGAATTACTCCAAGAGCATCAATGGGATATTTTATTGGAGTTATATTTAGAATATTAGATAATTCAGATTACTTTGATGAAGGAAAATCAAGTTTAATTTATTACTTATCAACATTATTAAAAAAACCACATCTTAGAAATAATGGTAAAGAACTAGCAAAAAGGATTGGTTCAAAAATTCCTTTAGTTTATACCTCTAATAAATTTTCATCAGTTGGTTATAGATGGAAATGTCAATTTAATGAAAATTCAAAAAGAATGTCTTTTTTTAATACCTTTTCTGAAATGAATCATAACGAATTAATGGGTTATAATAACTTTGACCCTGATTTATTTTATGTTGTTATCTTACGTGATGAAGAAGATTCTCCAAGAATTGTTAGGAGGATGGATGCTTTTAAAGACATTTTAAAAGAAAGAGGAATTAAAGTAAGTATCTTGAAAATAACAGGTAACAATTTTATTTCAAGAGCTCTTTCTGGAATATTAATAGGAGATTGGGCAAGTTATTATCTTGCAAAATCAGATGATATTGACCCATCAGATACTTCTTTAATTGAAAGATTTAAAGAGGACATAAAAAAGAGCGAGTGATTTTTTATTTTTTTATCTTATATCTTATTTTATTATATTGCATTATATTGTATTATAATTATTTATGGGCTAAAAGGATTAATATAATTAAAAATTTAAATTAATTATTTTTATTAAGAATTTAAAATAATAATGGTAAAATGGGAGAAATACAACATAGAGTTTTATTAGTTTCAGATGGTCATCATCAAACAGTAGATTTCTATAAACAAAAAGGACAAGATAAAAGTGGAATTTTTTTTGTTACAAGAGTTTATGACCTTTGGAAAAAAAATAATAACAAAAACATAAAAAGTTTCTTTAATAGAATAAAAGAAGGAAAATATTCTTTTATGATTGACCTTGGAGATTTCTGTGAGTGTTTATATTCCGAAAGAGGATTAGTTACAGAGAACGATATAGAAATTATCAAAGACTTTAAAAACAAACGTGAAATAAAATTGGAATTTGATGAATTATATTATATTCCTGGAAATCATGATCTTGGATATATTAGTGAAATAAGTAGAGATGACCATGGAGGAATAAGTAAAAAAAGTATTGATAATTTTCAAAATATTTTTGGTCCTTTATTTTATTCATTTGTTAAAAACAATGTGAGATATATTATGATTTCCTCATCACTTTTACTAGAAAATGTAAGTCATATTGATGATTATGAAGAGAAAAAATATATCATGAATTTAAAAGAGAAACAAAAAAATTTTATCATTAAAAAGTTTGAAGAAATTGATGATTATAAAACAAATTTTTTATTTATTCATGACCCACTTGCTTTAAAAAAAATGGAAGAGATAATTTCTGATTCTAAATTAAAAAAGATAGATCATTATTTTGTTGGTCATCTTCACTCAAAAATTTTTGTTAAGTACTTTAAAATTACTGGTAAATTTTTCTTTCATACAAGAGTAGGAAAATTATTATCAAAAATAACAAATTTATATGGTATTGTTGAAAAATCAATAAACTTCTTTAATTCATCCTATCTTTTTAAGAAATATAATATTAGTGTAATTCCTGCCTTAGGAGGTTTAGTTGGTTTAGATAAAGGTTATGGTGAATTAATTGTATATAATGATGGTAAGTATGATTATATAAAACATAATTTATAATTTATTTTAGTAAAACGATTTGATTTTTTATATAGAAATTAGATATTAAGTAATATTTTCACTAATTTACTTTTCTTTTAATAAAATGATTTGGTTTTTTATCTAGAAATTAGATATTAAGTAATTTTTTTACTAACTTACTTTTCTTTTAATAAAACGATTTGGTTTTTCATATAGAAATTAAATTATCTCTTTCATTAATTTTTTTAAACTTATTTTTATTTTTTTTATTAACAGATTGTAAATAAAAAAGTTTAAAATAAAATGATTATTTTATTACTTTATGGATAAATTAGTTGCTTATGTTGATGGTAGTTATAGTAAATCTAAAGAAATGTATTCTTATGGAATTGTTTTTATAGATAGTGGGAAAGTTGTAAAAAAAATTAGTAAAAAAGGTTCAAATAAAGAAGCAGCAAAAATGCATCAAATATATGGTGAATTAAAAGGTGCTATGGATGCAATTGACTATGCTATTGAAAATAATTATAATCAAATAACTATCTTTTATGATTATAAAGGAATTGAAAAATGGGCAAAAGGTGAGTGGAAAAGAAATAAGAAATATACAAAAAAATATTATGATTTCATTCAAGAAAAATCAAATTCAATCAATATTAATTTTATAAAAGTTAAAGCTCATTCAAATAATAAATTTAATGATATGGCTGATAGTCTTGCGAGGAGGGCTTTATAATGTATACTATTGTCGATATAGAAACTACAGGTTTATCTAGGAAAAGACATAAAATAACTGAAATTGCTGCTTTAAAATTTGATGGTGATCAAATAATAGACAAATTTGAAACTTTAATTAATCCAATGTGTAATATACCTCCTAAAATTACTAGGTTAACTGGAATTGACAATGAAATGGTTTCAGATGCTCCTTGTATTGAGGAAAAAATTCCCGAGTTTTATCGATTTCTAAAAGATGATATTTTTGTAGGTCATAATGCTACTTTTGATTATAATTTCTTAAATTATAATTTAAAAAAACATACTGGAATTAGTTTAGAAAATGATAAACTTTGTACTATGAGATTGTCTAGAAGATTAGTACCTGATGCTAAAAATAGTAAATTATCTACTTTGACTAATTATTTTGGAATTAAACATAATAATGCACATAGAGCAATGGCTGATGTTAAAGTAACTTATAGAATTTTAAGAAGATTTCTTGATAAAATAAAAAAAGAAAAGGAAATCATTGATAGAAAAGGAATTTTAAAATTTCAAAGTTCAAAAATACCTCGATGATTAAATTAAATTATCTTTTAACGAGAATATTATTAGTATTCTTATAATCGTTGTTCTTATTAATAATTGTCTTATAATTCTATTAATTACTTTTCTTATAAATTTTATAATATTTTTCTTAATTCTTGTTAATCCTTATCCTTCTTTTTTTTTTTTTTTAATTATTTATTATTTATTATTATTCAATGATTTCTTCTTTTACTTCATATAAATGTTTTCCAACTTCTACTTTATCACCTACTTTAAGTTTCTTTGTTACTCTTAAATCTATTTTTCCATTAACTTTTACATTTCCTTGTCTAATTATTCTTTTAGCCTGTCCTCCTGTTGATGCTATTCCTTTTATTTTTAAAAAAGCATTAAGAGGGATATATTTATTTTCCATATTTTTTTAAAGTTAATCTTTATTAAAATTATTTCGAATTTTAAAGAGAAAGATTTTAAAATAGTATGTTTTTTTTCATTTTATGGATCATTTAGAAGTATTAAAAGCAATTAAAGAAATTCCTTTTGGTGTTGGTAATAAATTATTAACTGATTTTTTAAGAGGAGAAACAGATAATTATTCAATTAAAAAAAACAATTTAGATAAATTAGACTCATTTGGAAGTCTATTTTTATCTAAGGATGAAGTTAAGAACCTTATAAAAAAAATAACTGCTAAAGGATTTATAAAAAAAGTTTCTCTTAATGATAAGAAATATATTAAAGTATATAAGCTTACTGAGAAAGGAAAAAAAGAACTTGAGTCACCAGGATCTAAATCTGAAAATTTAATTAAACATTCATATAATTATTCTAAAATTTCTAAAAAAGATGAGATGTTATTTGAACATTTTTCGTTTTTTTTAGATGACTACAATGATTTTCAAAAGAAGGCAATTATTTCTCCTAAAAAAAATATTCTTGCTGTAGCTGGAGCAGGAACAGGAAAAACTACTGTTTTAACTAAAAGAATAAAGTTTCTAAAAAAATATCGTTTACAAAAATCGGATAAAATTTTAGCTATTACCTTTACTCGAAAGGCTAAAGATGAGATGAAAAATAGACTTAATACTTCTTTAAATGATAATGTTAGAATTGAAACTTTTCATTCTTTTTGTGAAAAAATTTTGAGAGAGAATAATGATTTAATCTATAAGAAAAATTTTAGTGTAATGTCTTATGGAGATAGAATTAAATTATTTAATAAGGCTTTATCTCATATTGATATTGATGTTGATGTTGCAATTAAAGTTTATTTTACAAAAAGACAGAGATCCTATCAAGAAAAAGATAAGCTTAGAAATACTTTAGTAAATGATATTTTCTTTGTTAGAAATTACTTTAAATCAAAAAATCTTGAGATCACTCGTGATAATCTAAATAATACAGAAGGAATTGATGGTAGAAAAATTGATTTAGTTTTTAGAGTTTCAAAATTTATTGATCAGAAGATGAAAGAAAAAGGTCTTAGAAATTTTACTGATCAAATGATGGATACTATTGATTTTTTTGAAAATTACCCTGAAAAGGTACCTCATTTTTCACATATTTTAATTGATGAATTTCAGGATATTAATTCGATTCAAATGAATTTAGTTAACATTCTATCTTTTGATAACTCTTTTTTTGTTGGAGATCCAAGACAATCTATTTTTGGTTGGAGAGGTTCAGATGTTAACTTTATTTTAAATTTTGATGATTTGTTTGATGATTTTGAAGTTATTACATTAAAGAAAAATTATCGAAGTAGAAAAAAGATTATTGAATTTGCAAATAAATCAATTGAAAATATGAATTTATCTGAATTAGAATCTACAAAGAAAAAGAAAGGAGAGGTAATTATAGAAAAAAAGGATTCAACTAATGATGAATTTAAATTTATTTTAAATAAGATTAAAGATGAAATTGAATCTGGAACTAATCCTAATGAAATTTTTGTTTTATCAAGGACGAATAAGCTAATTAAAGAATTTTCAAAACATCTTAAATCAGAAGATATTAGATTTTCTTTTAATAATGGAAAAAGTAATGGTGAGGGAATTTTATTATCAACTGTTCATTCTATTAAAGGTATGGAGTCAAAAATTGTTTTTATTGTTGGTTGTGATTTTTTGAATTTTCCTATTAAAACTTCAGAACATCCTGTTATTGATATGGTCAAGGTTAAAGAATATGATAAAGAAGAGGAGGAAAGAAGACTTTTATATGTGGCTATTACAAGAGCTAAAGAGAAACTATATATTACTCATTCTAAAAATATTTCTTATTTTATTAATGATGATATGATTAAAATATCTAATAAAAGTGATAGTAATAGTAATGTTAGTGTTTTTAAAATTATAAAATCATTAAGAAATTTTCGAGATGATTTATCTTCTAAGTTAAATGTTGATAAAAGAGAAATATTAAAGAATACTTCTATTCAAGATATTGCTATTAAAAGACCACAAAAAAAATCTGAGTTAATTAAAATTAAAGGCTTAAATAAAACACAAATTGAAGAATTTGGTGAAGAAATTGTTAATTTACTTAATTCTATGTGTTAATTTAATATGTTTAATTCTTTTAACTATGTTATAATGACAAAAAACAAAACATTTTTAAATGATTGAAGAATTTCTTTTTTATGGATAACAATTCTAATTTAGAAGATATTGTAACTGAAGTGAAAAATGATTTTTTAAATAAAACTTTAGAAGATTCTGTTAAAAATCTTGATTCTTCTAGTCCTTCAAATGTTTTATCAGGTTTTTCATATCTTAAATATGATTTAGAAAATATTTTAAAAAGTTATCTTGATATTGATAAAAGTATAAGTTATATTAATAAAGATGAATTGAAACAACCTCTTTATGGTGTTATTTCTTGTGAAGATATTAAGAAAGATAAAAGAGGTTTTTATAAGTCTAGGAGACATGAACTACAAAAAAGATATAATAATATTTCTAGTCAAGTTTGTGATTTTAGAGGAGATTCTTCAAGTTATTTGAGAGATGTTGTTAAAAATTCTCTTAGTGATTGGGAGAAGTTGATGTTTTATTCTGGTATTTGGAGAGCAAATTTTGATGATATAAATATAAAAAATAGTGATTTTAAGGAAAATTTGAAAAATATTATTAAAAGAGGTTATAATAACATTCATCAAAAACATATGATTAAATATAATAAAAATGATTATAAAAGAAAATTAAAAGTTCCAAAGTCACAAAATTATAGAGTTGATTCTAAAAATGATATTGATTTAAAAATGTCTTCTGAGTATGAAAATAAGCTGGAATATTATTCTAAATTAATGTTAGAAAGATCAAAAAAGAAGTATCTTTTTTTAGGTGATTGTGAAAATGGTGATTTTTTAGATAGGTTTCTTTTTAGTTATTATGATAGTGGAAGGTTTAATGAATTAAATGATAGAATTAGTCAAGAAGGGAAACTAAATAATTCTAGTGATAAAAGTATTGATTATGATAAAAATGATAGTGATGATGATAATACTCAGTTATCTCTTTTTTAAAATTGGTTTATTCTAGTTTAACATAAAAAAAATAAAATTGCAATTTAGAGGAATTTTATAAGAATTAAAAATATATGAAAATAAAAAATCTGTCGATTTTTACTTATATAAAATAAAAATCTATCAAATAAAGACAAAAAGATTATAAAATTCCGACAGAATACTACAAGATGATTTTGATTTCTACACATGAAAGAAAAAATTTCTACTACCTTTAGCTGAATACGAATACATATTACTAAACTAAAGTTTAGAACTTATTAAATTAGAAATTTAAAAGTGACTAAAATCATAGATTTTCTAACTATTGAAAACAAAGTTTTCAAAGCGAAGAAAAACAAAGAGTTTTTTATGTTGTTTAAATCAAAGATTTAAAAGGTTAGTGAAATCAAAAGATTTCTCACCTTGAAAAAAACAAAGTTTTTTTTCTAAGTTTCGAAGAAGAATGAGCTTTATTTTTTAATTCTTTTAACTATACCAGTTATTTATCTCTTTATGAATGTTATTTTTTATCTTTTTTAGTTTTTTGTCAAATATTTTAATATAATCTTCTTTATTTAATGGATAATAAATATATGCAAATCCTTTTTTTAAATTTACTTGCTTTCTTTTGATTAATTTTTTGTCTAATAATGATTTAATTGTTTTTTGAATCGTTGTTCTTCCTTTATCTAAAAAGCTTGATATTTCTTTTACGGAGATTCCTTTTTTATTTTCTATTACTGTTTTCAATAGTTCTAATTCTGATTTAGTCAAACCAAAAGAACAACTTAATACTTTTTTATTTGAAAATATATTACAACCAAAAGTAATTTTTTCTTTTTCCATTTTTACCATTTTTCTAATATTTCATTAATATATTTTATGTCTGGCTTATTTGAATATTTTTTTGCAATTTTAATTAGTTCTTTTTCATTAATTTTAATTATATCTTTTTTAATAAATTTATATAAAAAAGAAATAAATTGTGTTACATTTTTTGGATTATTAGTTTTTCTAGATCTTTCAAAGTCAATTAAGTAAGGAATGTTATTTTTTGTAATTATAACATTTTTTGTGATTCTATGCATCTCTTTTTTGTTTATTCCTATTTTATCTAAATAAAAAGCTTGTGTTAATATTTGTTTTAATATCTTTTTTGTTTTTATTTTATCTATCTTTTCTATTTTCTTATTGAATTCAATTCCGCTAATATATTCTCTTATTAAAAATTGATTTTTTTCATCTAAATAATAAGGTTTAGGATAATTTATTTTTTCTTTGAACTTTGAATTTTCTATTGCTTTAAGTATATTAAATTCTGTTTTTATTGATCCTTTTGAAACTCCATTTGTCACTTTAATTAATTTTTTATCTTCTGTTAAAAATATGTAAGAGTGTTTTCCTTTAGAAATAAATTTTACATAATGTTTTTTGTTAATTCTTTTTAAGAGATTACTTTTTTTTATTAAAACAACATATAACTCTTCATCATCTTCCATCTTTTCACTATCAATTAGCTTCCAGTTAAGAAGATTATAGTCCATAAATTTTTCAATTTGAATCGGATTTGATTTGCTAGAGTACAAAAGTAAACATTTTCCATCATTTTTTAAAAATCTATTTAATTCTGTTATAAATCGATTTATTACTTCATTTCCTTCAATCCCTCCAACTGTTGCTAATCTTGTTCCTTCATCAAGATGATGGTCTAGATTAGATTTTGGTAGATATGGTGGATTAAATAGAATTAAATCAAATGAATTTTCATGCTCTTTTTTTAATGAGCTAAATAAATTAGATTTTATTGTTTTTAATCTTTTATCATTAATTTTAGAAGTTTCTTTTAATGCATTTTCATTTAGATCAACAGAAATAACTTTTTTTGTTTTTTTTGATTTTAAGGCTGCTTTAGATTGTATTCCACTTCCACAACCTACATCAAGAACTTTACCACATGCTAATTTTTTTACATTTCTTTTTAAAAGAAAAGAATCTTCTCTTGGAGGATATACTTCTTTTTTCATTTGATAAAAATAAAATTATAATAACAATAAAAAATATTAAAATTCTCTAAATTCATCAAGGTCTGATAAATAGCCTTTTCTTTTTAGATAATTTACTTGGTTCTTTTTGTACTTATAAACAACATCTCCTTTCTCATCACCTTGCATTTCCCAAGGTTCTACAAGTACTACATCATTTTCTCTAATCCATAAATATCTTTTTAATGAACCAGGAATACGGCATATTCTTTCATTGCCATCAAAACATCTAACTCTCATACGACTACCACCAAGTCTTTTCTCAACAACTCCTAATACTTGATCGTCTTTTGGAAAACGAACTCTTGATCTATTGTTTTTTGATTTCCTCTTTTGACTTTTTTTATTTGCCATACCATTAAGAAAAAATTCTATTCTTTTATAAAATTTTGGCTTTTTTTATTTTAATTAACTACATTTATCTTTTTGCTATCAAGAAACTTTAAAACGTTCATTGTAGTTTGATTTACAATTCTTTCAATAGCTTCTCTTGTATAAAATGCTACATGTGGCGTAACGGTTACTTTTGGATGATTAATTAGCACTTCATTTTCTAAAATCAGTCTTGATTTTTTATCATCATCAATTGCATTTAAAATTGAAATATCATCTTTAAAATTTTCTTCTCCTTCTAATACATCTGTTGCTACAGCTCTTATTTTTTCATTTTTTAATCCTTCAATAATCATATCTGGATCTATAACTGCTCCACGAGAAGTGTTTATTATAATAACTCCATCTTTCATCATACTTAAACTACTTGAATCAATCATATGTTTAGTATGTTTATTTAAAGGAACATGAACTGAGATAATATCAGATTTAGTATATAATTCTGCTAAATCAACATATTTGAAATTTAAATCTTTTGATGCTTTCATATTTTTATTAACATCGTATGCAAGTTTATTCATTTCAAAGCCACCTGCAATTTTTAAAACATGCATCCCAATACTTCCTGTACCAATTACTCCTAATGTTTTTCCTGATAAATCACTTCCTATTAGTCCTGTATTATCAAATTTACCTGTTTCTAAAACTCTTTTCTTTGCTTTATCTATATTTCTAACTTCATTTAACATTAGACCGAAAGCATATTCTGCTACTGTTTTTTCACCATAGTTTGGAACATTACATACATCTATATCTTTTTTTCTTGCATATTTACAGTCAATATGATCATAACCTGTTGATAGAGTAACAATTAACTTTAAATTCTTTAATTTTTTAATGTGTTTCTTTTTTACTGGTGTTTCTACGAAAACACCTAATATTTCAATCTCTTTAAGTTCATCTAATTTTTTATCTAATTCATCATGTTTATGAAAAGATATTTCAAGACATCCTAATTTTCTTTCAACAAGTTTTTTTTGCCATTTATTTAATCCAAAAAATGCAGCTTTCATTTTAATAACTATAATTTGAAAACCTTTAAATATTTTGTTAAATCAAAATTAATATTATCATATTTTTTTTATTTTTAAAATATTTTTCAAAAATGGGACTCAAAGAAGATCAAGTAAAAGGATTTAGAACGATGTTACCAAGTAAGTTTGTTAAATATAAGTTTTTAGAGAAAAAATTACAAAATGTGGCTCATAAATTTGGTTATAATTTAATTGAAACTCCTGCTCTTGAATTAGGTGAAATTTTAACAAAGAAAGGAGGTCTAAGTCCTGAACAAACAGAAGAAATATTTATGTTTAAAGATCATGGTGATAGATGGGTTGGTTTGAGGCCTGATATAACTACTCCTATTGCAAGAGTTGTATCTTCAGGTAAATTTATTGGTGATTATCCTTTACGATGGTCTTATTTTACTAGAGTTTGGCGATATGAAAAACCTCAAGCCGGTAGGTATCGTGAATTTTGGCAATATGGTGTTGAATCAATTGGTAGTGATTCTTTTTATTCTGATTTTGAAGTAATATCTCTTTTATGTAATCAATATAAAGAATTAGGATTTAATAAAAACAATTTTAGATTAAAAATTTCTCATAGAAATATTCTACGTGGTTTAATTGAATTATCTGGAATTAAAGATGATGATAAAATTACTGAAGTTATTAGAATAATTGATAAGAAAGATAAAATTGGTCTTGATAATGTTATTTTAGAAATAAAAGAGATTGTTGATGAAAGTAAGTTATTGAAAAATATTAAATCTTTATTTAATTCTAAAAAACCTTTTGAGTTTCTTGAAGATATCTCAGATAAAAATGAAAAATTAAAGAGTGCTTTAATTAGATTAAAAGATGTTGATGAATTAATTGAAGAAAACAATTTTAAATCTTTAATTGAATTTGATTTAAGTCTTGCAAGAGGTTTTGATTATTATACTGGTATTGTTTTTGAAGCAATCGTTATTGATGAAAATGAAAATAAAGTTGGTGGATCAATTGCTGGTGGAGGAAGATATGATAAATTAGTAGGTTTATTTGGAAATAGAGATACTCCTTGTATTGGTTATGGTATTGGTGTTGATAGAACAATTGAAGCATTAATTGATTTAGAAAATGATGAAATTAAATCTATTAGTGATTCTCCTTTAGCTCATATGATTGTTTATTTAAAAAATTCTAAACTACGAAATGAAGCTTTTAAACTTTTATCAAAATTACACCAAGAAAATATTAATGTAACAATGACTGTTGATGAGTATGATTCTTGGGGTAAAATGTTTAAAAAAGAGTTTAAATTTGCAGACAAAAAAGGAGCTAAATTTGGAATAATTATTGATGAAAAATCATTAAAAGAAGGAAAATATATTTTAAAAAACTTAAAAAAGAGAGAACAAGTAGAATTATCAGAAGAAGAAATCCTCTCAAAGTTAAAAAAAAACGTAGATAAAAATATTTTTTAATTTTATTTGTAATTTTTTCTATTTTTTATTAAATTAAAATATAAAATATCTCTAATTTATTTTTCCATGAAAAGATATTTAAAAATAATTTTAATAATTATTTTGATTTTTATTTTTACGTTTTTATCAAATAATTCCAAAAACTCTAATGAAATAATTCTTCATGATGAGATTAAGATAGATCATTATTTGTGTCCTATGGATGATTGCTATGATTATTTTTCAAACATGAATTTTTCTAATGGGTTATGTTATTTTTATAGTATAGATGAGTTTGGAAGAGATTTGTTAAAAGATGGAGTTTATGAACTTACTATTAAAGGATATAATGAACATTCAGATATAGATGGTGTAAAACAATTAAGGACAAATCATCAAATGCATTTAAAAATTTGTTTTTTAGATAATAAAACAATTACTGGCTCTCTTAATCCAACTTATAATGGTTTCTTTTCACAAACTAATGATTTTTTGGTTATTGATTCTTATGAATTAAAAACTAATTTAAAATCATCTTTAAAAAATGCCTTTAAAAAATGTAAAAATAGTCGTTCCCAAGATTTAAAATCAGTTTCATGTTTAAAAGAAAATTTACCTAATTTTAGAACTGTTGATGATAGTTTTGAAATTCTTTTTTCGAATTTTGAAAATATTTTGATTAAAGAATTTAATTCATCTAATGAAGTTAATTTCATTCTTTTTTATTTTAATTTAGAAGACCTTTTTAACTCAATTAAAGATAAAACAAATTTTAGACTTTTAAATTCTGGATCTAATCATTTAATATTAAATAATGAAAATAAAGAAAATTTTAATCTAATTAATGAAATTGTTATTCATAATAAATTATTTTTTACAAATAATGTTACTATTACAGGTTCTTTCAATCCTACAAATAATGGGAATTATAGAAATCTTGAAAATTTAATTATAATTAGAAATAATAGTTTATTTAATGATAAAAATCAAATAAAAAGATATGATGATTTAACTAATTATGTTGATTTTATTGAAAATCTTAGCTTAGATGATAAATATCTAAATAAAAGCTTTATTGAAATTGATAAACCAAACAAAGCTTTAATATCAGAATTAATTTTTGATTGTCCTGATAACTTTAATAATCAATTTAACAATTCTAGTGATGGTTGTGAGTATCTTAAAATAAATTCGAGTGAAAATGTTTTTGGTTATAAAATATTTATTACATATCAATTTAGAGGAAAAAATTATTCACGAAAAGAAAATATTAACTCAAAAATACATCAAACTGACATTTTTGTCAAAAGAGATGCTAAGATAATATTACTCGATAGAAAATATAATGTATTAGATGTTTTAAATTATTATGGTAATGATTCAGAAAAGTTAATTAAAAGAAAAATAAAAAATAATAAAATTATAAGAAAAATTAATTCTTTAAATTAATTTACCTTTTTTCATTGCCACAAAAAAATTCATTGCAGAAAATAGTAGAGCTAAGCTATTTAGAAATAAAAAGATATAATCTGATATATTTATTGAATAAATTACAAGTAATAGTGAACCTAATATGTATATAACACTAAATTTAATTGATACAGTGTCTACTTTTCCTTTCAATAAATCAAATAATTGTGGTATCCAAGATAATGCTATTAAAAAAGCACCTATTGCTCCAATATACATTCTAAATTATTTTAAATTCTATTCGTTTATAAATATTTTTAGAAAATTATTCTAATGGTAAACCAGACCAAGTTGAAAATAAAGATTCACTGGGAGAATATTTTCCAAAAACAAAATAAGGTGATGATTTTCTCATAAAGTAACTATCCTCTATTTCAGAAAAATTTGCCTTTCTATTTTTATTAGGAATATATGTGTTTTTAAAGTGACTAAGTTCTCTCCATGCTGATGTGAGTTGTTCTCCACCACCTTGATCTCCAGGAATACCCCAACCTTCTGAATTCATTGCTGGAAGGTCCATGTCATTTTCTTCATAATACTTTTTAATTTTAGACATTGCTTTTTGAATAGGTATTTTACCATGTCCTATTGGTTGGTGTGCATGTGATTGCATATCTCCATCTACCATATGTACATTTCCTATTATACCTTCTTTTGCCATCTCTTCAACTTTATCATCATACCATTCCCAAAATTCTTCTTCACTTCCTTCAAAATGTTGTCCCCACATAGCTAGGTGTTGTGTGTCAAAAGTTGCTTTAATTTTATCTTTTGCAATTTTTTCAGCACTTTTTTCATTAATATTATGATTTTCTTTTAATCTTTTTTTAAATTCCTTCCTAGCTTTTTTTACAATATCTTTTAATTCATCAGGGTGACTTCCATAACTTTCAGGTGTTATATTTTCAGGTGCCAAATAAACATTTTTTTCAGTACCCTCTTTTTTTTGTTTTTCATAAATATGTTCTGCTAAATCAGCATAAGAATCTATTGTATTTTCCATTGCAACTTTTTCTATATCTTTAACTTTTTTTAATCTTTTTTCAAGCTCTTTTAGTTGAATTTCTCCTTTCATTTTTCTCATTTCAGAATCTCTTTTCTCAGCTTCAGCTATCTCTTTATATTTCCCTTGAGTTTCTTTCATCTCAGCTTGTTTTTTTAATCTTTCTGCATGAGCAATCTCACTTTCTGCTTTCATAATTCCTTCAAAAAAATAATTTAACTTAACAAAAGCTTCAGTTGGTGTTAATTCCTCTCCATCATCATTCCCTAATGCCTTACGAAGATTTTCATCTTCTTTTAACTTTTTATTTAAGTTGTTTTTTATTTCAGAATCTTTACTTACAATATTTTCAATATCTTTCCATTCTAATTCAGTATAACCGTTACTTTCATCTTTTACTTCATTTAAAACATCATATAATCCATGGAACTTCTTTAAGTCATCGCTTTCTTTTAATCTTTCTATTTGTCTGTTACTAAAAGTTATTTTTCTTTTTTCATCAATTGCACTAGTTTTATTTTCTTCTAAATCTACAAAGTAATGTTTAGGTGAATCATTTTGTTTAAATCTTCCTTTATTGTCTTTTTTATTAACATCTTTCATAGATCTTGGAAACTCTCCAGTATGTACTACTACAGATATTCCTTCTTCAGGTATTTGTTCTTCATTATCACTTGTTACATCGTATGCAAAATCAATTGTCCTTTTAACCATCCTTTTTGCTTTTTCTCTATTTTCTTCATTAATCCCTTCTCTTCCTAATCCCGATAAATTTCCTACAGCTTCACCTCCTGTTGGTGGAGTGTGAATACTATTGATTTTTACATTAGTTGCTTTAGACATTTCTTTAATTGCTTTTCTTTTTTTTGGTCCATGATAACCAAAACCTGTTCCAGCACCAGTATTTGTTGATCCTAATGATAATTCAACTTTACTTGCTCCTTGATTAATTGCTGTTTTAAAACCTTTTAAAATATCACTATTCTGGCTTTCGCCTACTGTCTTTCCAATATGAGACATACTAATTGGTTTTTCAAGTTTATCGTCTACCTTACTCTCATTAAATGGTACAAATGAACCTTCAACATTCTCTAACTCTTTATCTAATCTCAAATCTTCAGAATGATATGGTTTAACATTATATGCTTTTTTATTATAAGTCATATTATTAACTTGTTATTAATAATATTTAAATATTTTCGACTAAGTACTAATTATAAGATGTTTAGAAAAATTAAATTTTGCAATTTTCAAATAGAAGAAGAACTTGATATTAATGCGAAACTTGCAATTTTCACATCTTCTTTAGGTATGTATAGTGTGAGAGATAAAGACAAATCTATGTATCGAATTTTTCTTGAGTTGTTTAAGTCTAATCTATTTGGTGAAGGTTTAAAAAGCAGTGAACTAGCTAATCGGACTGGTAGAAGTAGAGGTACAATTGTTTTTCATTTAAATAAAATGTTAGATTCTGGTTTAATAATACAAAAAGGGAATAGATATTACCTTAGAGAAAAAAAATTAAGTTCTTTAGTGAAAACACTAAGAAATGATCTTAATAATTTTTTAGACGACCTTGAAGAATTAGGAGAAGAGATAGATAATCAGATGGAAAATATGAAAGGAACAAATTATGACAATGATATCAAAAAAGAAAGTTGAGATTTTTATAAGTAAATTAAAAAATTTCAAAAATCCTAAAGAAAATCTTGAGCAATATTCTATTGACGAATCTTTCTGGTCAGAAATACTTAATTTTTATATGTTAAGAAATGATGTTCCTAAAACAATATATGATTTTGGAGCTGGAACTGGAAAATTGTCATTACCCTTTTTTCTTTTTGGTTCAAAAAAAATAAATTTTTTTGAAATAGATGAAGATGTTATTCCAATTCTAAAAAAGAATATCAATTTTACTTTATCTAAAAAAGATTTGTCTTTAAATTATAATATCTTTAATGTAGATATATTTGATTTTGATTTTAGCAAAATAGAAAATCCTGATTTAATTGTTATGAATCCTCCTTATGGTACAAGAATTAAGGGTTTAGATTCAGATTTTTTAGATTTAGCATTAAATTTTAATTCAGATTTAATTACAATGCATAAAACTTCTACAAAAAGTTATATTAATAAAAAATTAAAAAATAGAAAGTTTATTTCTTTTGATGTTGATTACAAATTAAAACAAACTTATTCTCATCACTCTTCTAAAATTAAAAAAATCAAAGTAACTGTATTTATAATAAAGAAAAAAGAAAAAAATTAACTATATTCTCTCCAAATATGATTACATTCTTCACATCTATAAAACCTTGTTGGTGGTTCATCAGATGCTCTCATTTGTTTAGTTTTGTAATATGCTCTTCCATGTCCACATTCAGGACATTTCGCTTTTGTAATAACTCCTTCTTTGTTATCTTCTTCTTTGATAACTTCTATATCTTTTTCTTTCTTCATCTTTTCAGAGAGCTTCTGTTCTCCATCTGAATCATATTCCTTTTTACATTTTGGACATGTCAAAATAGTCTTTTCTTTTGTTTTTTTAGGAAGCAATACAGCCCCACAATCTTTACAAAATTTCATCATTATCACCTTTTTAACAAACAATACCAATATTTCCTGTAAGTAAACATCTAGTAAAATTTACTATTGATAATTTTACCCATCCTAAATAAGGTATTCTTACTTTTCCTATTCCTAAAACTCTATTTTCACTAATTCTATCTTCATTAACACCATCACCTGAAATCACTTTTTCATTGTTATCTCCTTTTGTTTTATAATACATCTTACCTTCTTCTTCCCACTTCTCTATTACTCTATGAATTATTGGTTTATCTAACTCTGATTGAAATACCATTACATCGCCTACTTTAATGTCTTCAGGATTTTTTCCTCTTAATATAATTATATCACCTACATTAAAACCACTATTAAAAGGAAATTGATTGAAATCTTCTTTTGTTATATTATATTTTTCATAGAAATCTCCTTGTGTTTCAGTTAATGATATTGGTGAATCCCACCACTCTTGGAATGACCCTTCTTGAACCATACTTCCTGTAATTACAGTAACTACTGGAAAATCAGTTGCTAAAGCTAAACTTAAACCAGGATAGATTATAAATCGAACTAAAATAAATGCCAAGATTAAATTAAAAACCCAACTTAATAAAGAATCTTCATGAAATGTAATCTCATAAACTCTTTTTGCTTTTTTTTTAATTGATTTTAAAATTTGATCCGGATTTTCATCAATCTTTTTTTTCATGCGTTTTTTAATTTATCGCGTCTTTAAAAATCTTTTCATATTTTTAGAAAAAAATTTATATTGCTTTGTATTGAAAACCATAATATTGTGTGATAATAAAATGTATCTTGAAATATTTTCTTTAATATTGTTATTATTTTTGTCTGGATTTTTTTCATCGACTGAAACAGCATTAACAAGTCTTGACAAAGTTAGACTAAAGTCTCTACTTGAATCAAAAAAATCCAAAATAAAATATGTTAAATTACTAAAAGAAGACATGCATTATACTTTAATGACTATTCTGTTATGGAATAATCTTGTTAATATATTATCTT
Source organism: uncultured Methanosarcinales archaeon (assembly GCA_964645415.1). Classification (GTDB taxonomy): domain Archaea; phylum Nanobdellota; class Nanobdellia; order Woesearchaeales; family CAZXZL01; genus CAZXZL01. Next base: position 4,108 of record CAZXZL010000011.1, on the reverse strand, counting down.
CTGCAATGGCTAGTGTAATTGCTTATGGTTATTTTGAAAACTTAGGTGTAGCTATTGCAACAGCACTTATGACTTTTTTAATTTTAGTTTTTGGTGAAATCTTGCCTAAAACAATTGGATTAAAACATGATATTGAAATGTCATTAAAAATATCACCTATTATTTATTATTTGAAAAAAGTTTGTATGCCAATTCTTAAATTTTTAGATTTAATCATAAAATTGTTTATTAAAGATGATCCTTTTGAAGAGTTTGAAATAAGTGAAAATGAATTCAAATCTCTTGTTAAAATTGTAGAAAAAGATGGCTATATTAATACAACTGAGAAAGAAATTTTATCAAATGTATTAAATTTATCTGATACAAAAGTAAGTGAAATAAAAACACCAAGAAATGATGTTGTTGCTTTAAAATTAGGATCTTCTATTAAAGATTCAATTGATTTAATTAAAGATAGTGGTTTTTCTAGAATCCCTGTTTATGAAAAGAATCTAGATGAAATTAAAGGAATTCTTTATGCTAAAGATATTATTAAATCTGAATTAATTAATAAAAATGAATTGAAAAATAAAGTAGATGATGTTTTAATTGAAAATGTTTTATATGTTCCTGATTCTATGAATATTGATTTATTATTAAAAAAATTCCAAAAACAAAAAGGACATATCGCTATTGTTGTTAATGAATTTGGAACTGTAACAGGTATTGTGACATTGGAGGATGTTCTTGAAGAGTTAGTAGGTGAAATTTATGATGAGAATGAAGATATGGAAGAACCTATAATTAAGATTAGTGAAAATAAATTTATCGTTGATGCACAATATGATATTGATGATTTTATGAAGGAAACAAATATTGAGGTATCTAAAGATCATTTTGAAACGGTTGGTGGTTTTTTACTTAAAAAAACAGGTAGAATTCCTAAAAAAGGAGAGTTTTTCAAATTTGATCAATTTAATATTAAAGTTTTAAAAAGAACTAGTAATGCTTTAAAAAAATTGGAGATTGTTTTAAAAGATGAAATTAAAAGAGAATCAAAAGATTAATGTATTGGGATCTATGAAGAAAGTAGTAGAAGTATCTGAATTTGAGAATGATGATTTTTTTGGTAACTCTATCATATATGATTTATCAGATGGTTCTCAATTAATGTATGATTCTGATAGTAATTCTTGGAGTTTGATGTTAAAAGAAGGTGAAGAGTTTAGAATTTATGATATTTCTTATAAAGATAAAAAATTTGTTGATTGATTGATAGATAGATTTAAATATTAGTTTAATGATTAAATTATATATTTTATGGGGTTGTAAAATGAGTTCTATGCAAGATATGATTAATAATGCTAAGAAAAGATCAGAAGAGAAAGAAAAAGCAAAAGACAAAATAAATAATGGTGATAATCCTGAGATTGAAAAATATCTTGAATCAAAGATGATTAATGTTACAGTTGTTGGTACTGGTGGTGCTGGAAATAACACTCTTAATCGATTATTAGAGATGAATTTTGAGAAATCACAAATTGATTTTTATGCTATGAATACTGATGCACAAGATCTTTTAACAAATAATGCTGATAGAAAAATCCTTTTAGGAAAAGATATTACTAAAGGACTTGGTGCAGGTTCTGATCCTAAAGTTGGTGAAGAAGCAGCTAAAAGTTCTTATACTAAACTCAAGAAAGTTTTTGAAGGTAAGGAACTTGTCTTTTTAACATGTGGTCTTGGTGGTGGAACTGGAACAGGTTCAAGTCATATTATTGCTAAAGCTGCACGAGAAGCAGGTGCTTTAGTAGTTGGTATTACAACAGTTCCTTTTAGTGTTGAAGGAAGGATGAGGATGAAGAATGCTATTTATGGTTTGAAAAAGTTAGAAGACCAAGTTGATTCTTTAATTTTAATTCCTAATGATAAATTATTAGAAATTGCTCCTGATATTCCATTAGCTCAAGCTTTTAAGTTAGCTGATGAAATTATTGCTAATGCTTTAAAAGGAACAATTGAATTAATTTTAAAACCAGGTTTAGTTAATCTTGATTTTGCTGATATGAAAACAGTTATGAAAGATTCTGGTCTTGCGATGATTGGTGTTGGTGAAAGTGATTCTAATAACCGTTCTGATGAAGCTGTTGATGAGGCTATCAATAATCCTCTTTTAGATATTGATATTAGTGGTGGAAATGGAGCTTTAATTAATATTACTGGTGATAATGATCTAAATTTAGATGAAGCAACAGGTATTGTAAAAAGTGTTTCAAATAGATTAAGTGAAGAAGCAAATGTTATTTGGGGTGCTCAAGTTGATTCTAAATTAAAAGGTAAAGTTAATGTAATGGTTATTGTTACTGGAATTAATAGAATGTACATTGATCAATTTAAATCAATGGAAGAAGAGCTTGATAAAAACGAAAGAGAACTTGAAGTTGAGTTTGTAGATTAGTTTTTAAAAAGTTCTAAAGTTTATTTTTTATTTTTTTATTATTAATATTTATAAAGTTAGTTTTTTTCTAAAGTTATATGAAATCTTTAATTATTTTTGCACATCCAAATACATGTGGTCATAATTTGCTTATTTTAAAGATTATTAAAGAACATATTAATTCTAATTATGAAGTTTTAAATCTATATGAGATGAATTATAATCCTGTGCTAAAAGATGAAGAGCATTATACTTGTGGTAATAATTCTATTAGTAAAGAAACAAAAACTATTCAAGATAAAATAAAAAAGTCTGATAATTTAATTTTTATTTATCCTATCTGGTGGAAATCAATGCCTGGAATTTTGAAGGGTTTTTTTGATAGAACTATTTTAAGTGGATTTGCTTTTAAGTATGTTGATGGAACTCCTATTGGATTACTAGATGATAAAAAAGCGTTGGTTTTTATGACTGGTGGAGGAAGTGAATCATATTATAAAGAAGATTACGATTATCCTATTAAACATATTAGTGAAGATATTCTTGGTTTTTGTGGTATTGATACTAAAGTAGAAGTTTTTGGTAGATGTTTTAACTTAGATGAAGATAAAAAAGAAAAAATAAAAGTAAAAGTCAAAAAAGTTTTATCTAATGAAAATCTTTTAAAAAATTAAATTATATATTCAATTCTTATTTTATACATTACTTAGATGACTTTGATGGACTAATTTCGAAGAAGATGAAGCGAAGAATTTTAAGATAATGATTTCAACTAAAACTAACCATAAAATATGTCTTTATTATCTATTAAACCTTCTGATTTAATTAAGTACTTCTTATTTTTGTTTATATTATCTTTAAAATTATTAACTTTTTGAATTCGTGGTAAAATTAATTTTTCTTTATTATGTGTGTTGTTTATTTTTATAACTGGATTTATTGCATCATAAATATAACTTTCTCCATTAAAATCTATTAAATTATATGTGTGTTTACTTGATTTTTTTGATTCTTTATTTAGTTTTGCATTTCCTAAAAAATATGATGAGTCTATGTTAATATCTTGTAAATATATTTGAGCTAGTGCACTAACTTCAGAAGAATGAGCAATTTTTTTATCTATTATTTCACTTAATTTAGGTGTTTTTTCTTTGTATATCTTATATCTTTCAAATGTATTTGTTTTGTAACCATGATACTTATTAAAAGAATTTGTAAACATATTAAGTGGAATAAATAATTCAGGATCTATATCAAAATTGTTTAATTCTAACCAATCTTTAATATGGTCTTTATCAACTTTATTTGTATTTAATTTAGCGCTATCTAATATTTCTTCTAAATTTCTATTAAAATCAACATATAATTTTTTATCTAAGTTATTTTTATTAATTGGTACTTTTGTTTCTCTTTTTATATGAGGTATTTCAAATCTTTTTCCATAATAATCTATCCTTTTGTTCATAAAATAATCAATTCCTTTTCTTATTTAAACATTTTCTTTTTTGTAACTTATTAATAGTGATTATTTCACGAATATTAATATAATTGCTACAACTAGATATATTAAAGTTGAAATCCAACTAATTGAACCAAGATTTATTTCTGGTAAAACAAATTGAATGATTAAACCAATAATTAAAGCTATTCCTAAATTTTTATTTGAAAATATTTTTGCCATTTTATTATTTT
>CAZXZL010000010.1:0-26092 GCA_964645415.1 uncultured Methanosarcinales archaeon | reverse complement strand
TGATAAAGATTGTTTGATAAAGATTGTTTGATAAAAATTGGTTAAATAAAACCTGCTTCATCTTTCATCATAGAACGATTCCAAGTTGGTTCCCAAACAACTTCAACCTCAACTTTTTGAAATATATTTTCAAGCCTATCAGTTATTTCTTTAACTATTTGACCAATAACTGGACAAAAAGGAGATGTAAAAGTCATTATCACTTCAATGGATTTTTTATCATCAGATGAATAACGGATCTCATAAATAAGTCCCATATCATATATATTAATTGGAATCTCAGGGTCTTTTATATCTTTTAATATTGAGATAACTTCTTTACAATCATCATCAGATAGTTTACAAGGATTATCTAAATCATAATCATGTGAATCTTTTTCATCCATCTTAACTATTATCACTTTTTTCTCTTTTTAAAAGTTTTTCCCAGTCTTTTTCAATAGAATCTTGAATCTTTTTCACAACTTCTTCATTATTAACAGAATGTCTAAATCTACCTTGTAACTTCATAAACTCAGTTACAGGAACCTTCTTTTTAGGTTTATAATTAATAGTAAGTTTTCCATTTTCAATTTCATAAATTGGCCAAAATCTTGTTTCAACAGCCATTTTTGAAACATTTAATGTTTCTTTTGGAGGAAACTTCCACATAGTAGGACAAGGAGATAAAACAACTAATACCGCAGGACCATCAACATCAATTGCTTTTTTAGCCTTCTTTTTTAAATCATCGAGATGGAAAACACTTGCTTGAGCAACATAATCTATATTATGAGCTTCAGCAATTTTAGCTAAATCTTTTCGCTTCTGCTCTTTTGCAGGATGACTCTCACCAAAAGGAGAAGTAGTAGTTTCAGAACCAAAAGGAGTTGCAGAAGATCTTTGATTTCCAGTATTCATATAAGCTTCATTATCATAACAAACATAAACAAAATCATGACCTCTTTCTAAAGCACCAGATAAACTTTGTAATCCAATATCATAAGTTCCTCCATCTCCACCAAAAGCAATGAATTTAAAGTCCTTATCTAGTTTACCTTGACTTTTTAAAGATTTATAAGCTGCTTCAACACCAGATATAGTTGCTGCTGCATTCTCAAAAGTATTATGGATCCATGGAACATTCCAAGAACTGTAAGGATAAATACTACTAACAACTTCAGCACAACCTGTAGCATTTGAAACAATAACTTCCTCATCAGTAGAATCTAAAACTCCATTAAAAATAATAGAGATTGGACATCCAGCACATGCTCTATGTCCACTTTCAAATTTAAAGTCCTTTTTATTATTTTGATTAGTCATAAAAATCACCTTATTCTCTTAGTCCAATAAATTCATTTTTTACTTTTTTATTGGAATTTTTAAAGATATCCTCAATATCAGATTCAGTAATATCTCTACCACCAAGACCATAAATATAATTTTGTAGATTCACATTAATATTATGGTCATATAAAACATTCTTAATATCATTTGCTAAAGGAGGATTAGCACCAAAAGAAATTGATCTATCAAGAACAATTACATTTTTTGCACCATCTAAAATATTAGCAATTTCATCGTAAGGAAATGGTCTATACATTCTAATTTTAAGTAATCCTACTTTTTTACCTTCTTTTCTTAAACGATCAACAACAACTTTTGCAGTTCCAACAGTAGAATTAAGTGCAATCATAATAGTATCTGCATCATCAGTTTTATAACCTTCTACAAAGTCATATTCCCTTCCAGTAATTTTAGAAAGTTCTCTTGCAGCTTCTTTGAAAACTTTCTTAACATTTCTCATTCCTTCTTCTTGTTGTCTTTTAAATTCAAAATAATAATCTTGAAGAGCAACAGGACCAAAAGTAGCAGCTTCTCCTTTAAGTAAGTAATTCTTTGGTTTATATTCACCAATAAATTCTTTTACAATATCATCATCTAAAATTTCAACTTTCTGAAGTGAATGAGATGTAATAAAACCATCTTGCATAATCATTGATGGAAGAAGAACATCAGAATGTTCACTAATCCTCATAGCTAATAAATTATTATCATAAACTTCTTGAGCATCTTCAGAATATAATTGTATCCAACCAGCATCACGACATGCCATACTATCTCCATGGTCACAATGAATGTTAATAGGAGAACTCAAAGCACGATTTGCAATATTCATAACAATAGGTAATCTCATACCAGATGCTGCATTAACAACTTCAAACATTAAAGCTAATCCAACAGATGCAGTTGCAGTCATACTCCTTGCACCAGCAGCACTTGATCCAACAACAGTACTCATTGCTGAATGTTCAGATTCAACAGGAACAAATTCAGTATCAACATCACCTTGAGCATAATATTCTGAAAATTTTTCGATAATTGGAGATTGTGGAGTAATTGGGTAAGCAGCAACAACGTCTGGGTTAATTTGTCTCATTACTTCTGAAGCAGTATGAGCTCCACTCAAACCTTTAATAGAATAATTTTTTTTATCTTTACTCATTATCATCACCCTTTGATCTTTTCATTTCAATAGCAGATACAGGACATATATTTGAACATATTCCACATCCTTTACAAAAATCATATTTAAAAGAATCAATATAATATTTCATATTACTATCATCATTCCTTTCTTTTGGAATAACACTATTATCAGGACAGAATTCATAACATTTCATACAACCAATACATTTTTCAGAATCAACAACTGGTTTAAATGATTTCCAAGAACCAGTCTTATTATTTTTAGAAGTTGCACCCTTAATTATTCCAGCTATTTCAATTTCTTTCCAACCTAATCTTCTATCAGATTTAGAAGGATCTTTAATTTTATTATTTGACATAAAAATCACCTTAATTATTTATTCCAAGAAATGACTCTTGAATTGCAGCAACATTTTTCTCAGTTAACTCTTTACCTATTTTTTCAGTAAAATGTTCTCTTACAACTTTAACAACATCTTTTAAAGGAACAATAGGTTTAACTTTTAAAAGAGCTCCAAGCATAGGAATATTTGGTTTATTCATTTCAACATGGTCTAAAGCAATTTTTGTTGCATCAATACCATATACATCATTTGTTCCTAATTTTTTCTTTAAATCATCTAAATTTGATGTATTAACAATAAGTAAAGCATCATCTTTCAAGTCTGATTCAATATCAACAAAATCAAATAAAGAATCATCAATAACAATAACAACATCAGCCTTATCTATTGGTTGATATGATCTAACTTTTTTATCATCAATTTTAAGAAATGATTTCATCGGAGCTCCAGTTCGTTCTGGACCATATTCTGGAAATGCAAGGACTTCTTTACCACAAGAAAGACCTGCCTTAGCAAGAATATTAAAAGCAGTTTTAGCACCCTGTCCACCTCTACCATGGATTATTAATTCTAACATAAGTTCACCTCTCTTTAAACAAGCTAAAATAAATACATAAAATAAGTATTTAAATCTTATTATTGAACTATAAATAACAAAAGAAGAAATTAAACTGATTAAAATAATTTCTTCGTTTTAGCTAAAGAAAATAGAAATCAAAAAAAGTAAAATAAAATTAGATAGAAAGTTATGGAAACTAAAGTGCCATACAAAGTATGGTACCATCCTAACCAATTTTATAAAATCAAAGATTTATAGAACTTATTAAATTAAAAATTTAAAAGTGTGATAAAGATTATGTGATAAAGGTTGAGCTAAAGAAATAGTAGGGCAAAATCATCTAAATAAAAAAGTAATTATATGAATGAAATAAAAATAAATAGAATTTAATAGAAACCACTGTGCCATATGAAATATGGTACCATCCTAACCAATTTTGATAAAAATTGTGCTAAAGAGAAAATCTACGTTTAATCTTCTTCGAAGTTAGTCTATCAAAATCATCTAAAAATTAAATTACTTCTTAGATTTTTTACTTTTTGATTTAGAACTTGATTTACTTTTTTTAGATTTCTTATTTTTACCCTTTTTACTAGATTTTTTACTTTTTGATTTTGACTTCTTTTTATTATTCTTTTTAGATTTCTCTTTTTTTCTTTTTTTTCTATATTCACCACTAGTAGTTTTTCTTTTCTTTGAATAATCAACTTCAATTGGTGAAAAATCCATATTATCTTTTTCCTTTTCAAAGGTTTTTAATTGCTCTTTAATCTTTTTAAGATGTTTTTTTAACAAAATTTTTGTTTTCTTGTTATCCTGTGGCTTAAGAACCTTTCCACATTCAGGACAACCAAAATGTAACTCCATTGCTTTATCATAAGAAACCCTCAAACAATAATTAGGACACATAAAAAATTCATTGTTCTCCTCTTCTTTTATACGTCTCTTAATTTTTTCAAGTTTTTTCTTTTTGAATTTTTTATAAAGATAAGGAATGTTTTCTTGTTTAATAGTCCAATAATAAATATACCAACCTTTTTGTCGGTCTTTTTTTCTTCTCCATTTAAGAAGATCGTGTTCCATTAAATCATACATTATATTTCTTAAATCCTTAATATCAATATTTTTTAACTCAGCTAACTTAAATTCTGAAAAATCAGGATTCTTGATTAGAAAAAAAACAATTTCCACTGACTGCTCACCAGCGATTTCTTCCATAGTCCAACTTACAATGTCTTCTTTTTTCATATTAATTAAACCTTATTTTGCCGGAATTAATATAGCTAATTACATATATTAAAATATTTCGGCAGCGTTAATTAAATGTTGTCACACAATAGTACTTATACTTGAATTATGATTTATAAATATTACGGAATAGAATAAAAATAAAAAGATGAAGAAATATATAGTTAAAAAAAAGAATTAGTTATCCATTTCAATTTCAATGTTAACATCTTGTGGGATTGGAATCCTCATAACTAATCTTAAAGCTCTCTCATTTAATCCCATATCAATAACTCTTTTATGGATTCTCATTTCATATCTTTCCCAAGTAGCATAACCTTCACCACTAGGACTTTTTCTTGATGTTAACTTCAATCTTTTTGTAGGTAAAGGAATAGGACCTTTTAAAGAAACACCTGTTTTTTCTGAAATTGATTGAATCTCATTACATACTTCATTAAGTTTATCAATATCTGTACTTACTAATTTGATTCTTGCTTTTTGCATTTTATTACCTCCAATTAAATATAAAATAAAAAAAATAAAAAAGAAAGAAATTTACTCTTTCTTTTTAGATTTTAATACAACACCAGCAGCTACAGTCTTACCCATATCTCTAATTGCAAATCTAGACATATAAGGGTTTTCCTTTTGTGTTTCAAGAACAAAAGGTTTTGTTGGTCTTACTTTGACAATAGCAATATCTCCTTTTTTAAGATATTCTGGTTTTTCTCCTTTAGGTTGACCAGTTTTTGGATCAATTTTACTCTTTAACTCAACAAGCTGACAAGCTACTTGAGCAGTATGAGCATGGAAAACTGGAGTATATCCTTCAGGAATAACTGTTGGATGATCAATTACAACAATTTGTGCATCAAATTCTTCAACAATAGGAGCTGGATCTTTTGAACTAGAGATAACATCTCCTCTTGTAATATCTTTTTTACTAACACCTCTGATATTGACACCAACATTGTCACCAGGTCCTGCACTATCTAATTGTTCATGGTGCATTTCTAAACTTTTTACTTCTCCTTTTACACCATCACCAGTTTTTCCTGGTAAGATAATAACATTCTCTCCTGGTTTAATTTCACCAGACTCGATTCTACCAACAGAGACAGTACCTACTCCTTGAATTTTATATGCATCTTGGATAGGCATTCTCAATGGTAAATCTTTTGGTTTTTCAGGTTCATCAAAATCATCTAACTTTGAAAGTAAAGTTTTACCTTTATACCAATCCATGTTATCAGATTTCTTTACAACATTATCTCCCATTAGAGCAGAGATTGGTACAACATCGATTTTATCATCTTTAAAACCTGCTTTTTTCAATAATGATTTTACTTCTTTTCTAACTTTTGTAAAAGTATCTTCATCATATTTTACTTTATCAATCTTGTTAACAGCAACAACTACTTGACTAATTCCAAAAGCTTTTGCTAAGAAAGCATGTTCTTTTGTTTGTGCATTAACTCCATCATCAGCAGCAACAACTAAAACAGCAGCGTCTGCTTGATTAGCACCAGTAATCATGTTTTTTACAAAATCACTGTGCCCTGGAGCATCAATAATTGTAAAGGAATAGTTGTCTGTATCAAACTTTTTATGTGAAAGAGCAATAGTTACACCTCTTTCTCTTTCAGTTTCTAAATTATCCATTGCAAAAGCAAATTCAAATCCAGACTTTCCAACTTCCTTTGCTTTATCTTTCAACTTTCTCATTTCCTGGTCATCAATTGAACCGGAATCATACATAATTCGGCCAATTGTAGTAGACTTTCCATGGTCTACATGTCCAATAAAAATCAAATTCATGTGTGGTTTTTTCTTTGCCATATTATAATTCACCCCTAATAAAATTTCCAATAATAATAGGAAAAACAAAACTATTTAAAAAATTTTCTCATTTACTCTTCTTCATCACTTTCATTTTTTAATCCTTTTCTATCTCTAATTCCTCTAACAACATCATCTTTTAGACTTTTTGGTAATGGTTCATATAACTGATCAACTAAAGACATTACTCCTTTTCCTTCAGTTGCAGATCTAAGATCACTACTTAAACCAAAAGTTTCTGCTACAGGAATTTTTACTTTCATTTCAACAGAGTATTCATCTTGATCAACATTCAACATTTGACCTCTTTTTGAAGAGATTAAACTTGAAAGATCACCCATAAATTCTAAAGGTGCTTCAAATTGATAAATTTGTAAAGGTTCAAACATTGAAGGTTCAGCATTCATAATTGCTGTTTGAATTGCTCCTTTCACTGCAGGATAAACTTGAGCAGGACCACGATGAATCGCATCCTCATGAAGTTTTACATCCATAAACTTAACCATAATCCTAATACCAGGTTCTCTAGCTTGAGGACCATGATCCATTACATCTTCAAATTTATCTAAGACCATATCAATTACTTCATTCATATAAACAATACCTTTAGTTTTATCTAAAAATAAATTTCCATTATAAATGTCTCTAACATCTCTTGAATCTTCTTTTGAAAGACCACATTCCTCTAATGCTTCAATAATCCTCATATCTTTCTTTTTCACTCTTCCTTCAGGAACATCATTTTTTAACATTTTTTGATAAATTTCCTCAGGAATCTTTTCAACTTTCATGAAAAACTTATTGTGTTTATTAGGAGATTTACCCATAACCTCAGGAGATTTTCCGTCAATGGATTCTCTATAAACAACAATAGGAGGACTTGTTTGAACATCAATTCCCTTTTCAGTCTTGATTCTTTTTTCGATAACATCAAGATGTAATTCTCCCATACCAGAGATTAAGTGTTCACCAGTATCTTCATTAATTTCAACTTCAATTGAAGGATCTTCTTTACCTACAACCCTTAAAACTTCAATAAGTTTTGGTAAGTCAGAAGGTTTTTTAGCTTCAATTGCTTTTGTAATTACCGGCTCAAAGATATGTTTGATTTTTTCAAAAGGAATTAAATCTTTTTTATTAGTAACAGTATCTCCAGCTCTTACATTTAAACCAACTAAACCAATAATATTTCCAGAAGGTGCCTTCTTAATAAGATCTCTTTTTGCACCATTATAAATTGAAACTTGTTGAACTCGTCCAGTTTCATTAGTCCCTGCAACATAAATATCTTCTCCTTCATTAATAGAACCAGAAAATAACCTACCTGCAGCAACTTCACCATATTTATCAGCAACAACTTTAGTTACTACAAAAACAGCTGGTCCTTCAGGGTCACAGTTAACTAAAGATTTTCCTGTTTTTGATTCTAAATCACCTCTCCATAAACGAGGGATTCTATATTCTTGTGAAACTTCAGGATTTGGTAGATGTTTAATTACAGCATTTAAGAAAACTCTATGAAGTGGAGCTTCCTTTCTAAGTTTTTCTCTTTCATCATTCTCATAAGCATCGATAATATCTGAAAAAGAAATTCCTGTCTTTTTCATAAATGGTATTGAAAGAGCCCAATTATGAAAAGCAGATCCAAAACAAACACTACCATCAGAAACATCAACTTGCCATTTCTCTTTATACTCATCTTCAGCATATCTTTTAATTAACTTATTAACTTCAGTAATTATATTAAGAAATCTTTCTTGAATTTCATCAGGACTAAGTTGTAATTCGGAGATTAAACGATCAGATTTATTAATAAATAAAATTGGTTTAACTCTTTCTTTTAAAGCTTGCCTTAAAACAGTTTCAGTTTGAGGCATTACTCCTTCAACAGCACAAGTCAATGCTACTGCTCCATCAACAGCTCTCATTGCTCTAGTTACATCACCACCAAAATCAACATGTCCTGGAGTATCAATTAAATTAATTAAATATTCATCTTCATCATAATCATGTACCATCGAAACATTTGCAGAGTCAATAGTAATTCCTCTTTCAGCTTCATCATCGTGAAAATCTAAAGCTCTTGCTTTTCCTGCAAGATCCTCAGACATCATTCCAGCACCTGCAATTAAATTGTCAGATAAAGTTGTTTTTCCATGATCAATATGAGCAACAATTCCAATATTCCTAATTTTTTCTTTATTTTCACAAATTGATTTAATTCGATCTATCATTTTCGCCATTTATATCACCTAAATAAAATTTCCTGTAACAAAGTCGTCATGAGCAGGAGAATAATCGTGAAGTTCATCACTTTCAAACCATAAATTTATTTCTTTTTCAGCTTCTTCAACATTTCCAGAAGCATGAACTAAATTTACAACAGGTAATTCATTACTATCTGCATAATCATATGTAGCTAAACCAAAGTCTCCTCTAATAGTTCCAGGTTCTGCTTGACCCGCTTCAGTAGTCCCAATCATTTTTCTAACTTTTTTCACTGCATTAATTCCTTCTAAAACAATAGCAACAACAGGACCTGAAGTTAAGAAAACTTTTAATCCATCAAAAAAATCTTTTCCAACATGTTCAGAATAATGATTTTTAGTTGTTTCGTCATCTGGCCAAACCATTTTAAGACCAGAAATTTTCATACCAGCTCTTTCAAACCTAGTTAATATTTCACCAATTAATGCTCTTTTTACACCATCAGGTTTTATTAATACAAGTGTTCTTTCAATCATTTTTATACCTCATTAAATATTATATTAAATATTTATAGTTCAAATCTTTTATTTAAATTATTTATCAATAAATTAGATATAAATAAAAAAAATAAAAATTAATTTCTCTTTCTATATGCTTCAGTCCATCTTACTCTTTTTGGATCTCTTTTTAACTTAAGTAAACTTTTCTCACATTTTCTTGAACAAAAATAATAAACAGATCCATCATTTTTAGCATACATTTTTCCTGTCCCTTGAGGGATCTCATCACCACAAAAAGTACATTTCATAAAAATCACCAAATAAAATTTTAATTTTGTCGAAGCTTCTTTGCTTCAGTTTCAGTTTCTCGAAGCATTAAAATATCTCCAATTCTAACAGGTCCTTTTGTATTTCTTCTAAGGACACGACCTTCATCTCTCCCTTCAAGAACTTTACAACGAACTTGGTAAGCTTCACCTTTAGCACCAACTCTACCTACAATTTCTTCTACTTCTGCAGGATAAGCCCTTGTAAAAATACTTTTATCTTTAGATTCATTTTTTTTCTTTTTAGCCATTTTTAACACCTAAAGGTTTAATCTTCAACTTTCTCAAGTTCTTTAATTTTTTCTTTAATGTTATTAAGTTTAGATTTACCGTCACCAAGATTAGTGAGTGCTACAGATGCTGTAGGTAATTCAAGACCACATGCTGCACCAAGATCTTTTTTTGTTGGAACTTCAAGACATAAGATATCTTTTTCTTTTGAAAGTAAAGGTAAATGCATAACAATTTCTTTAGGAGATACATCTCCAGCATAAGCAACAAATTCAGCATTTCCTCTCTCGATTGCCTTTGTTGTTTCGTTAGTTCCTTTTTTAATCTTTCCAGTAGCTCTTGCTACTTCAACCAATTCAAATACATCATCAATTAATTCTTTTGTCATTTCCATTTTATCATCCCCTCTCTGGGTCAAAAAAATATTTATCAAAATTGTAAATAATAACCCTTTTAAAAAAGTTTTGCCCATTTTGTAAAAAATCCTTCTAATTTAAATAAGTTTCCCTAAATTAAGAAATAAATAAAATAAATTAATAATCAAACAACTAAAACAAAGAAAACTAATAGTAATTTAGTTTTTAAAAGAAAAAAAAGATAACGAGAATAATAAGAATAAGAATAATAAGAATAATTAAATACTAATATAAAAATATAAAATATATAAATAAAGTATAGTTTCTACATTTATGACAAAAATAGATTATTTTTTAGGAGAAAAAAAGGTAAATTTAGATAAAATAAAGAACACAATAGATCAAAACATAGATAAATTACCTAAAAAATTAACATTAGTATCTATTGGACAATATATTAATTCATTAAAAAAGATAAGTTCATATTTAGAAAAAAGAGAAATAGAAACAAAACTAGTTAATAGTATCCATACTAATTTAAAAGGTCAAATACTAGGTTGTCATAGAATTGATCCAGGGGATTATTTATTTTTAGGTGAGGGTAAATTCCATTTAGAAGCATTTAAAGCAAATCAAATTAATGACCATCTAACTTCAATTAATTTTGATAACTATTTAAGTAAAAATAATAAAAATATAAATGTTTATTATATTACTGAATTAGGTCTAAATAAATACAGTTTTAACATAGAAAAAAGCATAAAAAAAGTACTAAAAAAGTATACCATTTTTCTAAAAAAGAAAGAAATTGGTTTATTAGTATCAACTAAATTTGGCCAAAAAAACACAGAAGTATTTAAAGCAAAAAAAAGGTTAGAAGATAGATTTAAGAAAAAAAGCTTTTATATTATAATAGGAGATAATCTTAATAATAACAGTTTGAAAGATTTCTCATATATTGAATATTTTATCAATACAGCATGTCCTAGAATATCAATAGATGATGGTAGTTTTTTTGAAAGACCTATTATGAATTATCAAAATTTAATAGCATCATATGAATATTTTAAAAAACATTCATAAATTATCAAATAATATATATTATTAGAAATAAATAAAAATATATATCACATATGAAAAAGATATTTCTTTAATTTAAAAGTAATTCAATAAACAAAAAAGATAAATTATTTGATATTATTATATAATCCAATAATAATAATAATAATAATAATAATATATATGTTAAAAATAAAATAATTAAATAGTTTATTTAAAAAAATTAAAACAAATTATAAAAAAAGTTTTTAATTTTAAAAACAAGATATTCAAATAATGAGTACTCATAATGATAGATAAATTCTTTTGAAACTTTATAACTACCCTTTGAAGTTCTTAAATCTAGTTGAACATTAAAAGAGTTTTTAGATATCTCTTGAAAATCAGTAATTTCAAGATCTCTTTCAATTTTAATTGAATCTGAACCATTTATATGATTTCTTGATATTAACTCATTATTATGATTTACAACTAAGTTACCATTAAATGAAGAATTGACATCACAATTAAAATAATTTGATTGATAATCATAATTACAATCAAAAGAAGCATTTCCTTTTTTTATCACATATTCTTTTTCAAAATCATTTTCAATAGAATTAGAAGAAATTAAAAAATTTAAATCATGAGATCCAATGGATTTATTAGGTAACTGAATAGAAATTAATTCATCAGAATTTACATCAACCGATATACTTTCATTTAAGATACTTTCATTAGAATATTTTACTGAGAGATTAAAATATTTGTTTTTTAAGGAGTCATGAGATAAATAACAATTTATAGAATTATTTTCAAATACATAAAAATAATCTTCAATACATTCTAAAGAAATAAAAAAAGCACTATCCATTTTTTCATCTTTAGAGATTTGATAATCATTAAAATTAGAACCTACATCAAAAGATGATTCGTACATATTTCCAAATCTATCAGAAGCAACGATAGGTAATGTATAAACATAATTTTCATCAAATGAATCCGGAACATCAATTAAAATATTTTTGGTTAAATTACTATTAGATTTTACTAAAATTGGTTCACTAAATTTAAAATCTAATTTACTAGGAGATGAAAAACTAATATAATGAAATATATGATAAGGATGATTATTAGATAATTCTAATGTTAAAAGAGTTTGTGAACCTGGTTTAACTTCGTTAGGATAAATTTCAAAATCCCAAGAAACATTAGAAAAACAGTTATCTTTTTTGTAAGTAATATCAAAAAATCTTTCCGTATTTTTATCAAAGTCACCTCTCCCTCTCCATTCAAAACGACTTTTAATATCACCATATGATATAAATACTCTCTTTGGATTAACAAAAAAATGTTCTCCAAAAGTAGGATCAATCTCAATCCAGCCTAAATCAGGAACATATACTTCAACCCAACTATGACCTTCAAATTCATCATATATATTACTATAAGCAAAACCATTCATTTCTCTTGCAGGATAACCATAATATCTCAAAATATTAACTAACAACTTAGAATAATGAAAACAAACTCCTGTCTTTCTTTCTATAATCTCATCAATAGATTGTACTTGAGTTATTTCTCTATCATATTCAATATAATTATGAACATACTCTGAAAACTTATAAACATTTTTTAATGAGTTATTAGTGATATTGATTTCATCAATTAAAGATTTTATAGAAGTAGAGTAGTTTAGATATTCTGAATAATTTTTTTCTAACTCTCTTCTAGTATTAAAATCAAAAGGATAATTAGAGATATTTCCTTTTAGATTATTAATAGAATTATAACGAGTAACTTTAAATTCATCACTATAAAAGTTATCCTCAATTTTAATATTTCTCATTTCTTTTTCAAAAGAAGGATTAGAAATTTGATTCGAATAATTAATAGGATGCTCATTAGTTTCTAAAACTACATCTTGAACACCATCAAAAAAAAACTCCCTTTCATATGAAATATCTAAATCTATGATACAATAAGAAAAAGAACTATTTGAAAGAACGGATAATATAAATACAAAGAAAAAAAGAATGAAAATAATCTTACTAAATTTCATAAATAATAAAAAAAGATTTAATATAAAAATTAAATGATTTTTTAAGAATCCAAACTAATAATTAACATCTAGAATTTTTTTTAACTCTCTTTTCATCATACATTCTTTGATCAGCAATATTAAATATTTTTTCAAGGGATTTATCATTATATCTAATTGCATATCCTATTGAAATTGAAACACCTTTATTTTTACAATATTTTTTAGCTCTTTTACAAAAAGATTTTGCACCATTATCATCAGTTTCAGGAAGTATTATTGAAAATTCATCACCACCTAAACGAGCTAAAATATCTCCATCTCTACTTACTTCTTTTAGAACATTTGCTGCATTTATAATATACTCATCTCCTTTATCATGTCCATATTCATCATTAACCTTTTTTAATCCATCTAAATCAGCAACAATTATTGCAATAGGATTTAATCTAGATTTTTCTAAACGATTAATTTCTTCTTGAAAAAATCTTCGATTATAAAGACCAGTTAATTCATCATGAAAAGATAAATATTCAATTCTATCTTTTTCTTCTTTTAATTTAATTTCTGCTTTTTTTCTTCCAGAAATATCATAATTAATTCCTAGTATCCCTTTTAACTCACAATTACTATCAATAAAAGGAACTTTTGTCATTAATACCCACTTTTCATCATCAACTTTTTTTTCTATCTTTAATGGTTCTTGTTTTTCCATAACATACTCTTCTTGAGTTCTCGATAACTTAGCATCTTCTTTAGGTAAAAAATCTTCATCAGATTTTCCAATAAGATCTTCTTTAGAAGATAATTTAAGAGATTTAGCAGTTTTATCATTTGCTAAAATAAAATTTAAGTTAGTGTCCTTAAAATAAACAGGATCAGGAAAATTACTTAATAAAGCATGTAAAAGAGAAGATTTCCATTCCATATTACGCTCTAGTTTTTTTCTTTTAGAAATATCTCTATAAACACCATACAAACCAATTTGTCTTCCATTAACATTAATAGGGACTGCTGTTATAGAAACATCAATAAATTCTCCATTTTTTGTAACTCTCTTAGTCTCTTTAAATATACTTTCACCATTTATTACTTTTTTTGACAGATTATTTGCCTCATTTAATTTATTATTTGGAACAATCAAATCATTTATTTTTTTTCCTAATATTTCACTTTTATCATATTCAAAAAGATTCTCAAAAGATTTATTAACTCTTAATACATTATCTTCATTATCTAAAAGTACTATCGCATCAAAATTTGAGGAAAATAATTGATTTAATAGTGCTCTTTTTTTATTAAGATCTTTTTCAATTTTAAACCTAGAGGTCATATCTCTAATTGAAGCTATTATCTCTTTTTCATTATCCTCATTATTTACACAAGATAATCTAGCAACAAAATGTTTCTCTTCATTATTTTTTTTTAAAAAAATTTTTTTAGAAATAATACTATTATTATTTAATATTTCATCACAAGAGTCCAATAACTTTTCTTTAATATCTTCAGATAAATCAGATAAATTTTTACCAATTAAGTCTTCTTTAGTAAAAAAAGAATTATCAGAAATAAACCAAACATGTAAAATATCACCATTTAGATTATAATGTATAATTGTTTCAGGAATCGCTTTAAAAATAGATTCAAGATAATTTTTATTTTGTCTTAGTTTTTTTTCTAAGTTTTTTCTCCGCTTTATTTCACTAACTAATGAATTTTCTTTTTCTTTTATTATATTACTTAAATTACCAATAATAAATGAAATTAGAAGGTATCCAAAAGAGGCATGAATTAGCTCAATCTGAAATTCACCTAAACGAAAAGAAATAAAAAAAAGATAAATAATAGATAAAAAAGAGACAAATAAAGAAATTTTAAATCCAAATAAAATAGCAATTAAAGAGATTAAAACGAATAAAATTATTCCAATTACATTTAAATTTAAATGATTATAAAATAAAGATGTAATAATCATAATAAGTATTAATAAACTAAAAAGAATATTGTAATTTATTTCTTGATAAAAGAACTTTTCAAAAGTCGTTTTCATTTTAGTACCAACATATAAAAAATATTAAAATAGAAGTTAAAAAAATAAATATAAATGTTTTGTTACACTTAACAGTAGACATTTGAATTATAAGGATCTACAACAACATAAGGTTTTTCATTCTTTTTAAATTTTTGATTAAAAGATTTTTCTGTCTTTGAGAAGATATCTTCTCTAGAATATAAAGAGTCAATTGATTCATAACCTTTATTATAAAAATAATAATCATCATCATTATGAAAATGTTTTTTTAAAATTTCTTCTAAATTTTTACTTTCAGAGTTAACTTCTTCTCTTGATTCAGAAAATTTTGAGTTTTCAACATCAATAACTGACATTGAATTAATTTTTTTTACAGGATTATTATAAAATAAAATATGTCTATCATCATAATCTGAATGTAAAAGGTATTCAGAATCCTTTATCTTATTTAATACACCTGAGTAATAAGATATTACATTACTTTTATGTACATTTTTACCATTAAAGTCAAGATAATCACTTTTTAAATAAGGTATTTTTTTTATAGGTCGTCCTGGACAGAAATCCATAGCAAGGATAGATTCTCTTTTATCAAAATCATAAATAATATCATGGGAAATAGGAGAATTTAGATTCAAATTATTTTCTTTTGAGTATAAATCTAATAAGTTATTCCAAAAATCCATCATAAAAGATTCATATACAACTTTATCAAAATTTCTTTTCTTTTTCTTTAAAATTATATTTTTTCCATATTTTCCATCAGAAATTATTGAGATATCAGAACTTTTATCTTTTTCAACATCAAAAATACTATCTTCTGAAAAATAACTATCTAAACGAACATTTTTTTTTGTAATAAGTCCTCGTCCATAATGTGTAGTCATGTGGTAGTAACAATATTAATTATATATAAATTTATTGATTTATCTACCCAATAAAATTAGAAATGAAATTAAAAAATGAATTTACTATTAATTTAATAGAAAGAAATAAAAAAAGAGAAGGCACCCAAAAAATATGGGGTTGGGTGTGAAGAAGAAAAATTAGTTTCTTCGGGTGCCTTATGAATTTAATCTTTTGTGTTTAATTTACGGGCAGGTTTTCTAAGTTCTTGTACCCACATTAAACCAATTTTAATCATTAAATGGTTAAACTTCTCACTTAACTTATAATGTTTTTTGTACATATCATATTCAACTAAGCCCATACTTTTCATAGGGGTTAATATACGATCGTAAAATTGTCTTTTATTATAAGACAATTCAACTTCTTTTTTATTAGGTACAAGACCTTTTTCTTCAGTTTGAATTAAAGTTCCATTATGTAATTTCTTTGCAAAATGTGACATCTCACTTTTTGTAAGAGTTTTATCTTTTTCTTTCATTACATTAACTAAATACTTTGCAACTATAACCTGTTGGTCAGTTGAAAAAATAATTTGAAATACATCATCCGGTAAATTAAATTGATCGAATAATATTACCATTTTTCACCATGTAGTAAACTAGTGTTGTTTTTTGTATACTATTATTAATATATCAACACCGATATATAAATATTGTGTTAAAAAAATCAAAAAAAGTAGAATTTTTATAAAAAGAAGAAAAAATTAAGATAATTAATTCAATTATAAAAAAATAAGGATAAATATTAGAATAAAATAATAAGAATAATAAATAAAAAAAAATTATTTAGATTTAAAATCATTTATTACATTAACAATTTCTTTAATATCATCTTCTGAAAATGTAACATAACTACCTTGAAAAATTAATTTAAACTCATCAACAGATTCAGGTAAAAAATCAATTATTTTTACAATATGTTCTTCTTTTAATCTGAGGATGTCTAATTTTTCTATTTTCTCTTTTAATTCAGAAACATCTTTATCTTCAATATTAACAAATCTATTAACATAATCCATAGTTTTTGAAGACCTAAAGTTTAACTCTCTTTCAATTTCAACTTCTTTTAAGATATTTTTTACTTCAGATAGAGTTTTAGGTTCTTTGGATAAAACATTTAATTTTGACATAATAACCACCTTAGTTAGATTTCAAATGGGCAGGATGAACAATTAACATTTTATTTGCTCTACCATCTTTAATAGAAACTTCATAACATTCGCCTCTCTTGCCAGTAATCTTTCCAACTTGTCCATGAAATTTTCTATTATAAAGACCTTTATGAACAGAAGGTTCAGCTAATAATTTAACTTGATCTCCTTCATCAAATTGCTTAAAAAGCTTACTAACACCAACTCTACCTCTATCTCTCCTTTTTTTTGAGAAAACTCTTCTAGATTTTCTCCTTGATCCACCTTTTCTTTTGACCATAAGAATCACCAATAAATGAATTATACTACTTTTTTGAAAAGATATCTCTTTAAATATTTTTTGTTAAATTAAAACTTAACACAAATTTTTTCATCAACAAAAGTATTTGCAAGTTCTTTTGGTAATATTGCAATCTCGCCTTTTTCAAAAGGACCATAATCACTAAGATCTTTCCAAACAAATTTAGGGATATTTCTTTTAAATCTAACCTTTCTTGTTTTCTTTTTCTTTGAATCATCTTCAAAATTAGTATGATGAGACTTTTCTAATTTAGGTTTTTTTAAACTAATAATATTTCTTAAAATTCCTTCTCTATATCTATCAAAAAGAGAAACCATATCATGTAAGAAATCTTTTTCATAATCATTCATTTTTCGTTTATTAATCATTGTTTCAGGCATTCTAGATTTATTAATTGCCATATCAACTATTTTCTTTTCTCTAATCTCATAAATTTTTTCAACAATATTTTTCACACTATTAAATTCTCTTTGTAACCTATCTTTTTCACCAGAAGAAAAAACATCAGCTTCTTGCTTAAGATCAGAGAGTGACTCTTCTTTTTGTTTTAAGTATTCTAAAACGTTAACGTAAAAATCTTCAGGTAACTCATGAAGATCTGCATTTGATTTTTCAAGTCTTAAAATCTCATACAAAGTTTCAAAAGTTATTTCGATAGAATCTTGTTCTTCCATTGTAATAATTAAATTTGAATAAGTTATATTTTTTTCTATTAGGTTTTAAAAAAAATTACAATTATATTAAAATTAAATTTCAGCAATTGCAATAAAATGTTTATCTTTTTTAAAGTAGTTCTCTTTTTCTAATTTAGCAATTACCACTCCTTCATATGGTGAAAAAATATCATTATGACCTATTTTTGCAATTAATTCTCCTTTTTTTACAGAACTTTCTAAATTAGGAAGTATTTTAAGTTTTCCTTCATGTTTTGATCTAATTTTTTCATAATGATCTAACATGAAAACATTATCTTTATTAGATTCATCAATATTATTTCTTTCATTTTCTATAAAATTGATTAACTTTTTATAAACAAAATCATGATATTTTTTATTGTGTTTATAAGATCCACTAAATTCAATAATACCAGTAGAGATTCCTTCTCTTTCAGATAATTCTACAAATAACTGTCCCCTAGTTTTACTTGTTTGAACAGCATATTTCATTCCTATTTTCTGAGCTAAGTTTTTATTTCGATCTTTTTTTAAGTCAGTAAGAAAAAAAGGGAGGCACGTTCTATAATTAGAATAATTATGTAAATCAATTACAACATCATATTTTTTTGCAATATTATAAATACGATCAGCTAATTTTAAAGTCCCTTTTTTTTCAGAATTACCAGGAAATGATCTATTTAAATCTAAATTATCATTTTGTTTTCTTTTTTTAATGTTAAAAGCAGTTTTATTTACTAAAGGGATTACGTCAACATTATCATAATTTTTAGATTCTAAATAACCTTTTAACTGAAATGCAACAAACATTGCATTAATTTCATCTGCATGTAATCCTGCTGTTATTAATATTCTTTTCATTGATAATAATTAAATGAAGTTATTATTTATTAAAGTATTTATTTTTCTAAACGTGTTATATAATCAATACCTTTTTTGATTTTTTTTGGAGAAATATCAATTTTTGCTCCAGCCTGACAAGGATTATCATAAGTCAATGTAACTTCATCATCAGTTAAATTAGCAAACATATTCCAAAAAGTTCTCTTATATGTTTGAAAATCCTCATCTTTTGTTACAGGATGAGTACAGATAGAATAAAATGAAGCAAAGTCTTCAGAGAATGAAAAACTAATCTCTCTTAAATCTTCATAATACATAGAATTAACAACTTCTTCAAGTATTCCTTTATCAAAAAGTTCATCATAAACAGTATGTGACTCAAATACATTTTTTGAAGTCTCATCATAAGCTGCAACTAAACGATTAATGGATCTAATGTAATTTTCTACTTCATTTCTCCCTTTATTATTACTTAAGTTCCAATATTTTCTTTTGAAAAATCTAGTTTTTAATCCAAAATTTGTCCTAAATTCTTTTTCAAGATTACTACTTTTTTCAATAATTGGATCATTACCATCAACAACATCAGATGGTAAATATTCAACAATATATTGATTATCTTTATTTGATAAGAGAAAGTTTGCAGCACCACATTGATAATCTTTTACTTTTTCTTCGATAAACTCAGAAGCTTTTTCTGGACATGAATAGTTTTTTAAAATCTCATTAGTAATTGTTGAATAAGAAGGTCTATTCTCTAAACGATTATCATGTCTAATACTTGATGATTGAACAAAAAGACCAGAATCATTTACCCCACCCCATAATCTCTCAAGATTATAATGTGAAGCATTTCCAACGACCGTTTTATCTGAATCAGAAGGTAAAAGATAAATTGGTTTTGTAGGAGAAGAAGCAGGTTTTCCAATTCTTTTATTTGGATATAAGCCACCCCAAAGATTCTCACTTAAAATTCCTTCAAGTTCTGAAGGTCTTTTTTCATTTTCTCCAAGTTTATATAAGTTAACTCCTAATTTATCTAAGTCAAAGATTCTATTTCCTTCATAAGCAGATTCAATTTGTTGTTTTAAGTTAATTTTCTCTTTTGGATCAGTTCCAATATATAACAGCTTAGGTTTTTTTATTTTAGGACTTCTAATAATCATAGTATCTAAACTAGTTTTACCAGGTTCTCTATTTTTTCCAGCATAAATTTTTCCATCTTCTTTAAAGTAACCAATTGTACAATTCTCTTCCATTTACTTCACCTCTTCAAATGATTTATTCATCTTCTTGATTTGTTTTAATCTATCATGCATATTTCTACTCACAATTCTTCCAAGCTCTGTTGGAGTAACTCTTCTAGTATGTCCTTCAGATTTTAATGAACCATAGGTTTTTGAAATAATAACTCCTTTTTTAGGAATATTTGCAATGTAAGGTTTTTTAAAATCCCATTCATGATCATTAATTCTATAATTATTAGGATCAGATTTAGCAATATTCCAACCTTCTTTTTTATAAAGAAACATATCATAAGTATAATTACTTTCCCTTAACTTAGTAGCCCATTTATTTAAGTCGTAATCTTTATTTTTTCCCTCTTCTATTAATTCAGCTTCTAGATAAGGTAATGGAGGAATATCATCAGGTCTTACTTTTTCAAGTAAAGTAGAATTTAAAACAGTAGAATGATTCTTTCTTGGATTAACTTCCACAAAGTAAAAATCATTATCTGAAATAATTCCATCAATCCCACCAACTCCTCTATATCCTTTCTCACCCATAATTTGACCTATTTTTTTACATTCATCGATTACTTTTTCTTTTAAGCTACCATCAATTTTAGAAGGATATTTATTACCATAATAATCAGTTCCCTCTTTAATGATTTGATCAGTTATAGTTAAAACATGAGCATCTTTATTATCAACATAAACTAAAATATTAGGAGCACATTGAATATCATTCATCCATTTTTGAACAATTAATCTACCATCAGTATAGTCTTCTTGAAACCTATTAAGAATATCATTTGGTTTCATAGCATGTAAACACCCTACTCCACTAGCACCACCTTCAGCAGAAACAAAAGCACCATCTTTCCAATCTTTAATTTTTCTAGAAAAATATTCCATAGCTTCTTTTGGAGAATCAAGAACATTACCTTCAACTGTTGGAATACCTTCACTTTTCATTTTTTCATACATTTTTGTTTTATCTTTTAATTCATTTACAACTTCAAGTTTTGGTGCTATTACTTTTAATTCATCATCAATTATCTCTTCAAGAGAATTAATACTTTCAGTCATCATGTATGGGAAAAAATAAACCTTATCATTTTTAGATAATACATCTTTAATGTATTTTATAGAAACATTACTATATTCTTCTCTTATTGGATCATATAGATTTTTATAAACATTTGAATTATTATTTTCACTTACTGGTTCAGTATTTGTTATTTTCCTTGCTAAACCTTCTTCAGAAGAAGGGATAAAATAATCTTTACCAGTAAATTTTTCATAAGTATCTGAAAATGTAAGTAATTCAGTATCATAATCTTTTTCAATTTTATCTAAGGAAACTGTCCTATTAGGTGCAATAATTCCTGCTATATTAAAAGCACTTCCAGTATATTCTGCCATATGTTCAGAATCAGTTGATAAGGTAAAAACAGGAAATTCATTATATTTACCTTTCCATTTTGAAAAGTTTCCGTAATATTTTCTATTTGTCATTTTACTCATTAATTGGTAGTCACAGATATTATTTAAATATTATCTTTTAATAAAAAATTACCTGAAAAAATAAAAGTAAGAACTTTTTTCAAAATTATATGCAAACATTTAAAGATATTAAATTTAAAGAAAATAAAGAAAATTATGAAATTATACTTTATGATAACTACTTTTTTAAAATTAAAAAAGATAAGTTAAAAGATTTTGAAATTATTAATGAAAATACAATAGATTCAGATATGATTGAAAAAAGAGAATATAATAAATTAATGTTTCTTATACAAAGAAATTTAAGAAAAATTAAAAATAAATTTAATGGGAAAAAAACAACAGTTATTTTTCCAAATACTTATCCTCTAATTGGCCATGTTGCATTTGGATTAGTAGATAGAGGAACAAATCTAATTGAAATTAAGCCAAACACTGGTTGTAATTTTAATTGTATATATTGTTCTGTTTCAGAAGGTGATGATAGTAGACCAAGAGATTTCTTTATTGATCCAAATTATTTAATTCAAGAATTTAAAAGAATGTGTCAATTAAAGAAAAGAAAAGTAGAAGCTTATATAGAACCTCAAGGAGAACCTCTTCTTTATCCAAGAATAGAATATTTAATTGATAAATTAAGTGATATTAATAAAGTTAATAAAGTTATATTAAATACAAATGGAGCATTATTAAATAAAGATAAAATAGATAGACTTAAAGAAAAAGGCTTGGACAGATTTAATATTTCTATAGATTCAACAAATAACAAACTTGAAAGAGAGATTACTAATTCTGGTGTTAATGTAAATAAAACATTAGAATTAATAAAATACTCTATTTCAAAAGGCATAGATGTATTAATGGCACCAGTATGGATGAAAAACATAAATGATGAAGAAATACCAAAAATAATTAAGTTTGCTAAAGATAATGGAGCAATGCTAGGGATACAAAATTTTTTAGAATATAAAAATGGTAGAATCCCTTGTAAGCAGATGTCATTTGATACATTTTATTCAAAATTAGAAAAACTTGAAAAAGAATATGAAACAAGATTAATTCTAAAACCAGAATATTTAGATATATATGAAGATAATTCTATTGAAAAAGTATTTAAAAGAAAGGAAGTAACAAAGGTGGAGATTTTAGGTCCTGGAAGATTAAATAACGAAACAATTGCAAAAGCTAAAAATAGATTAGTAATTATTCCAAACTCGTGGAATAAAGTATCAAATAAAAAAACAGTTAGAGTTAAGATAATAAAAAATAAACATAGTATCAACATAGGAGTTCTTACAAAGTAGTATTTAACGGGAAAAGAAAATTCAAAATAAAATAAGATAAAAATAATTAAAATTTTTAAGAATCATAAATAATTCTAAATAGTAATAAGAAAAAATAAGAATAAAAGGAAAATAAAAAAAATGTGATTAAAAAAAGTAATTAGAAATTAAAATCTAAATCAACATATGATCTTCATAATGTTGTTCAAATACTTCTAATGTCCTACCAGTGAGATTATAATCTTCATGATTTGCAATAACAGAACCCGCTCTTCTAGTATCATCTGCATGATATCCTGCAATTAGTAATGAATGACTATTATCAAATTCATATAACTTAATAATAGAATCACCAGGAGACATATCAGCTCTACAATCAATAGGGAAATCAAGTAATTCTGCTGCCGCAGAATTAATACAAGGACCACCAATAACTATATTATTTCTTTTAGAAACATCATCAATCTCATTATCTAAATACCCTATACTTCCTAGATTTCTTAATTGTAATGAATCTTGTAAATATTGAACTTTTGTAGCTATATCAACAGCAGTAATTACATCTTTTGCATGTGCATTAGATCCTAAAACAAAGTTCACATTAATTGAATTATCTTCCATAAAATACTCTGGAAAATCACCAATCTCATAAGAATATAAATTTGATGAAAATAAAACACCTATTAATAATAAAATTATTAGTTTGAATTTCATGAATCACACCCTAAAATAATATCAACTTACTTATTTTTATAGTTTTCCATAAAAATAAATAAAATAATGAAAATAATCTAATAAGTTATAAGTTATAAGAATGATAAAATAATTATTATTGTATTATTATAAATTAAATAAAAATAATAAAAAAAGAATAAATTAAATTATAAGATAAAAAATTAAAAGATGAAAAGAAGAATTACATTACTTTAACATCTTTTATACCAAGGTGGTATAAAGCACATTTCATTACATCATAATATAATTTAACAATCCCTAAACGTGTTTTTTCTAACTTTTTATTTTCTATACCAATTACTCTTATGTTTTCATAAAAACTGTTGAATAATGAAGCTAATTCATAAGAATAATTAGCTAAATAGTGAGGGGAGTAATTATCTGCGGATTTATTTAATATTTCATCAAACTCTGATATCTTTTTTATAAGATTAATTTCTTCATCTTCTTTTATTAAATTAAGGTTTATATCAGATTTTTTTAATGAAATGTTAGATTTTTCTAAAATTCTGTTTGATCTAACTAAAGAATATTGTAGATAAGGACCTGTTTCACCTTCTAAAGAAATTGATTCTTTTGGTCTAAATGTGAAATCTTTATGTGGTGAATATTTTAATATAAAAAATCTCAATGCTGATAATGCAATATTTTCAGATATTTGATCAGAGTTATTTTCATCAACATTTCCTCTTTTTTTAACTTCATCAAGAGTCATTTCTTTTAAATCATCTAATAAATTATCTGCATCAACTACATTTCCTTCACGAGATTTCATCTTACCTGATGGTAAATTAATCATTCCAAAGCTTAAATGATACATTTCAGATTCAAATCCTAGTAATTCTAGCACTTTAAATAGCACTTTAAAATGATACTCTTGTTCACTGCCAACAACATAAACAGATTTATCATATTTGAAGTCTTCATATTTTTCATATGCTAAAGCGATATCTTGAGTAATATAGATTGAAGTTCCATCCTCTCTTAAAAGAACTTTTTCACCATAATCTTTTAAATCAGCAACAATTGCTCCTTCATCATTTTTCTTGAATGTTCCTTCTTCAAGTGCATTTTGAATTTTTTGTTTTCCTTTTTGATAGATATCACTTTCAAAATACTCTTTTTCAAATTTAACATCAAATCGATCATAAGTTTCTTTAAAACCATCAAGTGCCCAATCACGCATTTTTGACCAGAGATTCATAACTTCTTCATCACCATCTTCCCATTTTCTTAACATTTCTCTAGTCTCTTCTTCTAATGCAGGATTTTCTTTTAACTTTTGACTGTAAAGTACATAATAATCACCAACAAAATGATCTGATTTCTTATCAGGCTTTTTATTATCACCCCATTTTTTATAGGCAATCATTGATTTACATATATGAATCCCTCTATCATTATTTAGATTAACTCTTTTAACATCATGACCTTGAGATTCTAGAAGTCTACAAACTGATTCACTTAATATTAAATTTCTAAGATGTCCTAAATGTAAAGGTTTGTTAGTGTTTGGTGCCGGAAATTCAACAACGATTGTTTTTTTATTAGTATTATTTCGAATATAATTTTTTTCAATTCCGTAAAATTCATCAAAAACTGATTTTTTTATTTTATCTATGTTATAAAAGAAATTTATATATGGTCCTTGGTTTGATACTTTTGAAATAGATTCATAATTACTTAAATCAATTTTATCGGTTAATTCTTCAGAAATTTTATTTGGATTATTTTTGAGTTTACCTGCAAGTTTGTAACATGGAAAAGCAACATCACCCATATCTTTATTTGGTGGTGTTTCTAATAGATTTTTTATCTCAGACTTATCTAAACTAGTTACATTTACTAATATATTAACAACATCATTATTGAAATTCATATTAAATTACCTCATCAATCTTAAGTTAACTTTTTAAAATTTACAATTATTTAAAATTATTCCTATATTAAACAAAAAATCTTTTTAAACAAAATATATCTTTAAAAATTAAAGGAATTTTATACATGATTAAAAACATATCTAAGTAAAAAATCTGCTGATTTTTTCACAGAAGTAAAATCTAATAAAAAAAGACAAAAAGAGTATAAAATTCCGATCTTTAATTAGATGAAAAGCGAATACACACTCTTTAGGTAAACACGAATACTATTTTTCGTAGAAGACAAAATTGTCTATTTTTCTTTAGGATAAAGCGTAGATAAAAATAAAACTTATTTTAACAAAGTAGAAATAAATAGAAATTTATGGAAACTAACGTGCCATACGAAGTATGGTACCATCCTAACCAATTT
>CAZXZL010000009.1:2449-26249 GCA_964645415.1 uncultured Methanosarcinales archaeon | reverse complement strand
TTAAATTTTCAATTTAACTGTTTTAAAATCTCTGATTTTATTTACTTTTAAATTTCTAATTTAACAGTTCTAAACTTTAGTTTAGTAATATTTATTCGTTTTAGCTAAAGTGTATGTATTCGTTTAAGTGTGCAGTATGTATTCGTCTTTAGCTAAAGAAATTAGAAATCAAAATCATCTAAAAAAAAAGAAATAGGAGCTTATAAAAATAAAAATAGAAACAAATAGAATAATATGGGAACTAACGTGCCATTCGTTAGAATGGTACTATCCTGGTCAATCTTGATAAAGATTGAGAGCAAATCATCTAAAAAAAAGATGCTAATAGAAATAAAAAGAAATAAATATTATAACTTTCAATTTTAATGTAGATGTCATCAAATAAAAAAATATTAGTTAGTGATTTATTAAAAGAAGAATTTCCTTCGGTAGAAAAAGGATCATCTGTTAAAGAAACATTTGAAGCATTTAAGGAATTTAAAGGATATTCTGATAAACCATCAATTTATTATGTTTATATTTTAGAGAATAATAAACTAGAGGGAATTATTTCTGTAAAGGACTTATTATTTTCAAAAAACGAAATGGATGTATTAGATTTTTCTTCTAAAGAAATAGTTAGTGTTTCACCAAATGAGAGTATAGAATCAGTAGCTAGAAAAATGGCAAAATATGATTACCAAGCTTTTCCTGTTATTGATTCAAAAAACGAAATGATTGGAATAATTCGTCTTGATGATATGTTAGAAATATTAGAAGATGAAGCATCAGAAGATATATTTAAAAAAGCAGGTTTTCAAGTTGATATTTCGCCTAATCAAATTTCAAGAAGTAATATGATTTTAAACTCTTCAATATTCGATATTATTAAAATTCGATTACCATGGCTGATTGTTGCTTTAATAGGAGGATTATTAGCTGGAGAAGTTATTCATGTATTTGAAGAATCTTTGAAAACAGTAATTGCTCTAGCCTTTTTTATACCTGTAATTATGGATATGGGGGGAAATATTGGAACTCAATCTTCAACTATTTTTGTAAGAGGTGTCACATTAGGTCAAATAAGTGAAAAAAATATATTATTCAGAATATTAAAAGAATCTTCAGTTGGTTTAATAATTGGATTAATTGTTGGTTTATTATCAGCTATATTTTCTTATTTTAGACATTCAGAGCCAATTATTAGTATCGTATTGATTGTTTCAATGACTGTTACTTGTTTTATTGCTTCATTAGTTGGTTTTTTTATTCCCTGGGCAGCAAAAAAATTAGGGTATGATCCTGCTGCAGTATCAGATCCATTAATAACAACTGTAAAAGATATTACTGCGTTAGTTGTTTATTTCTTATCAGCATATATTTTATTAGGAATATAAATCATAATCAATTACTTTTTCATTTTTATAATATGCTTTTTTTATTCTATTACTCATTTTTTCTATTCCATTATATTCTTTATATATTTCATGTAAATTATTTTCTAAAGAAATCATACATATATCAATAATATTTTCTATTAAAAAATTCTCAACCTTAAAAAATTCACCTACTCCAGAGTCCTTCTTTAAGTTCATTAATGATTTATATAAATTAGGAAATTTATTTTTAGTTTCAGTCTCAATAAAATTATTAATACTTGAATCTAATGTTTCCACATTTTCATAATAATCAGATAAGCCTTTACTGAAATATGCATTAAACATATTATTATAATAAATTCCTAACTTTCTATCATTTTTAATTAATCTTTTCACAAGTCCTTTATAAGAGATATCATCGTAATCCATCTTTATCATCCAGTTCTTACTTATCTTATTTTATTTTTTAATATATTAAACTATTTAACTTCTTTCTTTATTTTTGAAAAGATAAATCTCTATATTCTATTATATTAAAATAGTATTTTATTTAACTTATTCAATTATTTTTTTTATAAAATTAGAAATATCGTTCCAGTATTTATCATCTAAATGCATTTCATTATGATCAAATCCACTTATTTCTGTCTTTTCTCTTTCTCCTTCCCAAGAATCATAAAATCTTTTCGATAAATGATTAGGTACTATCTCGTCATCTTCTGAAATAATCATTAATAAAGGTGTAGTAACGTTTTTTGAGTTATCTATTGAATTAAATTTATGTCTTATTAGTTCTGTAATTCTTGGAACAGGAATAGTTTCTTGAACAACAGAGTGTAAATTGTCAAAAGGAGACACCAAAATAATACCATCATGTTCTCTTTTTCCTGCTAAGTAAGTTGAAACACCTGTACCAATACTTCTACCTTTTATAATAACTTCATTTTCTTCTTTTCTATCTTTTATTATTTCATCATAAATTTTTAATGAATCTTTATAAAGATTTTTCTCTGTTGGATTCCCATTACTAAGACCATAACCTCTATAATTTATAGCTAAAACATCCCAATTTTTAAATTCATCTCTTCTGTCAATTATCCAGGATACTTCTTCAGCATTTCCACCAAAGTATATAATAGTTCTTTTTGTTTCAGAATTATTTAATAACCATCCATGTAAATTAGTTTTTTCATTAATAGAAATATTTATCTCATCAACATTTGGATCTAATCTCAAGTTTCTAACTCTTTGGTCACTTATTGGTTGTTTAACAAATATCGCATCATCTTGTAAGAAATAAACCATACTTAAAAAAATAGCTATAATTACTAAAACACTTATAAAAATATTTAATACAAAATTTTCTTTTTTTCTCTTTTTTTTTGATACCATTTTTATTTCAATTATAATACTATTAATAAATTCTCTATTCTTTAATTATTAAATATTTTTATTTTATAAATTACTTCTGTTCTTAAATATGTTACTATCAAATTTCTTTTATTCTTATTAAAATTAAACTATATCATTATTATTATTATGATTAAAATTTAAGTTAGAGATATTAGTTTTATTAAAATTCTATTTAGATTATTCATTTTAATAAAATTTATAAAAATACATTTTGTGCTAAGTATACAGATGAAAAATAAATTATTCTTGATTTTAATTTTATTGTTCTTATTTAGTATTTTTAGTTTAAGTTCTTTTGCAAATTTTAAAAGTAATTCTAATTATAATATAAATCATTATGAAAGTAATTCTCTACAAAATAATTCTCTAAAAGAGGACTTTAACTTTAAAAGTAATGATTTTAATAGTAACCTGAATAACTTAACTGACTTAAAATTACCCGGATATGATTTAAAATTAGAACATAATGATTCAGTTGAAATAAAAGAAGATTATGATTCTAAAAAACTTATGATTGAAATTAATTCAGTAGATGATATATTTAATAG
The DNA here is from genome assembly GCA_964645415.1 of uncultured Methanosarcinales archaeon. GTDB lineage: Archaea > Nanobdellota > Nanobdellia > Woesearchaeales > CAZXZL01 > CAZXZL01. The sequence continues at coordinate 22,930 of CAZXZL010000009.1, read as the reverse complement.
TCAAGAAATTCCTGAAAATAAATGTTTAAATGAATTAAAGAATAGAATATTAATGTTTTCTAGGGATTTTCTTAGTGAAGAAATTGAACAGAATAATTTTATTCAGGATACATTTTTAATCTCAGGTAATTTTTCTAATGAAGATATTTTCTTTTTAAAATCATATAATTTAATTGACTCAATTCATTATGATCTTGAAATTTCTAAACAACTTTTAAGAACAAAAGATATGATAAACTTGACTCCAGTAAGACAGAAAGGTTTTGATGGTAGAGGAGTAGGAGTTTGTGTTTTAGATACTGGTATAAATTATAAACATCCTAGCTTTGGTTCATGTATTAATGAAGATATTATAAGAAGAGATTATGAGTCATTAAATTTAACTTTTGAAAAAATTAATCTGTCTTCAGATGGTGAGAAACTAGTTTCATTAGAATTTCCTAATTATGATTCTATATCAATTAATTTTTCAAATCTAAATTTATCTGAAGGTTATATCTCGATAAGGAATGAACAAAACGAAGAGGTTTATGGGATTTCTAAGGATCATAAAAATATTTCAACAGGGAATATTGATACTAATAATGTTAAAATTAAGTTATATGGATTAACTGATATAAATTCTTTTAACTTTGATATTTCTGGAGTAAATTTATATTCATTTCAAGATAACTGTAATAAAATAAGTGGTGGTTGGAACTTTATTGATAATAATGACAAAATAATAGATTTTGATGGTCATGGAACTCATGTATCAGGAATTGTTTCTGCTGTAGGTCTTGTTGATGGAATTGCTCCAGGGACACATATTATCCCTGTAAAAGTTTTAGATGATGATGGTCAAGGTCATGCTTCAAGTATTTATTCTGGTTTAAAATATTGTATTGAAAACCGTGATGAATATAACATTGAAGTAATAACAATGAGTCTTGGAACCGATGATTTATTTGAGAATTGGTGTGATAATAAAGGTGTGAATAGGTATTTTAAAGATATCATTAATAAAGCAATTTCTAATAATATGATTGTTGTGTCTGCATCAGGTAACGATGGGAATTTAAATAGAATTTCTTTTCCTGCTTGTTTATCTAATACGATATCTGTAGGCTCATTTGATAACATTAATACTATCTCTGATTTTTCTAATAGAAATTGGATGGTTGATATTTTAGCACCTGGAAGAAATATCTTATCTACTGGTCTTGATGATACTTTTGAAATAAATTCAGGTACTTCTATGTCTACTCCTTATGTTGCTGCAGTTGCTGCTTTATATACTCAAAGGTTAAATCAGTTAGGTTTTGATTCTACTCAGAACTTATTTTTATCTTCCTTATCTAACTCGAAAAAATCAATTTATGAGAGAGGAGTTAATTATAATATTTTAAACTCATATGAAACTTTACATTTAGATAGTTCAACTTTTATTACTGATTTAGACCCATTTGATATTTCACAAGGCCGACCTAAAACAGCCCAAGAAGTCATAATCAGAACTGATGGTCGATTTAGTTATCTTGATTTTTTATTGTTTTTATTAGCAGTAATGTTATTTATTATTATTTTAAGGAAAATTTTTTACACTCCACATTAAAAGATAAAAAATATTTTTAACTTCTTGTTATTTTTCTAAATCTTTTTATTTAGTCTATATATGTAAAGTTTTATAAACTATTTCTTTGTTTAAATAATTATAAAATGGCCCCTAAATTATTGAAATTTATTTTATTAATCTCAATTATTATATTATTCAATTCTCTATTAATCTATTCAATGAATTTACCAGGTTATGATTTAGAAGTTGAATCAGTATCAGATTCTTTTTCAGTTATGAGTCATCAACAAAGTATTAAGAATAATCGTGAATTTGTTTATTTAAAAGAACCCTCTCAAGTTAATAGTTGGTCTGAAAAAGTAAAAAGTTATAATTCATCTGAGGTAAATCATCTTCGTAGAAGAACTTTTAATTATTTAATTGAAAAACTTGAATATTCAGAAGTAAAAAATAAATTTCCTGAAGAGAACTTTTTTTCAGCTGAACTTGATAGTTCTGAAAGAAATATGCTTAATTCTCTCAATATTGTAAAAAAAATAGAGCCTGTACCTAAAGCAAAAATTGCTATTGATGAAACTACTGATTTAACGAAAGCTTCAACAGCATGGGATTGGGGTTTTACAGGTGAAGATGTTGGAGTTTGTGTTCTTGATACAGGTGTTGATTATACTCATTCTCATCTTGGTGGTTGTGATGAACTTTATAGTATTAATAAAACAAATGTTAATACAAATAAGTTTTTTTTAAGTGAAAAAGGTGATGAAGAGTCATCAAATGAAAAAAAATTCACCAAAATTAATGAATCTGGATCTAAATATCTCTCTCTAAATTTTAAAAATATTAATTTATCTTCTAATGATTATTTATCTATTTATGATTCAGAAGGAAATGAAGAACTTTTAATAGAAGATATAGATTCTTTTTCAAATTATTCAACAGGAAATATTTCTTTAGATTACCTTGAGATATATATTGGATCTGATGATTTTGAAAACTATAACCAGTCTTTGAAATTATCTTCATATACATATTATAATTATTATGAGTCTTGTGATAAAATTTTAGGCGGTTGGAATTTTGCTGATGGTAATAATAATCCTATTGATAAAGATGGTCATGGTACTCATGTATCAGGGATTGTTTCTGCTAAGGGTTCAGAATATTATGGTATTGCTCCAGAATCACATATTATCCCAGTAAAAGTTTTAGATGATGAAGGAAAGGGGAATTTTGGTGATATTAAAAAAGGGATTGATTACTGTGTAGAAAAATCAGAAAAATATAACATTAAAGTTATCTCAATGAGTTTAGGTAGTGATAGTACCTTTGAAAGCGAAGAAGATTGTAATGATTTTTATTTAAGTAGTTCTATAAATAATGCTAAGGAAAATGGAATAATTGTTACTGCTGCAAGTGGGAATGATGAAAGTGATACTTCTTTAGTATCTCCTGCTTGTTTACCTTCAGTTCTCTCAGTAGGGTCTGTTGATAAATCTAATAAAATAGCTGAAAGTAATAGAAATAAATATTTAGACACAATGGCTTATGGACATAGAATACTTTCTACATTCCCAGAAAATAGCTTTGTCACATCAAGTGGAACATCTATGGCAACACCTCATGTGGCTGGTGCTTTAGCTTTATATTATGAATATACTAATGAATATGATCTAAATTATGATTTTGATTCTTTTTTAAATGATTTTTCAAGAACAAATAATACCGTAGAAGAGAATGATATTGAATACCCTATTTTAGATATAAAAACATTATTAGCTTTAGAGAATTATAATTTTTCATTAGAAACAGATCAGAAAAGTTTTGGTCCTTACTCTGATCTTTTATTATCTGGTTATATTTATCCAGAAACAGATTTGAAGATTACTCTAAGAGATAATCAAAGCAATTATTGGAATAGTTCAAAATGGGTTAGTAATCAACAAAATTTATCTTTAGATACTAATGAAAACTTATGGAAATATAATATGAGTGATATTAAGTTTGAATCAGGTGAGAAGTACTCTTTTCAAATTTATGATCGTTATGATGAAATATTATTAAATCACTCTTTTATGTATTATAATTCTTCAATTGAATTTAACTTTAATCAATATATTAATAATTCAGTTTATTCTGTTGATGATTTTCCTAATTCTTTTTATGGTAACTTTTCAAATAAAACTGAATTAGATTCTTTTTATCTTAAATTAATCTCACCAAATAATTATTATTGGAATGGATCTGATTTTATAAAATCAAAATATTACCTAAAACCAAATGTCTCTGAAAACAATTGGTCTATTAATTTTAAAAATACTTCATCATTTGAATCAGGTTCTTACAATCTTATTTTTTATTTAAATGATAGTATTAATTATGTTAAAAAGGGAAATTTTTCATTTGGGATAAATAATTTTGATATTCTTTATCTTTCATCTGGTAATATTAATTTGAATGATTATTTTTGTGGTAATATCGAAAATTGGGAAATTAATAATGAAAATTTTTCAATTAATGAAACAGGTTATTTAATCGTAAAAGAAAATCTTTCAGTTGGTGATTATTCTTTAAATTTTTCTTATTCAGGAGATTACTGTGATACTGATAAAGAAAAACTAAATATTTCTATTAATAAAATAGAACCTACTGTTAATTTAAATAGTTCTTTAGGTTGGTATTTTAATTATTCTAATAAAGAAACAATTATTAATTTTTCTCATAATAATCCTGGTTCTTCAGATGTTGATTTTAAATTATGGAGAGATGGTGAGTATGTTGGTGTAGAAGATAATATTAAGGATGTAGGTAATTATCAATATATCTTGAATACATCAGGAGGAGAGAATTATTCTAGTTCTTCAATTTTAGTTTCTAATGAATTAAAAATTTTAACATCCAAACCAAAAATAAATTTATCTTTGAAAAACTTCTCAAATGGGGAATATGTAAATTTCGGAGATAGTTTTTTGATAAAAAGTAACTTATCTAAAGGAGAATTTGGTTATTTTGATTTATTGATAGACTATAATAATAGTTATAATTCTGATAAGTTAGTTCAATCTAATCCAACTAATATTAGTTATAATTATACTTTTAATAATACTTTAGGTAATTTATCTATTATTTCACGTTTTTATAATTCTAGTAATTATAAATCAAAAAATGTTTCTTTAAATTTATCTGTTCTTGACAAGGAGGCTCCAAAATTCAAAAATATCCCAGAAAGTTTTAATCTCACTTATGGTGGTGATTTTCCAGAGATAAATTTTAATGCAACAGATAACGTTGAAATTGATGAGTTTTCAGTTAATGACTCAGAAAGATTTTTAATTTCTGATAAGGGTAAATTAACTAATAAAACAAAATTAGATGTCGATAATTATTCATTAAATATTTCTGTAAATGATTCTTCTGGAAATAAGAACTCAACAATTTTTAATTTTAAAATAACTAAGTCCCAGAGTAATGTTGAATTAACCATTTATAATAATTCAAAAAACTATTCTTATGGTTCTAAAATTAATTTATCTGGAAATATTATTAAAGGAGATATTAGTTCAATGGAACTTTTATTATTTGATACTTCTTTAAGTAACTTTAATAATTCGAATTTCAATTACTCTCTCAACTTGACAAATGTTGGAAAAAAGAACTTAACTTTATTCTATTCAGGAAGTAATAATTTTTATTCTTCTAATGATACAAAAACAATTGAAGTAATTGATGAAAAACCTCCTCGAGTTAATGATGTTTCTGTTAATCTCCCAACAATTTATAATAAATCAAATAATTATTCGTTTGAAATTAAATTATATGACCCTAATGGTATTAATAAATCAAAATTATTTTTAAAAAATCATTCTTCAAATGAATTTAAAAGCTTTAATCTTTATAGAGAAAATAATGTTTTTAACTACTCCCTTTCAAATTTATCTTATGGTAATTATTCATATTATTTTTGGGCTGAAGATAGTAAAGGTAATTCAGGAAAGATAACTTCTATCTCTAATTTTAATATATTAAAAAATTTAAGTGAAGGAGAGGATATAATAAATCATAGTAAATACAAGGTATCTAACCAAACATCTAGTTTATTTTATACTGACCTTTCAAAAATTAAAATGATAAATACTAGTAATAATAAAGTTAGATTCAATATATTAAATAATCTTGTTAATAATGAACTTTATTTAAAAAATGAAATGATAATGAATCATAAAGATAATCATTCCATCTTCTTCCCAGAAAACTTAACTTTAACTTTTAATGATCATTTTGATGGTAATTTTTATCTTCCTTATTCTGATAAAGATTTTGAACATCAAGGAAAGAAGATAGGAGAAAATATTTTTATTGGTTCTAATTTATCAGGAGTTCAATTTGATAAACCAGTCAGAATTAATTTATCAGGTGAATCTGAAAAGAATGTTGCTTTGAAAAATAATAATTCAAAGGTAGTTAATATAAATAAAAGTTGTAAAGATATAAATGATCCATCAAATATTAATTATAAAACTAATAAGACTTGTTTTTTTGATGATGGAAATGATTTAATTCTTTGGACTTATCGTTTTAGTACCTTTTTTTCATATAATGAGGTTATCGATGGTAAATGTAGTGATAAAGATGGTCTTCAATATGGTTATGATGTTGATGAGTGGGATGAAAATGATTTTTGTGATTCTGGTGAATTAGATCCTGTTTATCCTTCCTTTCCAGATAAAGGAGATTCTGTTACATGGGAGTGTATTGGAGAGTATGGTGGTGAAACATCAAAATGTAGTGTTAGTAGAGAAAAAGAACCTGAATCAGATGAAGAAAGTGATGATGTTTCTGATGATGGAGAATCTGATTTAGGAAGTAGCAGTGTTCCTGATGAAAGTGAATTATATGAAGAATCTGATGATGGCAATGAAGATGAAGATGATGAATTAGAATATTATTCTTCTCCAATTAGAAGTGATATAAGAACTACTAGTTTAGTAAAAGGTAAAAATAGTTTAGAGATGTTAGATGATTTCATTATCCAAAAAGTAGAATTTAACTCTAGTTCAAATATTGATGATTTTTACTTTGAATTACATGAATTTAAAGAAAAACCACTTAAGATTATTGATTATGAAAGTAATAATAAGAGTAAATATAATAGTCCTTTTTATTTTCATTTAACTTCTAATTATTCAGATTATATTAAAAGTGGAATTAATATAAAATTGAAATTAGATATTGATAATAAAGAAAATAATTTTAATGTTTATTTGAAAGAATTTTCAGAAGATAATATGATGGATAAATACAAAATGGATTATTTATTTAAAGATGATCATTATATATACTTTCACGAAAGTTTACCCCATTTTGGTTATTATCAAATAATTTTAAAAGAAAAAGATGTTACTGATAGTAAAAAAGATAAAATTTATGATAACCGTATAAAAATATTTCAAAACACTACTTCTTCTAATATAAATCATTCTGGAGTCATATATGATGAAATGGTTGATATGTATGAAAATGATAATTTTGATTCAAGAAGTATTTTATCAAGAAGAGTATTTGATATTATCTTTTTAATCCTACTTATTTTTATTTATTTGATGTTATATAAAATATACAAATTAAAAACTGAAGATACTGATCAATTTTATATTAATACTGATGAAAATCAAGGATTTTATCCTGAAAATATTGAATTAACTGAATTATCTGATGAATCTGAATTAAATTAATTATTATAAAAAAGATAATTTTTTATATGTTTATTTTTAAATATTAATAGATATCTATGAAAAATAAAGGAATGTTTATAGGAATTGGACTTTTAGTGATTATTGCTTTCTCGATTGGATTTTTAGCAGCAGATATTTTTTTAATGGATGCACCTGGTGAGTTTGAACTTGAAGAACCTGATTATGACCAATTATATAATGATTGTTTAGATAGTCAAAATGTTGATTGTTGTAGGGATTCTGTTGAATATATGAGAGAAAATGATTATGCTTTACTTCCTGATGATGGTTATGGTTGTCCTAATGGTTATGGACCTGGAGTATTAGATTGTATGGGTAGTTTGATATGGTGTGAACCATTAACTGAAGAAGAAATTGAAAATTTAGATGAACTAGAACCTGTTTAATTTTTTTCTTTAATCTATTTTATCTCCTTTTATTATTATTATTATTATTATTATTATTATTATAAGTGAAGTCCATAGAGAGATTATTTAATTTTATAAAGAGAAGATTTTTTTGTTATTAAGTTAAATCCTATAAATATTCCAAAAGTATAACCAATTATCCTTGAAATGATTGGTTTTTCTTTTAAATACTTTTCTTCATTTCTATTTTTTACTTTAATCAGCTCTTCTTTCAGTTTTGGTTTTAGATTTAATGTTAATAGTAACTTACTTTCTAAAAAGAATAATATAAAATCAAATGTTGAATTCATCTCTAGATTATCTATAATTTTTATTCTAATGTAGTTCTTTTCTTTTTTTGTAAATTCTTTTTTCTTTAAAGCGGTAATATATTTTTCAGTTTCATTCACAGCATTTTTGAGATTAATATTATTAATTTTCTCTTCTATTACTTTAACTTCTTTTTTACTTAGTGATAATTTTTTTTCAAGATTCATTTTTCTTAGGATTAATTTTAAACTACTATTTTTATTTAAACCTTTTGCTACTAATAAATACTAACAAAAAATAGAAACTATTATTAAGAACGTAATTATTTAAATAATATGAATGAAAAAAATAGCTTTAAAGAAATAGCTTTAGCTGTTTCTATTATTTCTGGATTTCTATTTTTAGTTTTTTTTACTTCAATTTTTATCAGAGAAAGATATAGTGTTCAAGAAATGTGTGGTTGTAGTATTACTATTCCTTCTTTAATGATTTTAATGTCAATTTTAGGTATTTTTGTAGGTACATTTGTTTACTATATTTTAAGAAAAAACTTTTCAGACAAAGTTAATAACTTTAATAATAAAGTTGATAAGACTTTAAATTTTTTTGAAGGTTCTGAAAAAGAGATTGTGAAACTATTGATCAATGAAGGAGGTTCTATTAGTCAAAGTAGAATTAAAAAAATAACTAATCTTTCACCAGTAAAGATATCTAGAAAAATCTCCAAATTAGAGTCAAAAAAAATAATTAATAAAGAAAAAAATGGAATGACTAATAAAATTTCTTTAAAAGAAGATTATTTTGATATTTTTTTATCTAATTAATTATTTCATATTATGAAAAAAGAGTTTATTTCAATTTTTGAAACAAATGTTTAAATAGCTTTTCAACATTTATTTATAATAGGTGACTTAAATGATTATTAGAAAATTTCAAAATATTAATTACTTAAAGTTTTTTTCAGTGATTATTTTTTTCCTTTTTCTCTTGAGCTTTGGTATTCACTCACAACATGAGATAACATCTACTGAAGAATTTGATTTATCTAATCAATGCATACATTTATTTGTTGATTATGAGTGTCCTCAATGTCAAAAAGTTTTAAATTTCATTAATGAAAATTTATCTGATTCAGAACTTCATATCTATAATGTATCAGAAAAAGAAAATTTAGAACTATATAATGAATTTAAAGAGAAATATAATTTAGAAACGGCAGGTTTTCCAATTGTTTTTATCGGAGATAACTATCTTTTAGGGATTTCTGAGATTGAAAATTATTTAGAAAATGAATTAATTGAATGTGAATTATATGGTTGTGATTGTCCTATAGAACAGATAGATGGTATTACTCCTGGTATCCCTGATGATAGTGATTATGTTGGAGAGTCTGTTGAAAAAATTGATGTTCCGTTTATTGGCAAAATTGATGCTTCAGATATGCCTGCAGTGTTATTTACTAGTATGATTGCTTTTGTTGATGGATTTAATCCTTGTTCTTTATGGGTTTTAACTTTTCTTTTAGGAATTGTTTTATATACTGGTTCAAGAAAGAAAATAGCTCTTGTTGGAATAACTTTTTTAACTGTTACTGCTACAGTTTATGGTCTATTTATTGTTGGATTATTAAATGTATTTACATATATTGGTTACAGTTTTTGGATTAAATTAATTGTAGGTTTACTTGCTTTTATTTTTGCAGTTGTTAATATTAAGGATTATTTTTGGTATAAAAAAGGGATATCGTTTACTATACCTGATAAATTTAAACCAAAGTTATTTAAAAAGATGAGAAACATTATGGATCCTGATAAATCTCTTCCTTCTATGCTCATTGCTACTGCAGTTATGGCTTTAGGAGTTACTTTAATTGAGCTTCCTTGTACTTCAGGTTTTCCTATGATTTGGTCTGGTTTTATGTCTGATCAAGGTATATTTGGTGTTTCTTTTTACTCTTTATTAATTTTATATATCTTGATATATCTTATAATAGAGCTAGTTATCTTTTTTTCTGCAGTATTTACATTAAAATCAAAAAAATTCCAGAAGAAGCATGGACGTATTTTAAAATTAATTGGAGGAGTTTTAATGCTTGCTTTAGCATGGGTTTTAATTTTTAGAGATGATCTTATGAGAACAATTGTTGGTTCTCTATATGTATTTGGATTTGCATTTATTTTGTCTTTTGTTATTATGTTTTTACATCAAAAAATACTACCTAAATTTGGTATTAAAATCGGATCTAGTTTTGATGATTTAGAAGGTGATAAAGATGAAGGATAAATTTCCTGAAAAATTACTTTATGATAAAGATTTTTCTTGGGTAAGTTTAGATGATAATGTTGTAAAAATAGGAGTAAACTTTCTTGCTTCAACTCAAGTTAAAGAGTTTGTTTTTATTGACCTTCCTAAGAGAGGAAATAATATTAAGAAAGGAGAGACTTATGTTTCTTTAGAGGCAATAAAATGGTCTGGTCATCTTTCTTCTCCTGTTTCTGGTGAAATCATTGATGTTAATAAAGATTTGTTTAATAATCCTTCTAAATTAAATAAGAATCCTTATGAAGAATGGATAATGAAAGTTAAGATTAAAGATGTGTCTGAAATTGAAAATTTAATGGATAGTTTAGAAGCTAAAAAATTTTATAGTGATAAAATTGATTAATTTTATCTTAAAATGAATTTTTTGGGGTTTATAATATATGAAAGTAATTATTATCGGTGGAGGAACTTTAGGAACAAGTTGTGCTTTTCATTTAAGAAAGTTAAATAAAAAAATAGATATAACTATTTTAGAGAAAACTAATAATTTAGATTATTCTCAATGTTCTCTTCCTTATTTAATCTCTGATGAAGTAGTTTCTGAAAAAGAAATTTTTCCTTTTAGTAAATCAGACTTTAAAAGAAATAATATTGAGATTGTTTTAGGATCTGAAGTTAAAAATATAGATCGAAGTAATAAATTAGTAATAACTGACTCAAATAAATATAGTTATGATTATGTTGTTCTTTGTACTGGGAGTAAACAAAAATTTCCAAATATTAAAGGGGTTGAAAATACTTTATCTTTTAATTCTATAGAAGATTATCATCTTTTAAATCAGAATTTAAAAAACAGAAAGATAAAAAATATCTCAGTGATTGGGTCAGGTTTAATTGGTGTTGAGTTAGCTGTTTCTTTAAATAAAATTGGTATTAATGTAAATTTAATTGAATCTGAAGATTATTTATTACCTTCGATAATTGATTCAAATCTATCTAAAGATGTTGAAAAATATTTAAAATCATTAGGAATTAATTTATTTTTTAACTCTAATGTTAAAGAAATCAAAAAAGATAAAGTGATTTTAGATGAAAAAGATTTACCTTCTGGTCTTATTTTTTCTTGTACTGGTCTTAAACCAAATATTTCTCTAGCTAAAAAGATAGGATTAAATGTTAAAAGAGGAATTATAGTAGATGATTATTTAAAAACTTCTGATCCGAATATATTTTCTGGTGGTGATTGTGCTTTAACTAAAAATGGGATTAATAATGAATTTGAGGTATCTATGCTTGGGACAAAAGCAGTTAGATGTGCAAAAACTATTGCAGAAAATATCTTATCTTGTGATAAAAAATACAATCCTTTCTTAAATTCAACAATCACTAAAATAGGTGATAAATATTTAGGAGCAGTTGGTTTTAATTCAAGGAAATCAAAAATTCATGGGATAAACCCTATTTCTGCTACTTTTGAAAGTAAAGTTTCCTCAGAATATTTTAAATCTAATGATAAAATTAAATATAATATGGTTGCAAATAAGTCTGGAAAATTAATTGGTTGTCAAGTTTTTAGTGATGTTAATGTTTCTGGTAGAATTAATACAATCAGTGTTGCTATTAAAAATAATATGTCTGTCAATTCACTTTCAAATGTTGAAACTTGTTATAACCCAGGTTCTGCTCCTATTTTTGATCCTATGATTAATACTTCAGAAATTCTATCAAAAAAAATTAGATACCTTAACAAAAATGGACTTTAATAAGTTAAATCTACCTAAAAACTATCAAATTTCAGATTTTAATAGATATGATTACTTAGATACAAAAAACCTAATAAAAAATAATAAAATTAATACTGTGTGTGAATCTGCAAATTGTCCCAATCGTTATGAATGCTTTTCTAAGAAAACTGCTACATTTTTAATAATGGGTGAAATATGTACTCGTAATTGTTTGTATTGTGATATCTCATCAGGAGAACCGACTAACTTAAACAAAAATGAACCAAAAATGATTGCAGAAACAGTAAAAAAACTAAATCTCAATTATGTTGTAATTACATCTGTTACTCGTGATGATCTTTTTGATCAAGGGATATCTCATTTTATTGATGTAATTAATAATATAAAAAAAATCAAACCTAATTGTAAGATTGAAATTTTAATACCTGATTTCATAGATAATCTTCAACTAATTGATAAATTAATCGAGTCAAATCCTGATGTTATAAATCATAATATTGAAACAACTTTTAACTTATTTAATCATTTAAGACCTAAAGGAGATTATAATCATTCACTTAATCTTTTAAAAAAGATTGATGCTAAAAGTAATAGTATTATTACTAAGTCTGGATTTATGGTAGGATTTGGTGAAACCTTTAATCAAATTAAAGAAACAATTAATGACCTACATGAATCTAGAATAGATATCTTGACTGTTGGCCAATATATACCTCCTTCAAAAAATCATTATCCTGTTAAAAAATTTTATTCTGAATCTGAATTTAATAAAATTAAATCTTATGCAAAAAATTTAGGGATTAATTATGTTTTTTCTAATCCTTTTGTAAGAAGTTCTTATAAAGCTTTTGAGGTGTTTGAAAATAGTAACTAACGATAATAATAATTATTCTAATAATTGGAGATTAATCAATTTAAATACTTATAGTGGAGACATGAATATGGCATTAGATGAATCCATTTCAGAATTTGTTTCAAAAGGTTTTTCAAAAAATACATTAAGGTTTTACAATTGGAATCCTCCTTGTGTTTCAATAGGTTATTTTCAAGAGATAGAATCTGAAGTAGATTTAGATTATGCAAAGAAAAAAGGAATAGATGTAATTAGAAGATTGACAGGAGGAGGGGCTGTTTATCATAAATCAGAAATAACTTATTCTTTAATTGTTTCAAAAGATATCTTATCTTCTGATATAAAAAAATCTTATGAAAAAATATGTTCTTCTTTAGTTAAAGGATTAAAGAATATTGGATTAAATGCTAAATTTAAATCAATAAATGACATTATTGTTAATGGAAAAAAAATATCTGGAAGTGCTCAAACTAGATTAGATAATGTAATTATTCAACACGGCACTTTAATTTTAGAAAATAATATTGATGAGATGTTTAATGTATTAAAAGTACCTAATGAAAAAATAAAGGATAAAATGATTTCAAATGTTAAAGATCGAGTTACATCACTTAATTCAGAGCTAGGATTTAATTTAGGCTTAGATTCTGTTCAAAAACATTTAGTAAAAGGTTTTAAAGAAGTTTTTAATGTTGATTTTATCAAAGGAAAAATTACAAATAAAGAACTTAATAAAGCTAAAAAGTTAAAACATAATAAATATTCTACAAATGATTGGATTTTTAAGAGGTAATTTTCAATGAAAATAGATTATAAAGTAAAAGGAGGCAAATTATTAAGAATTAATTTTAATATAAATGATAATAAAATAACTGATTTTAAATTATCTGGTGATTTTTTTATATACCCTGAGAATGAAATAGATAATATTGAATCGATTTTAGTGGGAAAGAAATACTTTGAAATTTCTAATATTTTAGAAAGTTACTTAGAAAAAAATAAAATAACTATTATTGGTTTCTCACCAAATGATGTTCAAAATGCTGTTAAAGAAGTTATTAACAAAAAATAATGATGTTAAAAATAAACCTTCTAACTATCTTTTTTATTTTTTTAACTTTTGATTTATTAAATTCAATTTAACTACTTTTTGTATCACTTTTTTTAGATATATTTTTTTAAAATTTCATTATGATTAACTACTATTATTATTTTTCTTTAACTATATGTTCTTTTTCTTACACTTATAGTTCTTTTAATTTTTTCAAATTTAGAGATATAGTAACAACATTTAAATATAATTATTGTGATTTTTAACTACCCTGCTTACTAAAATATTTTTTTATGGTGTTCTTGTATGGATTATTTAATTAATAGAAAATTAATTGTTTTTATTCTTTTAATATTTACAAATGTCCTTTTATTGTCTTCATTTTCAAATTCATATGATGTTGAAATCACTGATTTATTTAGAATAGATGATGTTGAAGTTTCAGGTGATTTACTTTTTAATACAACTGGAAGATTAGACGAGTTAATTGTATTTAATAAAATTAATTCACCATATGATATTGATGTTAGTATAGAACTCGATGATATTAATGATGAAAATATTGATAATGAAGCTTTATCTGATTTGAATTTTTTTAGTTTTATTGAAAATGAATTCTCTGATTTTAGTAATAATAAAGTTATTTCAATAGATGGTTTAAGTGATAAAACAATTAATTTATATTATAACTTTTCTGTAGACATGGTTGATGAAATTCTTTCTTTTAATGAAATAGAAACTATTGAAAGTATTTCTGCTCATTTAATTTTAAATAAAACTAATAATGATGAAGTTTTTATTGTTCCAATTAATTTAGAAACAGGGTATTTCTCTTATCGTTTTAACCAGCCAACTTTTGATTCACCAATTGAAGATATTTCCCCTGGAGATAATATTGAGATTCATTATGAATTTGATTCATATAGAGATATAGATTCTTTACAAAAAAGAGTTTTTCTCTCAGATAAAGATATTAGTAAAGACCTCTCTATCTATCAAGCTGAAAATAAATTAAATGAAGGTAATTTTTTTGAATGTTTTATCACAGATTATGATTATGACAAACATCACTCAGGTGAGGGTATAATTAATTGTAGTCTACCTCTAATCCCTTATAATCCTGATAGTCTTTCTTTATTAACATTTATTGAAATTGATAGGTTAAGATATGATATACATCGAAATTCAGTGGGAAACGTTTTACAAATATCTGAAGAAAGTATTTTCTTAAAAGATTTTTTAGAACCTAAAATTTCTGATTTTAACATTCATAAAGATGATATCTCTTCTAGAAGTTTTTCTATTTCAGTTGAAGATAATTCTATTGTAATAGAATCAGGTCTTTTTTTATTTAGTGAAGATGATGTTTTAGATTTCAAAATTGATTTCTTTGATGTTGAATTATCTTCTAGTAATGATTATAATTATGAAGAAAGTTTTTCTCTATACTCTGACTTAATTTTTGATTCTTCATTTAACTTAAAATACCAACCTATTTCAACTCAAGATGATTTAAAAGAAATATCTCAAAACCCTGATAATTATAATCATATAAAAAATTTTAATATTCTATTTAATGAGAAAAATATTTTTTCAAGAGATTATTTAGGATTAGTTAATAGATTTAGTGAAAAAAATGTGAAATCATTATATTTAAATGAACCAACAAAATCTTCATTACTATTACCTGTTAATTCAGTTGTCACAGATTTTGGTTTTAATATAGATACTGACTCTGATTATGAAGTTTTTAAAAGTCCTAGGAGTGTAAGTTTATCAAAAGGTGGTAATAATTTTGATTTGTCTATTTCTGATGGTTATCATAATAGAATTTATTCTTATAAAGATGGTGGTTTTAGCTCAAGGTATATGAGTGATGAAATATTTAGACCAAGAAGGTTAGGTCAACTTAAAGATTATTTGTATGTTGTTGACTTAAGTAATGTTTTAAGATTATATGGAACTAATGAAGATGATGAATATTATTTAGTTTCTAAATTAAATTTTTCAGAACATTCTCTATCAAGACCATCTGAAGTAACAAATATCAATAATAAAGTCTTTTCAACTCATCCTTATGATGAAAAAATTAGTTTAATCTATTTAGATGATGGTGAATTAACTTTTGATTCAATTGTTTATGAAGGTGAGTCTTTTACTGAAATCGATTCTGTAAATAATAATATCGTAACAACATCTCAAGATAATATCTTTTTTGGAAGTTATGATTCTGATTCAAATATAATTGATTTTGATTTTAATAAAAATATTAATGATTATGATAATATAAATGATATGAATTCAATTGAAGCAATTGATACTGTTTTAATTGATGATACTGTAGAATATATGGGTATGGACTTTTGGTTCATGATTGAATTTGTTTTTGTTTTAGACCAAGATAATAATATGATTCATATGATTAGTATTGATCATGATGGTGATGACCTTGTTTTAGACCAAATGAGTGATCTTGAAAACTATGATCACCTTGATTCTATAAGTAATGAACAATTACCTGATGATGAAAGAATAAATAATCCAACTGATTTATCTGTGAAGTATGATGGAATTTCAAGTATGATTGCCACTTTTTATTTATCCATTGCCGATTATGGAAATAATAAAGTAAGATTATTTAATATTGAATATGATTTAGATGGTGATGGAGAGGAGGATATGGTTTGGAATCAAATTGAGGGAATATCTGAAATAGGTAATTTCTATCCTGAAGATTTAAGTTTAGATATTTCTAATAATGATGATATTGAGTATTTTATTGAAGGAGAACTTAAAGATAGCAAATTTATATCGAATTCTGATTTAACAAAATCGATTAATGAATATTTAGACCTTTGTAAGAAAGAAAAAATTTCTTTTTTTAATTATCGAGATTATTATGATAATATAAACGATTTAAGTAATAAACTTTATGTTGATGAGAATCTTGATGTCTTTTGTCAAGTTCCTTTTTTCTTAGATTATGAATCTCCGGGATCTTTATCTTTAAATGACCTTATTATAAGACATAAAGAGAATATAAGTATAGATTATTTTAATCCAACACTTGAAGAAGAAGACTTAAGTATAAAATTTAAAGGAGATAGTGAAGGTTCTTTTGACATTTCTGAGTTTGAACTTATCACTGTTGAAGATTATGTTTATGATTCTTTTGACCAAAATTATCAACTTGAAATGAGTGATTTACCTCTAAATGGAGAACATGTTGGAATGGCAACTTCGGTTGATGATTCATCTAATTTTAATTTTCTAACTAAATCGTTTTTTTTAAGTAACTATTCAACTATAAATACTGAGTTTGTGAAAGATGATTCTGAGATAGATATTGATTACTTTATAGATCCAATTTTAAAATTTGATTCTGATATTATCCCTCAACCAATGATTGATTCTGTTTTAGGGACCGAAAGTTTTGAAATCGAATTATATGATATTTTTTATGATTGGAATTTGAATTTAGATGTTATGAAGGATTTTAATAATATTGAAGAGAGTATTCCTTATCATATTGAATTAGATATTTTATCTGCAAATGTTGACTTTAAAGAAGAAAATGATGATATTATCTTTGAAGATCCTTTAGAATTTTCTACATTTGAATTAGATTCTTTAAATTCTCCAGAAGATGCATCAATCCCTCAAGGTTTTACTGATTTTAGTTTTGGAGGTATATCTATTGACCAAAATTTTGATTCTTTTAATTATTTAGAAATTTTGTTTAATTATAGTAATTTATATGATTTTATTAATTCTGAACCAACTTTTTCTGATTCTATAAATTGGGAAGATATTTTAATCTTTAGATGTCCATATTATGATATATCAAGTTGTGAAACTGATGATTGGGAAATTATTGATGATATTTCATCAAATTCTGAAGAAAGATATGTAAGAGGGACTTTTGATAGTGCTTCTTCATTTGCATTATTTGAGTATAGTCTTGATCCTGAAATTGAATTTAAATCTCCAAAAAACGGAGATTTTTTTAATTATGGTGAAAAATCCTTAATTGTTGAAGTAAATGGAACTGGGATTGAAATTGGTGAAGTTGTCTTTAATGTTGATGGTAGTGAATATATATATGATATTGAAGGTAGTGATGAAGTTGATTGTGAGAGGTTTGATGATACATTTCTTTATAATTGTTCACTTGATATAATTTTAGATGATGGTGAATATGAATTTAATGTGAGTGCTTATGATTATGATGGTGAAGAATTAGTTAATCACAATTCTGAAATTATCAACTTTACAATTGATACTGAATTGCCTGAATTAAATATTATTAGTCCTATTGAAGGAGAGTATTATAATTCTCTTGATGTTTTACTTAATATATCTACACAAAATAATTTTGGTATCTCAGAAGTATGGTATTATTTTAATAACTCAAATAATTCCTACTCTCAACCAGAAAATGTTCTTTTTGAACAAGGAGATAATAATCTTATTGTTGGTGTTAAAGATTATGCAGGTAATAAAAAATCAAAAGAAATTGACTTTGTTATAGATACTAAACCACCTAATATTGAAGTTGTATCTCCAATAAATAATTCTTATTATAGTAAAGACTTAATCGATGTTGAATTTATGTCTCAAGATGAGTTATCTGAAATTGATAAAAATTGGTTTGAATATAATAATTCTAAATTTGAATATAATGAATTTGAATCTTTTCAGTTTGATGAAGGTGAAAACAATATTACATTTTGGTCAAATGATTCTTTAGGTAATGTTGCTAATAAAACAATTTCTTTTATTGTTGATACAATTCTTCCTGAAATCCATGTTGTTTCTCCGTTAAATAATTCTTATTACAATTCATCTAATCTTTTAATTGAATTTGATTCTACAGATAAAAATGATATTGATGAGAATTGGTATCAAGTTAATGATGATGAAATTGTTTTTGAAGACGAAGATAATATCGAATTAGAAAATGGCAAACATAATATTTCTTTCTTTTCAAATGATTCTGCGGGAAATGTTGCAGAAAAAAAGATAAATTTCATTGTTGATACAAAAAATCCTCATTTAGATATAATCTCCCCTTTATCTCAAAACTATACTAAATCAAGAGATATTCTTTTAAACTTTTCTACACATGATGAATTGTCAGGAATAGATAGTATATGGTATAATTTTGAAGGAAAAGATAGATCTTATTATTTCCCTTTTAAAGAGAGATTTTATGATGGTGAAAATGAATTAAATGTTTGGGTTAATGATTCTGCAGGTAATGTTAATTCTTCTAGTATTTCCTTTAATGTTACTGCACCTGTAACGTATGATAAAATAAATACAAAATTACCTTATATATATAATGATTCTAATATTTATCAATTTAACGTAACTATTGATGATTATTCTGATTCTGAGAATGTTAAATTATTTTTAAAGAATTCTTCTTCAGAAAATTATTCTGTTTATGATATGAACAATGATGGAGATGTTATTTGGAGTTTTTCAAAATTAAATTTATCTCCAGAAAACTATAAATATTTCTTTTGGGCTAATTCATCACATGGTATTAAAAGTAATATTTCAAGTGTTTCTTCTTTTTCGGTGGTAGAAAATATAACAGAGAATCAAAAATTAGTTAATGAGTCTTTTATTGAAGTATCTTCTAATATCAATGATATTATTTTTGAAAACAATAAAGATATTAGAGATATATCTATTCCTTATAATGTAACTTCTGATATCAATTTATATTTTAATGAAAAATCTGATAATTCAGTTAACTTCTTTTCAGATACTTCTTTTGAGAGGGAAATCAATAATGATCGTTCAATTATTACTTCTTTTTTAGAAGATACTAATATGAATGTTGAAAAAGATGAGTGGGATGGGAACTTTGATTTTATACAAGAAATTGATTTAGATCTCTCTGGTATTGATGTTAAAATGGCAATGGAGATAGGAGTTTCTAATTCAAGAGTTTCTTTTGATAAACCAGTAAAAATTAAGTTACCAAATATGTCTAATTACAAAGCAGGATTTGTTGATGGTGATGAACTTTATGAGATTAATATAACTTGTGATAATTACTCAAGACCAAAAAATATATTTCTTTCTGGTCCAAATAATCAATGTTTCTTTAAAGAAGATGATGATTTATTTATTTTTACTCATCACTTTTCTAATTTTATTGCTTATGAATTAGTTGAAGAGACTAGTGATGATGATTCTGATGATTCTGATGATGATGACTCTGGTGATGTTGGTGGAGCACCAGGTGGTTTTCCCTCAACAGAACCAGATACTGAGGATAAAGAAGAAATTGATTTAGGTAGATTTAGTTTAGGTGATGAAAAAACGTTTAATGTTGAAGAAAATCAAAGATTTAATTTTGAAATAAATAGTACTTCTTTTAATTTTAGTGTTTTCTCTATTAGTGAGAACTATATTAACTATTCGTTTTTAAAAAATAGTTCAATGTCTGTTAATGAAGAGGTAACTTATGACTCATTAGATCTTGAATTTTATGGGATTAAATTTCATTTAAAAGATATTCTAAATCAATCTCATGCTAATTTAAGTTTATTTTATTTTGAAGAAGTAGATGATGAGGATGATGAAGATGAT